>WQXU01000009.1 GCA_009781635.1 Treponema sp.
AAGTTTAACTCCATACGTACTCCGGTAAATGGTCTTACCGGTATTATTTCATTTTCCGTATGGTTAGATTTTCATCTTGAGGCATCAACCCACTTAGGGTTAGATTTAACGTGAGGCATTGCGGCGTCTACCCAGATAAAGCAAAAAGCAGTATATTTATAGGTATGTTTTCCAGAACCTGCGGTTTGGTTTTATTTTTTATAATTATAACGTCATCAGAGCTTTTCGCCCAAACCATAGCAAGCCGTTCAGACGGCGAAAATACGCATTACTATACAACCCTCCATGAAGCTGTGGCTGCTATTGCAGATAATGAAACTTCCATTGACCGCCCTGCCGAAATAACACTGTTTGCTGACATTGTTTTAGACGAACCATTAAAAGTCGCTGACGGAGCACATATACAACTTGCGGCAGGAGGAGCAGATAGAACCATACGCAGAAGCGCTAACCTGATGGAATATCCTGTCATTTGGGTAACTGGAGAAAACTCAAGCCTGACTTTAGGAAAGCCCGGTATGGAGCATGAACTTGTCATAGACGGCGGATATTTGAATGAGCCTCCAATACAGGCTCATGCGCCGCTGGCTGCGGTAAACGGCCAGGATGCTAAACTGATAATGCTAAACAATGTTACGCTTCAAAACAATTATAACATTGCTGATGTTCTGACAACCAACCATTATCAAAACGGCGCGGGCGTATTTATAAGGACAGTAGATGATAATTCTGAAAGACAGGCGGAATTTATTATGAAAGGCGGAATAATCCGCGGAAATACAAATAGTGTAAATTCCGCTGTCTCAAGCGGCGGCGGAGTTCTCTCCGCCGGTTTTGGCATTTTTACCATGGAAGGCGGTGTTATAAAGGGTAATACTGCTATGCGTGCAGGCGGCGGCGTTGCAATTGGCAGCAGAGCATCATTCAGAAAGACAGGCGGCATTGTATATGGTTTCGGCGCACCTGCCGGCTACCGGAACACTGCTATGGAAAACTATTCATCGCCAAAATATTACGGACATGCGGTATACGTGGCAATTTTTAATCCGATAGCGCAGTTTAGAAATGATACAGTTTATGAAAATGACAATTTAAGTTATACGGGTGTACCAAGAGGAAACGGCGTCTTCGGCGAAGGAGAAAAATGGGATAACCCAAACAAGGTGTTCCAGCGCAGGCTGTTTATTATTATTCCGGTAGTCCTTGTGTTATGCATCTCAATCTTTTTTATTATAAATATTACTTTTAAAAAGCAATTATTAAAAACATTCAGCAATAACCCGCCGCCGGAAATTAATCTTGAAAATTTTAATTTGTCACCGCGTGAAAAAGAAATATGCGCATTACTGATGACAAAACTTTCCATGAAGCAGATTGCCTCTGTGTTGAACTTAACTTATTCAGGCGTTACTTTTCATGTCAGGAATTTGTATCATAAAATGGAAGTACAAAGCAGGACTGAACTGATTGTTAAAATAAAGACACTTGACAAGGGCTGACAGGAGAGTAATGAAAAAAGTTTTTTTACTGTTTTTATTTATTATACCTGTCTGTCTTCCGGCGCAAACGGCTGCCGCAACCAACCCTGCAACCCTCCATGAAGCCTTTACTGCAGCAGCAGAAACATCGATTGATCAGCCGGTTATAATCATCCTTCTTGCGGATATTGTATTAGACGAACCTTTAATCGTTGCTGACAGAATACATATAAGGCTTACAGCAGAGGGAGCTGACAGAACAATACGAAGAAGCGCTAACCAAACAGAATATCCTGTCATTTGGTTAAGGGGAGAAAGTTCAAGCCTTACCTTGGGCAGCCCTTATATGGAATATGAACTTGTCATAGACGGCGGATATTTAAATGAACCGCCCATACAGGCGCATGCTCCTTTAATTGCGGTGAACGGACTTGATGCAAAACTGATAATGCTGGACGGCGTTACGCTTCAGAACAATTATAACAAGGGTCAAGCTCTGTCATCCAGCCATCATCAAAACGGCGCAGGAGTATTTATCCGGACTCATAACGAAGTCTTAAGCGCAACTGAAGATAATGCCGACAGACAGGCTGAGTTCATAATGAAAGGCGGAATCATCAGAGGAAACAGAAATGATGTGCAGTCTTATGCAGCCAGCGGCGGCGGCGTGTTAATCGCCGGTTTTGGTATTTTTACAATGGAAGGCGGAGTTATAATGAATAATACCGCCCAGCTCAACGGCGGAGGTTTCCATACGCAAGGGTATGGTTCTTTCAAAAAGACAGGCGGTATTATCTATGGAGCAGACGCTCCTGCTGAATACCGTAATACTGCCATAGAGGGTTTCGGCGAACCTTTAAACTACGGTCATGCGGTATCTGTAAATATTCATTACGACATGTTATACCGGTACAGAAATAATACGGTCAGCGAAAACGATAATTTAAGTTATACAGGCACATCAAGAGGAAACGGTATATTCGGCAAAGGGGAAAAATGGGATTACCCGTCAAATAATTTCCGGCTCATTCTGTTTATTTTAGTCCTGTCAGCGCTTGCTCTCGGCATTTCTGTCTTGATTGTCTGGAGAAAATTATCAAGAAAAGAAAAAAACGCGCCGCAAATTGATCCTGAAAACTTTGATCTGTCTCCGCGGGAAAAAGAAATATTTGATTTGCTCTTAACGTCACTTTCCATAAAACAGATCGCCTATAAATCAGGCTTAACTGTTTCCGGAGTTAAATTTCATACTCATAATTTGTACCGCAAATTTGGCGTACAAAGCCGGACAGAATTGCTTGCAAGGCATAAATGAAAGGCAGGCGGCCTGATTTTATGTATAAAAAACCACTTTTAATTTTACCGAAATTTGTCCGTCTCCCAGGATTCTGGAAATAATATTAATCCCTTTCTTTGCCTTAATAGACATATTTTCCCCGTTAATAATAAAAGGTGATGAAAGCGTATATGTTTGCTCTGTATTGTTGGTACGCAGTTTTGCGTTGCCTGCAGTCATATTTACCAGTTCACATAAAGTGTCTTCGATATCATTTATTGTGATTTCCTCTTTTGGAATACCTGTCATAAACGAACAAATAATACGCATAACGTCTTCTTTGGCGGAAATAAAAATCATTCCATGGTTCTTGCCGTTAAGGCTCATCACTGCGGTGATTTCTTCAAATGCATTGTCAGCTTCTGATGATAATACATCAAACGAAAACCCTGCCATTTTAGAAATAACTTCTGTCAATGCATCAATAAAAATATAACTTAGTTTTTCTATTGTAAAAATACTCATATTATTCTCCTTCTTCCCTTATACATTCCAGAATTTTTGCCTCCAGCTCTTCGCCGGTAAATGGCTTGGTCAGGTAATTTGCAGCTCCCGCCCGCACAGCCGCGACAATGTTGCTCTTCTGTCCTTCTGTCGTAACCATCATTACAGGTATATCTTTATACCGGATATTATTTTTTATTTCTACAAGTACATCATACCCGCTTATCCCCGGCATATTCCAGTCCAAAAGAACCAGATCTATTTCGCTATGAATTTTTGAAAGTATTTCAAGGGCTTCAATTCCATCCTGCGCTTCAACAATTTCCATTTGAAGCACATCAGTAGTAGCCTTGATTATCTTTCTTATTACAGACGAATCGTCAACTACAAGTAATTTCATTTTTCACCTCTTCTTTTTTGTATAATATGTTAAGTTATCGTAATAATCAGCGTCAAAATTATTTTCAAACAAGTCATAAAGGGCATAATTTCCCGTAAACAGAACCCCGTTATCCTGTAATGAACCGTGTATTTTTGTTACTATCCCGCTTTTTAAAGTTTCAGAAAAATAAATTAAAATATATCTGCAGAAAATAATATCGAACAATCCAAATTCCTTATAACTGTTTATAAGGTTAAAGCGCATAAATTTTACTGCGCTCTGTATTTTTTGATCAATGGTCCATACTGAACCATTCTTGTTAAAATATTTCTCTTTATACTCCTCATTTAAACCGCGCATCATACTTATCTTGTCATATCTTCCTTTTTTTGCTATTTCCAGAACATGACTGGAAATATCTGTAGCTATAAATTCAAAATTCTTAAGACTTACTCCATTTACATTGTTTTTGCTTAAATAATTGTCTATACACATAACAGTCGAATAAATTTCCTGCCCGGTTGAAGCTGCCGCGCTCCAAATCCTTATCCGCGTTTTTCTTCCTGATACAATATCGCCTACCAATTTAGGAAGAAGCCTCTCCTCCAGCACCTTCCATGGAGCCTCGTCACGAAACCACTTTGTTTCGTTCGTAGTAATGGAATTAATTATTTTTTGATTAAATACAGGATCATTTTTCTTTATTATATAACTATATAACTCTTCAAATGAATTTACGCCTGCATCGACCAGATATTTTGAAAGTCTTGTTTCGAATATATAGGCTTTTTCGGGAGGAATGGCAATCCCGCAATTTCTTATAATATAATCGCTGAGAAGTGAAAATTCTCTTTCATTAATGGAAACCAGCGAAAGTCTGGTTTCTTCATGCTTCAGGTTTGAATACAGCATAAACTCTCTATTTCTTGATAAATATTTTCCAGATCCAAAACCTTGTCAGCAAGACCGCTTTCCACAACGCACCTGGGCATTCCGTATACAACACATGTTTCCTCGCTTTGCGCAATGCAAAAACAATCACGTTTAGCCTTTAAACTGACAAGTCCCTCTTTCCCGTCACTTCCCATTCCCGTTAAAATAACAGCCAAAACCCCTGAACCGGAAAATGATTTTGCCGCAGATTCAAAAAGAACATCGGCAGCAGGACGAAGCCCTCCGATGGGCGGCGAATCATCAAGCCTTATATTGTTTTTTGAATTAAGTTTCATGTGCATTCCGCCGGGCGCCAAATATACATTCCCTGCTTTAATAGCTTCTTTGTCTTGTGCAATTTTTACTTTTAATTGAGACTTATTGTCTAAATGCTGCGCCAATGTTTCAGTAAAATATGACGGTATATGCTGTACTATAAGAATAGGTACCGGAAAATCCTTATGCAGGTTTGATAAAATACTGTTTAAAGCCAGCGGACCGCCGGTTGAAGCGGCAATAAGAACAATCTCAGGATTTAATTTATTTTTTTTGGATGTTTTCTCTATACTTGGTTCTGCAGAAGGAATTATTTCTTTTTCTACGCGGTTTTTTTGTCTTGTTTTTTTTATTAAGTAATTCATTTTATTTTTTATGATATCAAGGTTTTCGGTATAGCTGTCATAAATCGGTTTAGTCATACATTCAGTTGCGCCTTTTGACAATACCTCTTCGAACAGATCATCTTCAGCAGCTGAAGGTCTTGCTATTACCAGAATATAGACAAGGGGGTTTTTTATTAAAATAACATTGATAAGTTCCATTAAACCCGGCTCTGAAATTTCCGCATCAATAACGATAATATTATATTTTTTGCGGTTAATTAAACCCAGAACTTCATCGCCGTCTGTAACACAGGAAATAGATATTTTTTTATCTGTTTCCGTTACAGCACGGGTAAACATTTTTGTGTATACCGATGATTTATCGGCGATTAAAACTCTAATTTCATCCATAATCAGCTGGTCTTAAAATTTTTAACAGACTCTTCCATCCCGCTTGCAATCTTAAGAATAGTCTCGCTGGCTTCTTTTGTGGAACTCGCGCTTTTGCTTACCGCACCAGCCTCCCCGTTTAATAGCTGCAGATTTTTGGAAATATCCACAAGCCCTATCGCCATTTCTTTTGCTGAGCGGTTTATTTCACTTATATTATTGGAAGTGCGTTCGGAGTTCATCGCTATTTCCTGTGTTCCGACAACAAGCTCGGCTGTAGATTTTGCTATTTCGTTAACGCCCTTTGCAGACTCGACAACTGTCTTTGTTACTGATTGGGCATTTTCGGAAATACTGATTATTTCTGAATTAATTTCGCTCATTCTCTGCGCAGCAGTAGCGGATTCTAATGCAATCTGATCGCTGCGTTCACTGGATTGGGTTGTTTCTCTTGCAAATGAATTAATATAATCTGTCATATCATTGATTATTGCAGTAATTTCCGATACTGCCCCGACTGCTTCGGGCATATTCTTTTGCATATTTTCTATCTGCTCGGCGATTTCATCGGTAGCTTCGGCAGTTTGTTTTGCAAGTTCTTTAACTTCGTTTGCTACTATCATAAAACTCTTGCCCGCTTCCCCTGCGCCTGCCGCTTCTATTGCGGCATTTAATGCAAGCATGTTTGTTTGATCAGCTATATCACTAATAACATTGACTATCTTTCCAATTTGCCTGCTCGCCGTTTCCAGCCGCCGTATTATTTCGTTGGTATTTTTGGCTTTTTTGTCCGCGTCAAGCATTTTATTTTTGGCATTTACGCTGTTTACGCTTATCATAATAATGGATTTGTTTATTTCCTCAACACTCTTTGCCACACTGTTAAAGGCATTTGATACATGTTTTACAGAACCTGATGCATTTACAATGCTTCTTTGTATACTGTCTACAAGAGTGCTTGACTGATCCACTCTCATACTCGTTTCTTCTGCCGCTGCCGCCACATTGCTTATAGTAGAGTTTATTTCTTCTATTGAAGACGCCATTGCGCTTATATGCGAGCTTGCTGTTGAAAGGGAATTTGTCGACTGCGTCATTCCTGCAGAAAATTCTTCTGTCACTGTACTGACAGCTTCTGTTTTTTCGTTGAGTTCCTTGCTGTTTGTTTCCATTTGCGACGACACAGCCAGCAGGCTCATGGCTGCTTCCCGCATTTGCTGCGCTGTCTCTCTTATGCCGTTAATAGTAATACGGTTAAATTCAATTAACTGATTACACGCGGCAAAAAACTGTCCAAACTCTGCGCCGTATTTATCAGGGAACCTTACGGTAAAATCCCCTCCGGCGATAATCTTAACCAGATCTGTACCGACCATTATAGGCTTACTGCCGGCTATGGAAAAGTAAATCCCAAAAAAGACGATTATAGAAAATGCAATAATTGAAATTATAACAAGCCTTATAACTCCAACTTCAGATTTATGTTTATTTCTTAATGTAATATCTTTTCCTAAACCTATTCTTAAGATATTCAGCTCAGTCAATATATCCATACATCTGTCAGAAACCGGAGACAGCACTTCCAGTATAAATTCACCCGCCTCTTCTCCCCTGTTTAATTTACCCTGATAATTATGCATGTGCTCTTCCCAGGAATTCAGCAATCCGTCAAAATCATTATAAAGTACGCGGGCTTGCTGAAGTTCAATGGTATCAGAAAATATCTGCATGCTTTCTTTAATCCCGGCTATTTCATTGAAGAATTCGCTGAATGCTGCATTTCGCTTTTGATAATCGGTTTCATAAATAATGTCACGCCCTCTAAGTTTAACATATCCCATTGCTACTCTGGCTTTTAATACATGTTCAAGGGGATCCAATACTTTATGAATATTTTCGTCACTTATGGATATCGTTGAGTTCATATCGATAACAGATATCAGCGAAGTACTAAACATGATAACTGCCACAAACAAGAACGCAAACAACAGCTTGGTTCTTATTTTTAACTCATTAATTTTGTTCAGCATATTCTATTCCTCCTTTTAATATTGTTCCGGCGTTTTTTCGCCTTTAGATTTATACTTGTTTATTATGGAATCAATATCTATGATTCTGTAAAGCCTGTCATCCTGTTCTGCAACTCCTGAAATGAAAAAGCTTTCTTCCGCTCCTGTCGGCAGGGAAGGCGTGTAGATGGTATCATCATCTAAGTCGATCAAATTACCCGGTTTGTCTATTAACAAACCTATCTGATCTTCGCTTCCTGAAAGTGTTTTAAAAACAACCGCTTTAACCGCACGGGAAACATCTTCATTATTCCGCCTTTCCTTGTGTCCCAGCAGCTGGTAAAGACTTAAAATGGTGATAACTCTGCCTTTTAAATTTGCTATGCCTATTACTTCATCAGGCGCGGTGGGAACCGGCGTTATAATCATTTTTTGCGTAACCTTCTGCACAAGGTCTACATCAACAGCAAAATATTCTTTGTTAACAAGAAAGCTGAAACCTCTCATATATTTTTTCCCTTCCCTGTATTTTTTTTGCTTTCCTTATCGTTTTCCACATGCCCGGTTATAGCAGCAGGATTAAGGAAAATGAGTATCTTTTCGTTATAGATCCCTGTGCCAAAGATAAAATCACTGTAGAGCTGTTTAGTATCAAGGATAAATTCACCCTCGGCTTTATCAATCACGTTCCTGACAAGAAGCCCTATGGGAGATATGTTATTTTTTAAAGTGAGCACATAGAGTTTTTCTTCAGTATAGTCCTGTTTTGTGACAGGCGCAAAATCTTCAGGCCTTGCCAGACGCCATGTAACACCGGCAATATTGACAAAACACTCCTTGTTAATTTCCTGAATGTCTTTATTTTTAATACTTTCAATCCTTAAAATGTTAACTGTTTCAACTGCAAAGTATTCTGTCCCTGAACATTTAAATATTATTATTTGTTTTTCATTTTCTTCATATTTATTTTTTTCCATTTTCTCATCTGTCTGGGTTAATTGCTGTGCGAGTGAAGCACCGTTGTATAATGCTGCTTCTTTTTCCTTATCTTCTATATTCATGAACCGCATAATTCCAGCCGCATCCAAAATAGCAACTGCCCTTCCGCTGCCTAAAACCGTTACGCATAAATAGCAGGGGCAGTTTTGCAAGTATACGGGAAGCGGTTTAACAAGGATTTGTTCTGTCTCTACCGCATCGTCTATTAACAGCGCAAAACTTTTTCCGTCTGCTCTTAGTATAAGACATTTTGTGACACCGGCAGCCAGGCACTTCTCCAGTACTTTAGCGGCAGGGATGCCGGAAGCGCCTTTGATTTTTGCTTCTATCTCGTTCATGGTTATAATGGGAATTATTCTCCCGTTAAAACTTAAAACAAGGGATTTGTTTATTTTTTCGATACGCTGCTTTGAGCTTGAATTATTATTTATCCGCACTATATGTTCCACATTCAATTCCGGTACTGCGTATAAAATGGAATTAATTTTTATTATAAGAGTGTTTATAATCGACAGGGTAAGCGGCATTTTTAACCGTACGGTTGTTCCAACACCCAATTCAGATTCTACCTCGATTAAACCGCCTGACTTTTCTATATTTGTTTTTACTATATCCATTCCAACGCCGCGCCCTGAAAGGTTTGTTATCTGTTTGGCGGTGGAAATGCCCGGTCTAAAAATTAAATTGTATATTTCATTTTTCGGCATTGATGCCAATTTTTCTTCGGTCTCTATACCCTGTTCGACAGCCTTCTTTTTTAAGGCATCTGCATCGATGCCGCCGCCGTCATCGGACACTTCAATAATTGCAGAACCGTCATGCATATAGGCATTGAGGATGATGGAACCTTTCTGCGGTTTGCCTGCCGCAGTGCGCTGTTCCGCTGATTCCATGCCGTGATCTGCCGAATTTTTAACAAGCTGCGTAATTGGATCGGCAAGAGCTTCCAGTAAATATTTATCCAGGGTTACATCGTCCCTTAAAATTTTTACAGCGATATCTTTATTCAGAGCCTTTGCTGTGTCACGTATCATTCGCGGGAACTTGTTAAATATAACGCTTATCGGCTGCATTCTTGTGAACATTATTTTTTCATGTATTTCACTTGTAAGATAATTTATATCATGCAATAAGGGCGTAAGGCCCAGAATAGTTTTTTTATGCTCAGCCACAATAGAGAAAAGCTGATTTCGCGCCAACACCATTTCGTTAGCTAAATCCATTAATTTATTGATATCTGTAATATCAAGACGGATCGAAAGGTTATTTCCCTGTAAAGCAGCCGGTTTATTTTTTTTATCATTGTCCGCTGCAGCCAGTTGACCTGATTTTACCAGACCGGATATTTTTGTCTTTTCATTGATTTTATCTTCCCCAAAAATAATTTTCTTTGATAAAAGACGTATATGCTTTTTATCTACTCCGGTTGCAATAGAAAAAAGCTCCAAATCCAAAATGCTTGTAATAAGAAATTCTATCGTAGAAGTATCATATTCTTCTAACGCTTTTATCAGTTCACCGGTAAAAACGGCTGTATCAGAATTTTTCATTATTTTGCCGCTTACAGCGCCGCTGCTAACAGCGCCGCTGCCTGCGACGACAGCTTGTACAATTAAACCTATAGAAAAAATATTATCTATCATTCCTTTGGGGTTATGATAGTACTTGCCCAAACTCCTGTTAAACCCAATATTTATGTAATATATTTTATGCCCGTGCTTTGACATATTTTTTAATATTTTTTCCGTCTCATTATCTTTGAAATTAAATGGAATATTTACTTCCCCGGAACTTTCATCATTATTATTACTATTTGCAGCATGAGTATATCTTTTTATGGTACCAATGATTTCATTTATGGAAATTGCCTCATCGTTCTGTAAATTTTCTACTAAATCTTTCAGGCAATCAACGCACTGAAGTACAATATCTGCAATTTCGTTATCAATTGTCAGAACCTCATCCTTAATTTGCAGCAGGACTCCTTCAAGTTCATGAGTTACAGCAACAATTTTATCAAGCGATAAAAATCCGGCCGTCCCCTTAAGACTGTGCGCAGCGCGAAAAACAGAATTCATCAATTTATGATCTCCGGCAAACAAAGAAACATCCAGGAATGCCGTTTCTATTTTTTCTATATGTATTCTTGCTTCTGCTTCAAAATCACCAAGAAACAGATTTGCATCTATTTTCATGCCTGGTTTCCTGCTTTGTTTATCCGGCAATGTTTGTCGGCTGCGGCAATTATTTTATCATAGACTATAGGCTTTTCTATATAATCATTCATTCCTGCTTCCAGACACAATTTTATTTCTTTTTCTTCAACATCTGCGGTTGCTGCAATAATTGGAATTTCACGCGCGTTTTCACAGGTTAAGCGCCTTATGGCTTTTGTTGCCTTTAACCCGTCCATAACCGGCATTTGAACATCCATCAAAATAAGGGTATACAGATTGGGATCTTTTTCAAATTTTTCAACTGCCTCCCTCCCGTTTACCGCAAACTCAACAGTCAAGCTGTCAATTTCAGAAAGCATGGCGGCAATAATATCCCTGTTTAGCTCAACATCTTCGGCAACTAAAATAGTTTTGTTATGCAAAATTGTTACAGGTTTATTTGCGCCGGAGCGGATGATATTCCGGTTAAAATGATTTTTTTCATATTCGCTTGCATTTATCCGAAGCCTTATACGGTCAACTAACGCTTTGGTAGTACCGCGTCTTCTCGCAGAATAATCAACAGCGCCGATTTCAAATGCGGTAATTTCATCCTCGTCATTGCCTCTTTCTGACAAGAATTTAATGGGAATATTTTTTCTTTTAGCTGAATTGAATATATCATTAAATACAGAAAACGCTGTTTCGCGGTTTTCATAAATACAAATAACTATAGCTGATATTTCATCCATTTCCATTGCTGAAAGAGCCGCCGTACTTGTTGCGGCTATACTTATGTCAAAATGATCCATGAGCTCTGATTTTATTTCGGCCAATATGCGAGGTTCGCTGCTGATAATGAGTATATGTTTTTTATCTTTACTATTAATCAAGGCCGCTCACCTCTATCTAATCTGTATGAAGTACAAATGATAGATATTATACCAATATTTTACATTATTTTATTCTGAATGTCAATTTTTATTTATATTTGGATATAAAATCAGCTGGTCTTGTATATTCTTACGGAACAAATGTTTATTCCTGCGCAGAACTTATAATTATATAAATATTCAAAAAACTCCAACACGCATTCATAAGCTTATCTATTATTATTTTAATCAATTTGCTATTATCTTCAATAATATATTTTTTTCATTTTCATCTTTAATATATTCACCTAATCTTGCTCCTGCAATAATAGAGGCCCATGATAATATATTATTTTTATCCAATTGCATTATTTTACAATATGTATCCAAATATATTCCGGCCAATTCCTTATTGGAAAGCAGATATAATAAATAGGTTCTGTATATATCTGCTTCAGGGCTTCCGGAACAAGCGCAAATCCAGTCTATTATTTTTATTCCATCCAATGTTTGAATTAAGTTCATAAAATGAAAATCACCATGACACAATTTATTGTCAAATACTTTATTTTCCAATTCATTAATTATTCTTTCCCTGTCGTTCTCATTTATTAATTTTGCTTTTAATATAAAATACTTAAGCCTGTCCTTCATTAATACAATATTTTTTGTTTCTATTTTATGTATTCCGTTTTGTATCTCTATTGATTTTAACAGATACTCTTCAAATTTTGAAATATCATGCATAATAATATTTCCAATTGTTTTCCCTTCCAAATACTCCATTTCTATTCCAAATTTATTTTCAATTTCAATAATTCCAAATATTTTTGGAACAGGCAAACCTTTATCATAAGCCATTTTTTGTAAATTTATTTCATATTCTATTTCTTCTTTATTTATATTATACTTGAATAATTTTATTGCTTTAAAACCATCTTTATAAATATCTGCCTGCGCGCCGCTTGCAATGTATTCCACAATATAACTCCTTGCTGTTTTTTTGTTCCATATTATTAATTGAAAAAAGAGCCGGTTCCCCAGCTCTTTTATATTTACAGTTTCATTGTTACCTGGGTGTCCAAAGCTCAACCTTGTTAATTATACAATTGTTATAGACATTTGTATAAGGACCTTTTATAAATGCAGCTGGAATGCTGTATTCTCTTATCTCGCCTGCAGGAGCGCCCTTAAATTCAATTCCATCACTGGTATTACCGGAATTTCCAATCCTGCCGCAGCCCCAGCCGCTTCTGTCCTGACCGGCCGGATGCGCATTTTCAACAAAAATACGCATAACACTTTTTTCCGGCGCGGCTTTAATTTTTGCGTAATCTGCATCAATAATTTGACCGCCCTCATTATATGAAGTTAATGTTATTGCCGCTTCAAGCTTCAGCTCAACTTTCTTGATTGGTATATACATATCTTCCTGGTTAAAACCAAGAACTGATCTGACTTCTTCTGTCGGATTTATTCTTGTAGTCATGCCTAAGCGGCCTGAATCATTGTCATTTGTAAATCCGCTTGTTTTAAGCCATTTATCTATATTACCCGCAACGCTTCCGATTGATTCCTCATCTCCGTCAATTACTGTTGCAACTGCAAACAATCCGCCTTCAAATGTTATAAGGTCATAAGGCGCCGCATCAGCTCCGGTTACAGAATCCGCAACTGCAAAAACAAATTGTCCTTTCATTTGGCATTTCTCTGCGCATGACGGGCATAAGGCATGATTATGCGGGCAATAAACCTGAAAAAATACCGGCTCTCCTGTTATAAAAGGTTTTTTAAACAGATGATTTTTGGCCGGCATTAAGGAACCGAATACTTTATCAAAAATAGTGTTAAAACCTTCAAGGCCGGAAATTATAGCTTTGAACGGTTTAACTTCTACAATTCGCACCTCCTGTATTTTATTCAGATGTCCAATTGATTCCATAAATAATCCTCCAGAAAAATTTTTGTCTTCCGTACGGAAGCACTTCTTTAACTTAAAACATTTAATAGGAATAACTATACTAATTATTTATTGCTGTTAATGAACTTTTTTGCATATTTAATTATGTTTTGTTAAAATACGGTCTCTCCAGGAACACATTTCCCTTTTTATATGTTATAATCGGTAAATCATGCGGAATTATTTGGTTCTTGCCAAATCAATTCCTTTTTTTATACAGATTCAGATTATTTAAGTACAAGGAGTCCTATCGTGAAGAAAATGAAAACCATTCTGGCGGTAATACCTTTTATTATAGCCTGTACCCTGCTGTCAGGCTGCGATGTTCCTGATAATCCTGTTATGCAAGAGCCGAGTTTACTTGAAGGAAAAATACTAATCCTGCAGGCTTACGGTTCTTCTGATGATGCTCAGGGTGCAACTCACTCTTTTTTGGAATTGTATAATGTATCCGATGAACCTGTTGATTTAGAAGGCGTGTATCTTTATTATGCCGATGGAATGCGGCAAAATGAAGAAGGTTTTGATAATAATACAGATAAACCATGGAGACAATTAATACTAAGCGGAATAATACCGCCTGAAGCATCCTTTCTTATTTTAGGAGATCATGAGGGCAGTAACAGGGCTCGTTATGTAATTCCTGAAAATTCCGGCGATATAAATAATCCTTTTTTCTCTTTATCCAACAGATCGTTTAAAGCAGTTTTAATTGAAGCTAATTTAAATCCGCCCCAGAATCCATTTAATATCGATGGTAAGGGAACAAAAATCAGAGGTTACATTGATATGATTGGCGCTTCAAACGATCCTAATCATGCTACTAATCCCGACAGAATACTTGGATTTGAAACCGCGCCTGCCCGGAATTCGGCATCGGAAGCTGTCCGCCGCAATAGTTTAACCGATACAAATAATAATCAAGCCGATTTTGATTCAATAAGATATGCTGCCAACAACGGTATAAGCGATGAAGAGTTGGAAGTTCGCAGACCAAGAAACTCTACAGAAACTGCAGACGGATGGGATCCCTTTGCAGAACCTTCAGAGCCTCAATCAACCAATAGTTTAATGATACTTCAAATCGGCGCAGCCACCGATGGAAACATTTCTAAAAGTTTTGTAGAATTGTACAATAATACAAGCGAGCCAATAACGCTGACAGGTAATTATTCCCTGCAATATGCTGCAGGGTTTAGCACGGGAGGCACAGGAGGCGATCCCGAAGCTGTCTCCGGTGAAAAAGACGGCCCGTGGAAAAAAATAGATCTGACAGGAATAATTCCCCCGTACCATTCTTTCCTTGTTCTTGGCGGCGCAGATTTACAGGACAGAATAACGCCTGCAAATACGCCAATACCTGTAATGGCGAACCCTGCATTATCATTCAGCGAAGATGAAGGCGACATGAATATCCCTGATTTTTATTTAAGTAACCGCGCGGTTAAAGTTGTTCTTATAAATAGTCAGACGCTGCTTGATAATAATTTAAAAAATCCTTTTACAGGAGACGGGCAAGATCAATTAACAGGTTATATTGATATGATTGGCGTAAGAAACGGCAACAATGATACTATACTCGGATTTGAAGCTGTACTTGGACCAAGTTTCAGCAAACAGGTAGGCGTGCGCCGGAATAATCTTAAAGATACCAATAATAATTCGATTGATTTTGTTACCTTCGCATTCTGGAACTTTGTTACAAGAAGTTCCGGCGCTGTTAATAATTCAAACGACAATGTTATAACAGGTTATTCACCTGAATTTGAATTAAACAGACCTAAAAATATTGCACATGGAGCCTGGAATCCGATTACCGGCGATATAATTGAATAACCGTAAAAAAGGTAAAATTATGGCAAAGAAACTTTGTTTTTCAATCTGTTTTCTGTTAGCTGCTGTTTTCTTCTTATTCTTGTCATGCAATGACGCAGATACAGTTACAGACGGCGGTTTTATTCCCGGTATAATAGACGCTCCCATCTTTTCCAGAAGCAGCGGGCTATATCCCGAAGAGTTCGATCTTACATTAATTGCACCGGATGGAACTGTCATCTATTACTCGATAGACGGCAGTATTCCTGACCGCAGTAAAGAGGGAAACGGAAGAGTTTTCAGATATGATGGCTCTATCAGAGTACAGAACCGCAACGGGCAGCCGAATCTTTTGGCAACGCCGGAAAATACAGCAAAGTTTTTCGGTCACGTTGATGATCCAAGAGGATTTATGCCGGATCCATATATCCCAACCAATGCCCAGGTGCCCAAAGCAACTGTTATCCGCGCAGTTGCGGTAAACGCCAACGGCGTGCGAAGCGATCCTGTAACCAGAACTTTTTTCATCGGCGATAATTTGGCTGAATACGGAAATAATCCGGTTATTTCCATTGTTACAGATCCTTATAATTTACTGGATGAATCTTACGGCATATATGTACGGGGAAGAGATACTAACCGCTGGTTTGCACGTGACAGCTCAACAGGCAGTGTATATAATTTTAATTTAAGCGGAAGAGACAGAGAGCGCGAGATTCGTTTTGAGCTTTTTGACGGACAAAGGAACATCGCAGCTTCTACAGGAGCAGGCATACGTGTCCGCGGCGGTTACACAAGAGCGCAGGGACAGAAAAGTTTTAATCTATACTTCAGAAGCGAATACGGAATCAGCGATCTTAATTATCATTTAATCCCCGGCGCATTTAACGCTGATAGAAGAACTCCGACAACAAGGTACAGAGACTTTATACTAAGGAGCGGAGGTCAGGATGCGGAAATGACAAAGTTACGTGATGTGTATCAGCAAAGTTTGTTCAGAGATCGTAATTTTGCCACACAAGCCGGAATTCCCGGTATTGTGTATTTGAACGGCGAATACTGGGGTGTTTACAATATTCAGGAAAGGTTCAGTGACCGTTATGTGGAATATAAAAATTATGCTGTAAACAGAAGCAATGTAATCATTTTCACGCCATGGGAATTAGACGAAGGAATTAACACAGACTGGGCTTTTTTTAATGTATACAGAGATTTTCAGAATATGGATTTTTCCGTACCGGCGAACTATGAAATATTTTGCAATACTGTTGATATTCAAAGTTATATTGATTATTTTGCCGCGCAGATATACATACACAATTGGGATTGGCCGCAAAATAATTTCCGTATGTGGAGAGTCAGGACGCCGGAAGCCGGCCCTTACGGCGACGGCAAGTGGCGTTTTATGATGTACGACACTGATATATCTTCAGGTATTTATGATAACGGCAGCATTACAGGTCACGGCGATAATAAAGATGCATTCAGAAGAATTCTTGATAAAGATGATCATAGTTCAAGGATATTTCAAAGTTTGGTTATGAATAATGATTTTTCCCGGCAGTTTGTTATGACGATGATGGACTTGTACAATGTGAATTTTGAATATGATGCCTGTGTAAGAAAATTGGATGAAATGGCAGCTGTATACAGACCCTTAATGCCGGCAAATTATGCAAGATTCGGCCAGGCATGGAAACCTTTTGACAGCTGGATAAATGATATGAAAACATTCTTTTGGAACATAAGAAGCGCAATGACAGAAGTTTATTTACCTGAATACTTTAGTCATATTGGCGTCTCTGCAGGCAATTTATCCAATGTCACTCTTGTTACATCAGACAGCACAGGCTCTGTACCCAATGCATCTGTCAGGTTAAACACTATAACCCCGGATATGTCATCCGGCAGATGGACTGGCAAATACTATTCCAATATGCCTGTCACTGTAACAGCAGCCGTTCCTGCAGGTTATAAATTTTCCGGATGGACAGTTACCGGCGGAACTGCGGCAGATCCTTTATTATTAACGACAGAAGTTGCATTTTCAGGTGATGTTACAATCAATGCAAATTATGAATTATTATCAAGCGGTATAAGCTTAAGCGGAAATATAACCATTGCAGATAACACACACGTAAATCATGTCAAACTAATTCTTGTTAATGCATCAGGGAACTGGAGAAGAGATATAGACATTCCTATAACCGGGGATTCCGCTGCATGGTCAACAACGATATTGCCGTTCAGTTCTTCCACGCAAATTTCATTCCGGATTGAAGGCTATGAAACTCAGGCCGGCAGCGAGCCCTTGTTTGCAATCAGTGATGCCGGGGTATACAGAAATGTTCAATCTGCTGATATCAGCGGCATCGATTTAGGATTAATTAAATTAAGCGGATCAATTAATCTGGCTCCAACCCCGCCTTACCTGCGTTATATAGGAATACGTGTTTTAGCAGGCGGAAAAATACTTGGACAAACTTTTATTCCAAGAACAGACAGCGCAATGAATTGGTGGATATATGTTCCCTCTCAAACGGCAAGTACGCCTGTTTCATGGAATTTTTATGGGTTTACTTCATCTCACTGGGCAGCGGATACTACAATGATAAATGAAAATTTTAATGTCGGGCAGTCATCGATTCATAATGTATCAGTTTCCGGTATCAGTGTTGCAGGCTTAACTTTGACTAATCCGCCTTTGGCAATTACATGGGGCAACACATGGGCATCGCCGCCTGCTGCGATTAATCATATTATAACCGGCGGTGAATACATAATTACAGCAACATCTGCAGGCACTGAAAGCTGGCATTCAAACGCAAGGTTTAATTTTACAAGAGAGCCAAATGCCCGTTATGTTTACAGTTTCTACGCAAGAACCGAAGCCGGAAGCGGCAATAAGGCCATTAATACTCAATATTATTGGAACGGCGATACAGGACAATGGATGGGGCAAGGCATTACGCTGACAGAAACCAAACAGCTATTTACCATTTACGGCAGCCAATTGCCTTCCGGCGGCGATACCAGTTTTTATTTCCATTTCGGTTCTGTAACAGGAACATTCTATATAAGTGATCTTACTATTGTAAAGTATTAAAATATTCCCAATAAGACATAAAGCGCTTATTGGGAATTCCTGGAAACTGAGCCGCTGTAAAAGCGGCTTGGTTTTTGTTTGTTAAGCGAAATAAAACCTGTTTTTTATGGTACACAAATATTTGTTTATTTATTATATTTTTCTTTTATTGCAAAGCAGGGGATAAAGTGATATTTTGTATGATGGCTCGTTATTGGCACCTTTAATAATCCCAAAATGTTTTTATTCCCCCAATAATCTAATAACCAGATTGAACTGGGATCATTTACTACGCCGCCATTTTGTACAATTTTTTCAATTTGTTCAGGCTTTACTTTTACTTTTAAATCATTAAATTCAAGATTTTCCAATATTTTTTTTGTTGATTTACCAACTTTAATTCTGTAATCTTTTAATGCTTTCACATTAATATTATTATTCAGCAATTCAATTTCCGTATTTGTCATTGAGTTTCCTGCATCTTTTATTTTAATATTCAATTGCGATTGCATTTCTTTATTGAATATTGTTTCTTTGTTTCCAATTATTAAATTTGATATAAGATCCTCAATTCTTGTAGTATGCCAAATGCTCCATAATATAGAAGTTCCTTTCTCAGGTATAATTTTACATGTTTCCGGCTTTAAATTTTCCCATAAAAGATCATAAATCGTCTTTTCATTTTCTTTATATACTTTTTTATCATGTACTAAGCTGTGATTTTTTAACAATATGTTTTTTCCTTCAAAAAATGTTTCTTGTTTACAAATTAATATTGTCCAGTTTTTTTGATTTTCCTGGAATATTTTCAGCATATTCTGTCTTTCATTCCAGCCAATAGGCCTCTTTTTGTTTTCCATTTTTTTATCCTCTTTTAAAAATTATATATAATTTTTGTTTTTTCTTATAAATATTTTATCATAAAAATTAAATATAAACATTCCTGTTATGATAATTGCTCCGCCAATAATTGTTTCAATATCCGGAATTTCATTTGCCAGTAATATGCCCAATAATGCTGTTAAAAGCGGCGTTAAAAACATATAATTTGTTACTGATGACACATTTTCAGCTTTACTTAAAGCATAGGCCCAGGAAATATAAGCAACAGCTCCTGCAAATATTCCTAAAATTAATAAATAAACAATTTGTACCGGCGGTACATCTACGATTTCTGTTACAGAATTAGGCAGAAAAATTAATAATAAAATTGCACCAAACCATATACTAAATATTGATACTTGCCTTGCAGAATATGTTTTTGTTAATTTTCTTTGCAGCAGGTTATAAATACTTAATGAGATACTTGCAAGTATCAGCCATATTAAACCAATATTTATTGAAAGTATTCCATTGTATAATAATATAATACACACTCCTAAAAACTGAATTATTATGGCGAAATATTGAATTATTCTTAATTTTTCCCTGAATAATATTTTAGCCATTATTGCCGTAATAACAGGCGTTGCCGAAATTATTAAACTGCCGGTTGATGCAGATACATTAACAGAACCAATATTAAATGTTATTATGTAAATGAAAAAACCAAAAAATCCGGAAAGAATAAACCATTTTATATCATTTTTATCCGGCATTTTAATTTTTATAATTAATGCAAATATTATTATTGAAACAGAAGCAATAAAGTATCTTAAAAATCCTAAAGATAAGGGAGAGAAATACCTTAAGGCCAATCTTGTAAAAACATAACCTAAAGACCAGCATAAAATGGTAATCATTGCAAAAACATGAAAATTGTTCTTTAGCTTCATTTATATCCCAATAATTTTTTTTGGCATTACAACTTTTTATTATACAATACACATTAATTTAAAAATGAACTTTTTTGTTCTTTTCTATCTGCTTCCTTTGTTCCCGGATTTTCAGGTTTAGTAAATTTATCTATAGGAATTAAAAAATATTTATAGTATAATTAAAGGAATATTATGACAACAAAACAAAAAGCTGAAAAACTGTATAAAAAGGTTAATACGTTTATTCTATCGTGCGCAGGGACTGACGGGTACCCTGTTAGTAAGGCAGTAGTTCCCGGCAAACACAGAGAATCGATAAGCGAAATGTATTTTTGCACAAATACTTCATCAAATTTTACTGCTGAAATAAGCAAAAACCCAAAAGCAAGCGTCTATTTTTATACCCGCAGATTGATCTGGAAGGGTTGCATGCTCAAGGGAAAAATGGAAATTATTTCCGATTTGACAATAAAAGAAAAATACTGGCAAAATAAATTCAAGGATGCATATCCGCAAAAATCGTATACTGATCCTGATTTTTGTGTACTTAAATTTACTCCTGAATCCGGCAGATTTTATTCCTGGTATAAACTGGATGATTTTAAAATTTAAATGAATAATTAATAGCATTTTCCAGGCGGTAATTTCTCAATTTATTTGCAGTTTGCTGCTTCTCATATTTTTTTCCCATACGCATGATTCTTTATTTTTATGAATCCATTACTCAAAAATGTTTTTATTGAAACTATATTTTCTTCATCAGGATCAGCAAGTATTTCTTTCCCGCCCATTTCAGATATTTTCTCTTCCAATTTTTCTATAATTATTTTTCCAATTCCTTTATTCAAATACTCTTCTTCACCGATACAAAAACCTATTTCATATGCATCCTTTGAATATTCCTGCTTAAAATGATAATCCATACATACGCAATAACCAATTTTTTATTGCCATAATTAACAAAAAATGCTTCATGTGATTATATTTGTTATTTTTATTTTTTACTTCATCCAGCCAGGCTTCTCTTTCTTCTTCTCCATCGGGACAAAACCATTTTTAAATGGAGTCTTTATCTAGCCAATTAGCAAAAATATTTATTTCCTTGTCTGTCAGAGGAATTAACGCAATTTCATTCTCCATTTTTCTATTTTATTATTGTTTATATAATTTATTAATATATCCCGTAACAATTTATATAAGTTACTTACACTCGAAGCAGGTAATAAAGCTATGCGTAGCATTAACCCCTGCCCAAAATATACTGGAGCAAAATACCGCAAAGGACGTTGGCTCTAACAGGCATTTTTTCGCTAATCGTTTTAGATTGACGACATTTTTTTGTGTTCGATGAGGAAAATGCGATAGCATTTTACGGGCACAAAAAAATGTAGTAGAAGAAATTGCAACAAAGGCGTTTGCGCCGACTGGAAATTTATGGAACCCGAGAGCACGAACAGCACCCGTAGTGTTAATCGTGTGTTATATACCGTTTGCACTTTCTATATTTGAATAAAAAAATCTATTTTTACATATTTGTCTTTCACAATATTATCAATAGTTAAATTTAGTTTTGTTTTTAATTGTTTTGCTGTTTTATCAAGTTCGTAAATACCTGCTATTTTATTATATTTTGAGTCTATTTCTAAAAAATTATCTAAAGTACATTTTTCTATAGGATATTTTATTCTCGGCTTATGATAAAGTTCTGCTATCTTATTTAATATTTCATCAGGAAATGTTGGTATATATATTCTGTCAAAGTAAGATGGAGAAAGATGTCCGCCTGACCCACCTACTGTAATACAGTCAATAATACCAATTTCCTTATAATATTGCATAATACAACGAATTGCAATCGTTTTATTTAAAGAACATTTTTCTTTGATTGGCCTTAAAATATGAGCGTGAGCATTGTTAATAGTATTATTGTCATCATCTAAATAAACCATACTTCTTCCTGTTCCACTTTCGCCAAATAGTATATCTCCATATTGGATAGTTGGAATTTTTTTTGGCGTTCCTATGTACTCAAAGTTTTTAACAGTTCCGTAATTCAATATTTGCTTGGGAGTTATTAATCTGTAAAAACCTTTGATGTACTTATCGCTATCAATTCGTGTTCCTAAAAGCCTTATTTCTAAACTAGGTCCTGGTTTAAGATCTAATCCTTGCTTAGTTAGCGGTAAATAGCCGTTTTTATAATTCAACGTTGGAAATATTAGATATTTATGTTTTTCAGAGTAATAAGTAGCGTCAAGACGATTATTTAATTCTAATTCTCTTAAACTGGGGAATTCAAATCTAAATTTTTTATTTTTTTGATTGTTATCTAATTCAATTTTTATTAATTCGAATATTTTTTTATGATTTTGTTGGATTTGTTTTTCTTTATTAATAATTGCTTGAGTAAGCACTTCAACAAATCTCATTGTTTTTGCTGTGTTTTGTTTTGGAATTGGGATTTTACAATCTAAAAACATAGTTTTTGCATGTCGGATTGTGGCTCCTTTTGGAACCATAAAATCTAGCTGTTCCAGGAATATTTGATGCTTGATAAAAGCAAGTAAATAATACTTATGTTCATTTACAGGTAACTTATAAATAGCACCTGAAGTCATAAAATTTTTATAATCTTTATCTAAAATTACAATCTCGCCGATGTTGCTGTCTTTTGAAATCAGTAAATCCCCTTCCTTCAAATTTTGTTTTACAAAAGTATTTGGCATAATTGGCAATGCAGATTCAGATGTTATTTCTGGTAAAAATGAATATGATTGAAATGCTTTTGTTCTTAAAAAATAAAAAGGCGATTGGTTGATATAGCTAAGACTGCCAACTTCAACTCCCAAGTCACTTCTTTTTAATGGACGAGATAAGAAATCTCTTACGTGTTTATAATTTCTATTGGGCATAATCAAATCCACATACTGTGAAGAAGACAGAGTAAATCCTTTTTTCTCAATATTTTTTATAGAAATTGATTCGGGTGTTCTTATATAACTGTTATTCATTCTTATCTCTTTTTTACGAATAAATCTTGAAGTGTTTTTTCTTGTCCTTTACACCATTCTTTGAAGTGTTGGATTGTTCCTGTAAATTCTTCATCTAATACCACTCGTCCTTCATTATCAATAACTGTTTCGAATGTTTCGTAATTAATCTTATAAATAGGTGCAAAATATTTTACACGTTTACTTGTTTTTACTTCATAACCAACTTTATCAATAGCTTTAAAAAAGACTTGATAATTTTGCTCCTTAAGTTTTACTAATTCTTTTTCTTTCGGTTTATATGCGACAATAACAGAAGTATTTACTCCTGTTTCTCCAAAAACATTTGCGGGTAAATCGAAAATAGCAACAATTCTCATTTTGTCCATTAGCCACTTCCTGGCTTGCTTATGTGTATCAATTGAAGCAATTGAATTGGAAAGCACAATACCCATTCTTCCATTTTCATCTAAAATTCGATAAGCGTTTTCTAAGAAAACTACACCTAAATCAATTTTTTTTCCTCCATACAAATTCCATAATTCATAGCATTCCATTAATTCTTTTTCCTTAGAATCTTTTGGTTCAAACGCTCTGTCATCTCCAAATGGCGGATTTGTCAAAACAACATCAAATTTTTTAAGTTTGGTCTGAGTTTTCCAATTATCCCAATTTCCCGCCTTATGAAGTTTTGATTTTAATTCTACCAAGTTATCTCTATCGTCAAATTTCCAAATTATAGAACCTAAATCAGACTTGTGTTGCAATTTTGCGTTTCCATCTCCATTCAATAGCATATTAAGCTGAGCAAGCATAATCATTTGTTCATCGTTATCCAAGCCGTAAATATTACTATCATCTAATTTTGAATCTGAATTAACATAAGAAACAGATAGAAAATCTGCAATTCCTGATGTGGGGTCAATTATCTTTTCTGTACTTCTAGGATTGACAATTTGAACCAGAAAATCAATTATCTGAATTGGTGTTAAGAATTGTCCTTTTTCTACTTTTGAAAATTCGCTTGCAAATTTATAAAATACAATTTGGTACAAATCTGTCTTGTGTGATTTAAAAAAGCTATAATCCTGAAATTGTTCAACTGCTTCTGCTATAATTCTTATATGTTCTTCTCTCAGCCAATTTATAGTTTCTGTATCAACCCTATTTAGAATAAACTGATATTCCTGTGAAGCTTCATTGTATAATTGCCTCATTCTTTCAATAAATGTCTGAATATTATCATCAGATAAATCAATATAATTTCGTTCCTTTTCTGTTACAAAAAATAATAAATCCATTTTCTCTTTTTCTTCATCGGTTTTATGCCAATCTAAAAATGCTTTTATTTTATTACTTCGTTTTTCATCAAATATCTTCAATGCGATTATTTGTATAAGTATTTCATAACCCCGTTGGTTTTTCATACTCACTTTATCCATTGTTCTGAGTATTGCAGATATCCCATCTGTAAGTTGTGTACTATAAACTCCACTAATAATTTCCAAGTCATCAATTGTCCTTTTACTACGATCTATTTTGGGATTGTAAATTTTTTGGTATAACTGCCCGTAAGTAGGTATCGTAATGTATGAATCCGTTAAATGTAGTTGTAAGTCCTTAGTTTGGCTTTCCTCTTTTTTTGTATTGTAGCCTTCATTTAGTCTTAAAAACTTACCTTTTTGTTTTTTAAAAAGATATAGTCTTTCTGCATCATACAAAATACCAAGACAAAAATCATTTTCTGATTCTTTTAGTGCAGGTTTTAATTGTTGATTCCAAACTGTTTCAACATCTTTACTGTTTTCTTTTTTTATTTCTATTACAGCGATAATATGTTTTCTTAACCAATCAAGAGCTTCTTGATTTTTGCTTGTATGATATTCCTTATAATACTCAAACCAATTTACATCATCAAAAATAGCTCCATCAAACTTTATAGGTGCAGAATTTTTATTTCCTTTCGGAAAATATATTTCTGTTCCAATATAATCTTTAGAGTACATTCCTGAATTAACCAAAGAATATAAAAGTTGCCATTTGTAATACTGCTCATTATTACTACCGTTTTTTTTCTTTAATAATGATTTTTTTGCAACATTCAAATGTTCTGACAAAAAATTATCCAATTCTGTTGCTGTGGAGTATTTTTTATCAAACTCTGCTTTTACTTCTAAAAATGACTTCGCCATATTTTATGCCTTTTTATACGATTTTTTGTAGAATTTATACTTCCCATCAGCTACACAACCAACTTGTGTACCTTTAGGCACCAAAAGAGAATAGAATCCAAAAATACGTATGAGCATTTATGTATTATATGAACTACTGAGAGGTCTTGTCAATAGCACTTTTAGTATGTATGATTTTTTATACACACCGTCGCAAATGGCATATAACGTGTGTGTTTACCCCTATGCATCATTATTTTTTTATTATTATTTCAAATATTCCCTTTACATTTTCATTATATTTTTTTCCAATTATATTTATTATTAATTCTTCAATTGAGAAAATAATAGAAATGCAAAGCCCAATAAAAATAATATTTTTGTTAAATAATATAAATACACATATATTTATAAACAGAATTATTCCGGTAATTTTATTCCCTAATGTATGTAAAAATCCAAATTTCCTATATTTTATTAAACATATTATTATTGAAATTATTTTTATTGAAGTAATTATAATTACATAATATTTTAGTTCCATTAAAATATCAGATTCATAAAATAATGCACAAAGTGTAAGTATAATATAGAATGTAAAATCTGCTATTGAATCAAGCCAAGCTCCAATAACAGTTTTTTGATTTAATTTTTTGGCAATAAACCCATCTATAATATCAGTTAATCCGCATAAAAGAATAATTGAAAATAATAAATATTTAATATCCCATATAAATAATAATGAAAATGATAATATAAACCTTAATAAGGACAGTAAATTTGGAATATTAATAATATTATTTTTTTCTCCTTCCTTATTTATATACATCATTATTTAATTATAGTGATACTATACTATTTCTATAATTTGACAAAATTCCTTCATCAAAACGATTTATTATTCCTTGCAATGCTTCTAAAACATCATCTTTATCTTTAGGAAGTTTAGCAACAAAAGGAGCAGTATTTGAAACGGTATTTGCATTTATTGTTGTGGTAATATCAATATTTTTTATAAAATTCTGTAATTCATATAATTTTTCTGTTTCACTTGCTGGAATATATTTTCCTGCATTTACTTCTTTATATAATTCTGATTCAGGAAAAATGGTTAAACCTACGATATTGATACTTTGCGGATTTGACTTATTAAATATTTTAGCGCTTTCCAATGCATTGCGCTCGGTGTTACCGCTTCCAGAAAGACCATTCAAATATGTAAGATGATATTTAATACCGGCATTATCTAACCTATGAAGCTGTTCAACAATATCAGAAGCTGTATATCCTTTATTCATATAAGCAAGAGTTATATCATCACCAGTTTCCGTTCCAATTGAAATATAATTATAACCTATGGAATAAAGTTTGCTTAATTCATCTTGTGTTTTATTTTTGATGTCAGAAATTCTGGCAAAACCGCCTACGCTTTCAATATGAGGCAGGAAAGATTTTATTTTTTCTCCGATAGTCTTTAGTTTATAAAAACTCAATCCTATAGGGTTTGCCCCTGTAAGAAAAACACGTTTTGCTTTAAGAAATGGTTTTTTTAACTCTATCAAATCCATATCAATTTCTACTTCCGGAGACATCCTAAATGGCGTTCCCTTATACAAACTGCAAAATTTGCATTTATTGTGCATACAACCAGATGTAACCTGTAAGAGTAAACTGTCTGCTTCAAATGACGGTCTCCATACTTGTCCTGTAAAATGCATTATATTATACCTATTTAATTTGTACTTTTTCTTATTCTTATTATTTCTAATGTTTTTACAGTAAAATATAGAACTACTATATCAACGGTGCTTCGTAAAAGCATTTGCGGCATAACACCTTTAAAAATCAATCCTATAAAACTATTAAAAATAATCCAATTTATCCCGATTGTAAGAAAGATTATATTTACATTTCTATATTTCATATTTTTAAAGAACGGCTCAATGTATACATATATAAAACCCAACAAGAAACCAAATAATAATGTCCATACTATACATGGTACTGGATATTGTGAAAAATTATTATTAATAATTCCTGTTTTATATCCTATAATCCTGGTAATTAATATTGTTATTGCAATAATAAATATAAAAATAATATTATTTAATATATTATTTTTGTAAATATGTTCTTCTTTCTTGCTTATGTTAATATATCCAATAATCAAACACAAAAATAAAACTGGAAGCGCGTCAGCTAATCCCATAAAAAACTGATATTTAACAAAATCAAAGCCCCAATAAGAAACAGGTGATGCTTCAACAACAATTTCCTGCATACCAATCATATAAATTAACGCAAATGATAACCCAAACCGAAACCCAATTTTTACTCCTGATATTTTAATTGCCGATCTGTTTCCAAAATATATTGTTACTGCAGTACAATGGGCAAATAGAATGAGAAAATAAAGCGTTGCAACAACTGGAAAACCAAGTGCCTTTACAAATATACTGTCAAAATCACCGTCATTAACTTCTGCCGGAAACAAGGCATGGGCAAAAATAGCAAGAATACTCGACAAAATTATTGCTGTCATATTAACTATTAAAAGTTGTTTTCTGCTAAATTGGTTTATCATTATATTCCTCATTTTTTGACAATGATTTCAAGTTAAGTTCCATCTGCTTTAATACGGCAATGGTGCTTAAAAGGCTTTCCTTTGATAAATCTTTATATAGTGAAGTCATAAAATCATTTATTTCCCTGTCAATATCAGAAGATACTTTTTTAATTTTTTTTGTAAGTATTATTTTGTACTCTCTTTTATCTTCTTTGTTACGATCAATTTTTATATATCCCTTTTTTTCAAGAGAAACCAGTATTTTTTTTATATTCTGATAAGAGCATCCGACAATTTCTGCGACTTCCTTTAGATTAGGACTAGTTTCTTGAAGCAAGTTCAATGTCATTAAAATAAAATGCTGTTTCATCGTTATATCGGGGAAAACTTCATCGCCTATTGTTTGTATCCGATTGCTTAAGGAAAATAATGTACCATAAAGCATTATTTCATTGGGCAAACCGTCAAATTCTGTTCTATGTATCATTTCAAAACCTCCTATATACATAACCTATTATGTATAATATATAACAAGTTATGTATTATGTCAAGACTTCATGTAAAATTTTTTATTGTCTTTTCCATATACTTTCCTTCCGACTTTTTTCAGTAAATCAATATAAAAATCAAAAATGTTTGTTATTTGCGTTTAACAATAGTATTATATTATTATCCAAAAACAAGGGGAAAAAATGCACCTGCATCACAAAGAATCTATAGAAAATATGATTAAACATTACCGGGAAAACCGGGAAATTATGGCCTTGTTTCTGATTGGCTCTGTCGCTACCGGAACCGCGCGCCCTGATTCTGATATAGACGGAGTTGCAGTTGTATCGCAGGAATATCTCAACTATAAAAAAAATAATAATGGACTTGAAGAAACTTATTTTGGTAAATGCACTTACGAAGGCGGTTATTTTAATATTCATTATATGACTTATGAAGATTTGGTAAAACTTGAAAAAAGCGGCTCGGAGCCAATGCGGAATATGTTTTCATGCGCTCATACTCTTTTTTGTGATGAACCGGCTTGCAGGGAATTAGCGGAAAAAATTCCTGTATTTCAAAAAGACGAAGCTGCGTCCAAACAATTTAAATTCTATTGCACTCTAAGAATGTATTACAATTATTTTTGGATGTGTTGTAAACCTGAAGGATTTATGCGTTTCCACATTGCAGACGGAATGATATATAATCTTTACCGCTTAATTTTACTTGAAAATGAAATCCTGTTTCCATCTATGAGAAAACTGGAAGAATATGTAAGGCTTGCTCCGGATAAACCGGAATGTATTATTGAAAAATGCCAAAAGTTTATGGAAACATTATCAGACGGTGATTGCAAGGCAATTTTAGACAGTTATGAAGCATGGACTTCCTACGATTATCCCAAGGATCACAATATTATAATGAATAATTTTTCTGACCCCTGGGAATGGCAGTAGTTTTTTTTATCCGGCAGATGCATTTCCGGTTACAATTTTAAATAATTCAAGCGGTTCAATAATTCTGCCGTTTTTATAAACACGCATATTGCCGCCGGAGATTTCGTCAATTAAAATAATCCGCCCGTTATTTCTTGCAAACTCAAGTTTAATATCATAAAGCTCACAATCAAATCCTGCAAGTTCGTCCTTTATTATTTTGCAAATTTTCTGCGTTTGCTCTTTTAAATATTCATATTCATCATTATTAAGTATATTTAAAACCGCCAGCGCATCTTTTGTAATGGGAGGGTCTGCGCGCTTGTCGTCTTTAAGCGTAATCTCTACAAGCGCGTTTAATTCCTGCCCTTCATTCGCATATTGCCCGTAACGTCTTATAAAACTGCCAGCCGCTTTGTAACGGCAAATAACTTCAATGCCTTTTCCGAAAAAAGCTGCGGGCAGAACTTCCATTGTGCTGTTTTCAATGTCTGACTTAACATAATGCGTTGCAATACCTTTATTGTGAAGCAATTCAAAGAAATGAGCAGTAAGCATAAGTCCGCTCCTGCCCATTCCTTTTACAGAAAGCCCAACAGTGTTTGCTCCGGGATCAAAGACGCCGTCAGTTCCGGTTACATCATCTTTAAACCTTAAAAGATAATTGCCGTTGTCAAGCGCAAATACCGTTTTTGTTTTGCCTTCGTAGAGAAGCTTCACGTTAAGAAACCTTAAACCGGGAAACTTCCTTAATTAATACATCAATTCCTTCACGGTTCTTAATTGTAATTTCGTTAACATGATGAACAGCCACATTGATTTGCTCAGCGCCGGAAGCCATCTCGTTCATGCCTGAAGTGATCTCCTGAGTCACTTTTTCAAGATGCACGCTTTCCTGTATAACTTCCTTTGCTCCTTCAAGCATTTCATGGGAGCCGCTCCTTACCTGCCTTGTTATCTCGTTTACATTACTGATTCCGTCAAGCACCTGTTTGCTGCCCGCTCCCTGTTCTTCCATTGCGCTGCGAATATTTTCTTCCTGTTCCGCAACAGTCCTGACGCTTGAGTCAATAGCCTCAAAATTTGCCAGTACGTTTTGTGTTGAACGGGTGATCTTGTCAATTGAGCTCTTTATCTTTTTTAATACAGTGCTAATTGTTTTCGACTGCTCGCTGGAATTCTCGGCAAGCTTGCGGATTTCATCTGCAACTACGGCAAATCCCTTGCCTGCTTCCCCTGCATGAGCCGCTTCGATGGCAGCGTTCATTGAAAGCAGGTTTGTCTGGCTTGCAATATTTTCCATGACCGAGTTTATTTCCATTAACCCCTCAGACTCACGCGCTATTTCCTGAATATCCGCCGCTACTTCCGAAAGGCCTGAGCGCCCAATATCGGAGGCCTCTTTAAGTGTTTTTACATTATCGCTGTTCTTAACAAGAGTTTCGGTAACAGAGCGGGTATTGGCTACCATTTGTTCAATGGCAGATGAAGCCTGGGAAACATTTTCGCTTTGGTTTTCTACATGACCATTAAGCTTGTTGATATTTCCAACAACCTGTTCCATAGTCGCATTGGTCTCACTGACGCTGGCGCTCTGGTTTATAACGCGGGTCTTTATGCTCTGGACATTGGTAGTGATCTGGTTTATCGCAGCGGCAGTCTCGTTCATATTACTTGCAAGATCATTGCCTGTATTGGACAGCGCTGTTGTCTGGCTTATAATCGAGTGGATCATTTTGCTGAATTCATCCATTGTCTGGTTGTAGGCTTTGGAAGCTTTGGCAATTTCATCTTTACCTTCATCTGAAAGTTTCTCCGTTAAATCACCGATTGCAACCTTTTCAAATGCATTGACCAAAAGGCCAAGAGGCCGGCTTATCATGCCGGATATGTACAATGCAAGGAATATCGTAGCGGCAAATGCGACGGCCAGCGCAATAATTATCGTAACAAGCAAAGTCTGCGACAGTTCTGTTGAACTGGCATTAAGCGATGACGCAGTATTTACCATATACTCAAAACTTCTATCGTAATTATTAAGGATTATATCGCTGTGTACTTTGCAATTTTCTAACCCTCTTAGAATATTGGGAACATCGTTTGTTTGAGAAGCTGCGTATAAACCTAAAACAACGGGCACAAGGTCATTCTGAAACACAGATCTTGCTTCATCAAAGTAGCGTGTCGCCTCTCCTTCGCTTACTGAACCTCTGTATGCGTCCATGTACCTATCCAGTACCGGCAGATAGCCTTCGATACTGCGGAATTCTGCTTCAACTTGTGTAAAATTGCCTGTCATAGATGCTATTACCATTTCCCGCACATGTATCCTTATCTTTAGAAGAGTTTGTTCAACAAAGGACAAATGCGGCATTGGACGGACTATGTTTCTGTACATGTAAAAACCGGAATCCCTGATTTGCTGCATACCGAAAATGCCTACCACGCCTACGGCGACAGCCAATATGGCAACAATAAAAAAACTCACAATCAGCTTCGTTCTTACTTTCATGTTTTTCATCTTTTTAAACTCCTTTATTTACCTATAATTAAGATGATTTCTGAAAACCCGCCCCGGGTTTTGAAAGTTTACTACTATATTTTATACTATTTTTTCATTAATATAAAGCCCCAACGGCGGAAAATTTTAAAAAGTGTTTTTGGAAAAGACGCAAAATTCATGCGTATGCTTGACAAAATATCAAAAATTATTCAGAGTTATCAAACCGAAGTATTTCGGGTACAGTCCTGGAGGTTCCATAGTGAACAATCAAAATCGCGTATTGAACGGCTTTATTAGAAGCGAAGCAACTCTGGCTTTTATTATTGCGCTATTTCTCATTACGCGGACGGTTGTCCACAGGAGTGTGTAGAGGCTGTAATAAAACGGCAAAGGCATACGCCCGGGCAATCGGTAAAACGGTTGCACCGGGTTTTTTTTTGCTTCAATTTAATCCAAGGAGAACTTTTATGAAAAAGCAAGGTTTCTATCCTGTGTTCGCAGCGATAGCAATTCAACTCACCCTCGGCATAGCCTATATCTGGAGCGTATTCCAGACAGGTATCGCAAACAGTATCTTCGGCGGCGATAATGCCGCGGCAGGGCTTACATTTTCGCTTCTGCTTGCAACACTGACCATCGGAAGCGTATTTGGCGGAAAGCTGGCTGTAAAATATTCTACCCGTATTGTCGTGTTTACAGGCGGCGTAATATTGAGCGCAGGCTTTTTTCTGGCCTCGTTTGTTACAGCCGGCACTTCATGGCTTTTATGGGTCACCTATGGCGTCATGGGCGGCGCCGGCATGGGGTTTACATACTCCACAACCATTGCCTGCGCTCAAAAGTGGTTCCCTCACAAAAAAGGTTTTGTCACGGGTATCATCGTTTCCGCCCTTGGTTTCGGCGGCGTTGTTTTCACGCCTATCGTTGAGAGCCTGATTACTGCCTTCGGCGGCGCAGGCGCCGGAGAACCCAAAACTTTTATGGTCTTGAGCGCAATCTTTCTGGTTGTTTGCACAGCGGGAAGCTTTTTTCTGAAGAACCCTCCCGAAGAGTACTCACAGCAGTACGCGGCAGGTTCCAATGCGCCGAATAAGGCTGCGCTAAAGGCTGTTAAAGATCATACGCCTGCGGAAATGCTTAAGTCGCCGCGGTTTTATCTGATGACCGCCGCTTTTATGTTTGCCTGCATGGGCGGACTTATGATGATAGGTTTTGCAAAACCCATCGCTGTTGCCAAAGATCTTGCGCAGACTGCTACCATCGGAGTTCTGGCGATTTCCATGTTCAATTCAATCGGCCGCCTTCTTTGGGGCATTGTTTCCGATAAAATCGGGAGAAAGAATACAATAATGATCCTGCTTTCCGGAAGCGCAATTCTTTCACTTTTTGTCACCGCCGTAAACGGTTACTGGATTTATGTCTTGATTGCCTTGATTGGGTTTTTCTACGGCGGACTGTTAAGCACCTTCCCCTCGCTGACAGCCGATATTTTCGGCGCAAAACACATGGCAACTAATTACGGGTTTGTGCTGCTTGGTTTTGGCATTGGAGCGATTGTTTCATCGCAAATCGCAGGGTACTACAAAAACATTGCAGCTAACGACATCAGTCTTATGTTTCCGGCTTTTGTGATCGCATCAGGCTGCGCTGCCGCCGGGATTGTTATGATGTTGATTCTAAGGAAAACAGCCAGGAAACCAATGGAAACAGGAGCAGTAAACTAAAAAGTTTTTTATTGACTTTTCATATTTTAAGGGTTACATTAATAACATGAACCTCAAAACAGTAATTAGTACGGATACGATCGATCTTAACCTGAAAGGTTCCACAAAAAAAGAGATAATCAACGAGTTGCTTGATATTCTTTACAAAACAGGAAAAATTCAGGACAGAGAAGCGGCGTTAACGGCGGTAATGGACAGGGAAGAAAAAATGTCCACCGGAATGAAACATGGAATCGCAATACCTCACGGAAAAACTGCAACAACACAGGATTTGGTTGCCTGCATAGGTATCTCAGAAAAACCTGTAGATTTTGATTCCCTGGACAAACAGCCGTGCAGAATCTTTATTATGACCCTTTCCCCGGTAGAAAAAACAGGACCTCATTTGCAATTTTTGGCGGAAGTCAGTCTTCTTTTTAAAAGCGCCGAAAAACGCGAAGAAATATTAAAAGCCAAAACACCAGAGGAAGTTCTGGAAATATTAACAGAATAATTGCATGAACCTTTCAGACAAATTGCAAATGTCTCCTTCCGAAGCTGAAAGCCGTTTCAAAGAGTTAAAGCTGGACGGGGTAAACTCAATTGAGTTAAATCTGCAATGGGAATTGATAGAACATGAAGGGCCGGGTATTTACGATGAGGCCTTTCTTGCAAACTTTAGAAAAGTTATTATAGCGGCGGAAAAAGAAGGGATTACAGTCTCTGTAAATTTTCACAGCGGCGCGCCGTCATGGACAAAGAGCGGGCAAATCTGCGATGACACGCTTAAAGAACACTGCGCTGCCGCTTTACATCATGCGCAGCGCCGTTTAAAAAACTGCGCTGCCATTACAGGCTGGCGTCAGACTTAACTAAAGCGCACGGCCGAATAATCCGCCGCCCTGCGATGATCTTTCTACAAGGCGCACCTCTTCTTCACGGATGAGCCGTAAATGAAAACGGCTTTCTATTTTTCTGCGGTTCTCCAGAATCCGGCTTGTGTAATTCAAAGTGACATGCGGCGCGCCTGTAGACCTAACCCTTCCTGCCCCGGCATTGTACATCGCAAGGGCGGAAATCTCATTGCCGCCGGTATCAAGGCAATACCGCAGATAGCCGACTCCATGACGCACGTTTGTATCGATATCAAAAAAGGCAGCTACTTCCAAGTGCGGAAAGGAACGGTTATTAAGCTGAAACAAACCGCGGTCAATTGACCCATTACGGTTTTGTCTGTTTATGGCATATGGATTAAATCTGCTTTCTTCCCAGCATAGTGCAAAAGCCAACGCAGGCGGAATATTAAATTCATCCGCGCTGTTCAGAATGGTATACGCAATATCACGGTTTGAGCAGATATTTGTAAAAAAATCAATTACCCATATCCTGAACTCCGGATTACGGTAATATTCCAGGACAACATCCGGAATAATATCTGTTGCCGCAAAAAGCAGGGAATAATCATCATCTTCAGGAACATCAACGGCGGCAGTCTCACCGCTGTCAAACAAACCATAGGAGGAACTGAAAAAAACGCAGGCAAATAAGGAAAACAGCGCCCCTATAAAAAGAGGTATTACAAATGTAATATTTATCCTTTGAAAAGCCGATTCCAAAAAATATTACCTTTCTATCGACCGAACCCTGATTATCCCGTTTACTTTACGAATCTGTTCCATTACAGATTCAGGTATCTGCTGCTCAGTATCAATTATGCTGAATCCGTATTCATTGCGATGGTGATTTATTAAGTCCTGAATATTGATGTTTGCGCTTGCAAGATTTGTGGTTATCTGGCCAACCATGTTGGGAATATTCCGGTTTACAACAAGAAGCCTGTGCGGGAACCGCTGTTCAAGCCTGCAGGCCGGGAAATTTACAGAGTTACGGATCTCCCCGTTTTCAAGATAATCGATTATCTGCTGAACTGCCATTACCGCGCAGTTATCCTCAGCTTCCGGCGTAGATGCTCCAAGATGCGGAATGCCGATAACTTTTTTACACGCCAATGTTGTTGCTGACGGGAAATCTGTAACATAACAGCTGATTTTCCCGGATTCCAGCGCTTCAACGATATCCTTGTCTACTACAAGGCCATTCCTTGAAAGATTTATAATGCGCGCGTCTTTTTTAATAATTTTAAATTTGGCGGCATCCAGAAGACCCTTTGTAGCTTCACTCTGCGGAATATGCAAAGTAACATAGTCCGATTTTACAAGCAGGCTTTCAAGACTGTCAGCGCGGGCGACATCGCTGGAAAGATGCCATGCGGCATCAACTGAAATATACGGATCGAATCCGATAACCTTCATCCCAAGAGCCATTGCATCATTTGCAACCATTACGCCGATGGCGCCAAGGCCGATTACTCCAAGAGTTTTTCCTTTTAGCTCCGGCCCTGTAAACTTTGATTTCTCTTTTTCTACAAGCTCTGCAACATCGGCCCTGTCTGCAACGGATGCAGTCCAGTTAATGCCGCCGATAATATTGCGCGAAGATAAAAGCAGCGCTGCAATGGCAAGTTCTTTAACGGCATTTGCATTTGCGCCGGGAGTGTTAAAAACCACAACTCCGCTTTCGCTGCAGCGCGGAACGGGGATGTTGTTGTACCCTGCGCCTGCTCTTGCAATTGCAAGCACGCTGGAAGGTATTTCCATATTGTTCATATCAGCGCTGCGCACTATTATCGCATGCGGATTGGCAATATCGCTTGCAATCTCATATTTATCCCGCGGAAAAAGATCCAGCCCCAGCGGCGATATTTTATTTAGTGTTTGAATACGAAACATATTTTCATCCTTTTTCTGATTTAGCTTTCAAATTTTTCCATGAAGCTGATTAAGGCTTTAACGCCGTCCACAGGCATGGCATTATAAATACTTGCCCTCATGCCTCCAACCAGACGATGTCCCGCAAGATTGACAAGACCGGCTGCCGCCGCTTCTTTTACAAAACGCGATTCCAGTTCCGTTTTTTTTGCCTCGTCCTGCTCTTTTGTAATAAACGGAATATTCATTAAACTGCGGTACTGTTTTTCTACGGGAGAATAAAACATTTTTGAAGTCTCAAGATAATTATAGAACATTCCAGCTTTATCGCGGTTTATCCCGGCAATTGCTTCTGCGCCGCCTGAATTTTTAATCCATTCCAGTACAAGGCCTATCATATAAATACCGTAGCATGGCGGCGTATTATACATGGAGCCTTCTGCAGCATGAGTATCATACCGGAGCATGACCGGCACCCAATCCGGCGTTTTGCGGATTAAATCCTCGCGGATAATTACAACTGTTGTCCCGGCAGGGCCAAGATTCTTCTGCGCGCCGGCGTAGAGAATGCCGAACCTGCTCACATCAATCGGTTCAGAAAGGATGCAGCTTGAAATATCCGAAACAAGCGGAACAGATCCGGTATCCGGAATTTTATCCCATTTTGTGCCGACAATTGTGTTGTTCAATGTTATGTGATAATAAGCGTCATCCGCCTGCGGCTGCGGCGCTGCGGGAATATATGAATAGGCCTTGTCCTTGGAACTAGCCCTTACTTCTACGGCGGCATACTTTGCGCCTTCTTTTATCGCTTTGTCAGACCAAATGCCCGTATCAATATAAGCGGCTTTTTTTCCCTTACCGGGAGCGTCCCCTGCTGCAAGATTGAGGGGAACCATGGAAAACTGCAATGAAGCGCCGCCCTGTAAAAAGAGAACTTTATAATTGGCAGGGATACCCATTAACTCCCTTAAAAGAGACTCTGTTTTTTCGATAATAGGTTTAAAATCCTTTGAGCGATGGCTCATTTCCATTACCGACTGACCTGTTCCGTTAGTATCAGTCATCTCAATTGCTGCTTTTTCAAGAACCGGCAATGGAAGCGCAGACGGTCCGGGGGAAAAATTGAAAACTCGCATGGTTATTCTCCTAACTGAGTATTAATTTTTATAATAAGAAAAATACCGGACTTTGTCGAGACTGCGGGATGCTATATTTGCGGAGTAAAAGAGGGATTTAGTCCGCAGATTGGCATGGACTTTTTATGGATTAATATGGGTTTAGGGACAAAAATCCATGGATATTCGCGGAATTTTATTGAAATTTAAGCGTTGATTTCATATGTGGTGTCAGATATAAAACATGAGTGCCTGACGCAAAGCGTTACTAAATATCCCAAATGGACATTGCTGTGACATTTGGCGCTAAAGGCTGTAAATCAGAAACTAAGCAAATTTCGCAGCCATATCCAAGCGTTTCATTTTTTGCAAAAACAGCAAACGCTTTTATATCGCTTGCTCCCGGAGTACCGTGTTTTTTTATCTCTATAGGGTGGTATTTTCCGTCCTGATAAATAAGAAGATCAATTTCGTTTTTGTCAGAGTCCCTGTAAAAATTTAACTGCGGGTTTTTTCCGTTGTGGTAATATGATTTAATAATTTCTGTAATTACAAATGTTTCAAAAAATGCGCCCGAAGACGCGCCGTTTTCCAGAGATTTGGGTGTAGTCCAACCTGCAAGATATGCTGCAAGACCTGTATCCATAAAATATAGTTTTGGGTGTTTTGTAAATCGCTTTGTAATATTTTTAAAATAAGGCTGCAATAGATAAACCAAACCGGATGTTTTAAGAACAGATATCCATTTGTCAGCTGTTTTTGGATCTATTCCTGCGTCACCAGCCATGTTAGCAAGATTCAATTCCTGTCCTGTTCGCGCTGCCGCTACTTTTAAAAAAGTAATAAATTTGATTTCGCTGCCTATATTAATAATTTGCCTTACATCACGTTCAATGTATGTACGTAAATATGAATCATAGAATGCTTCCCAATGTTCTGAATCTGCTTTTATAACATCAGGGAAAGCGCCCTGCCAAATAACATTAAATGTATCTGATGAATTTTTTCTTTTTAAAATACATGCAGGTTCCGGTGACGGTAAAAACGGTTTTTGCTTTTCACCTTTACCCTCACGTTCATATATTGAAAAACCAAGCATATCTATTATTACAACTCGTCCTGCAAGCGACTCTGTAATGCCTTGCATTAAATTATATTGCTGAGAACCAGTCAGCCAAATAAGATCGCGTTCTTCTGTTTTATCCGCAATTAACTTTATATATGGAAATAACTCGGGCGCATACTGTATTTCATCTATAATGCATGGCGGAGCATAGGTATCCAGAAAACCTTTTGGATCAGTTTTTGCTTTAAGTAAATCCTTGGGGTTATCCAGAGTTACATATTTACGTTTATTTTCTGATGTTATTTTTAGCAGCGTAGTTTTACCTATTTGCCGCGGTCCGTTTATTAATAAAACCTTAAATTTATCTGATATACGCTGGATATATGGGGATAAAGTACGTGTTTTGTATGTTTTTGCCATAATCATATTTAAACATGTAAAAATGATAAAAGCAAGCAAAATCTGCAATAATGGAATGCAAATCCGTTTTTGCAGATTTTAACGGCTTAATCTGAAAACGAGCAGTTTACCCTTTAATTCGGCACCAGAGATAAAACATGAGTGCCTGACACAAAGCGTTACTCTATATATATAATTGAATAGTGCTGTAAATTGTACTAAAATGGAAATATGGCGGACAGGGTTTTTACCGTACTCGACCTAATCGATCTTGATCTCAAAGAGCACAATTCATTGAATTTGCGCTGTATTGGCGGCAGAAAGGGGCTTGGCAGATCTATCGATATCCCTGATCTGAACCGCCCGATGGGCGCCATTATGGGGTTTTTCGAGGATTTTGCCTACCAGAGGATTCAATTGTTCGGGCGCGGGGAAGCGGCTTTTTTACGGCGGCTGGAAACCGAGGGCAAAACCGACACCATAAAAGAAATGTTTAATTACACTATGCCTTGCTGTATTTTTACACATAACTACACGCCTCATAAGGATTTTTTTGAGATTGCAGAAAATGCCAGATGCCCGATTCTGCTGACCGATTTAGGCTCAGCCGATTTTACCGCAAGATTAATGCGGATCCTCTCCAGAATCTTTTCACTCAGGCAGGTTATCCACGGCGTTCTTGTAGAGGTTTACGGTTTGGGAATTCTGATACAGGGCGATTCCGGCGTCGGCAAGAGCGAGACAGCCCTGGAACTCATTCACCGCGGTCACCGCCTTGTGGCCGACGATGTTGTGGAAATAAACTGCATATACGGAAATATATTGATGGGCGCCGGAGCAAATAAAATAATCGGGCATCATATGGAAATCCGGGGGCCCGGAATCATCAATATCACCCACCTTTTCGGAGTAAGGGCGATAAGAGACCGTAAGGAAGTTCAGCTTGTGGTTGAACTTGAGGAATGGGACTCCGACAAGAACTACGACCGGCTTGGCGCCGAGGATCATACAGTAGAATTGCTGGGAGTGACTATTCCGAGATTAACAATACCCGTTAAACCGGGGCGAAATATCCCTATTATAATTGAAACCGCCGCGATGAATGAAAGGCTCAAGTCGATGGGTTATCATGCTGCAAGGGAATTCAACAAGAATATCCTGAAGTGGATCGAAAGCGACGCCGCCCGCTCGGTTTTCTTTGGTCATGACGATGTAATATAGGGAGCTTTGACATGAGGAATATAAGGAATAAAAAATGACTGAGAAAATAGTAACCGTGGTAAACAGAGCCGGTATTCACGCCCGCCCCTCGGCGTTATTGGTTCAGACAACAAAGAATTTTATATCCAATATTTACATAGAAAAAGGCACCGACCGCATTAATGCAAAATCAATCATGGGTATTATTACATTGGGAGCGGCGTACGGAACGGAATTAAAAATTATCGCCGAGGGAACAGATGAGGAAACTGCCGTAGAAGCGCTTGTAAAATTATTTGAATCCAAATTTGAAGAAGAATGAATTAAATATTCAATTTGCGGAACAGAAAAAGGACAAAGCTGTTAAATGGGTAAATTCAAAAAATCAGGCGGTCATCCTGAATATCCGATAATACATGTGCGTATTCTTGTTCTAATTTATTCGCTTCTTTGCGTCCTTTCATTTCTTTTTTCGCGTAATTTTTTTATTGATACTCTCCAGGACGGCAATGTGCCGGATCGCATGCACTTGATTGTATTTTTTACAATTCCTGCAGTGCTAATGATTGTTTTTGGATTTTCGGTTTTTCATCTTTTAATTGATTTTATTAAAAGCCGCCCGGGAAGCAAATTTAACGCAAGGCTTCTTGCCTATTTTGCAGTTATAGTCATATTTGCTGTCATGCCGACAACTCTTATGACAAGCGCCGCATTAAACGAAATTGTCCGTTTCTGGCACAGCATAGATGCCGCAGCGGCAACAAGAGCCGCCAACAGTTTTGTCGCAGATAATTATCTGCTTCATCTGGAACGGTTTGAAAACATAATAAAGCAAAATGATTTATCCAGTAAAGATATTGCATCCATTCAGGTTTTCCATTTCAGCGGTTTGCCGGATGACAATGCAGACTGGACAGAAAGTTCATTCACAGGCAATGAGACGCTCATGCTGGATTATCCTCCGTCAACAGAGAGCGGATTTCCATTAAGGGAAATGCCAAGGGATCAGGGGACAATTCGTTATGTGCAAAGGCTGCCGCAGAATGCTGTCCGGGTAATCAGCTACAATCTCGGCGATGATTTTGACCGCGGCAGATCCGCCCTGGAAAATCAGGCGGAGCGTTTTGAAACAGTTAATGAATTAAGAAGAAACATGCGCCCTCTTCTTATATATTATTATGTTGTATTTTTCCTTCCCACGCTTTTAATGACGGCGATTATTGCAATCTCGTTTACAAGAAGGGTAACCCACCCTATTGTGGAATTGACATCGGCGACTCAGCGGGTTGCCGAAGGGGATTTTTCCATTCAAATTCTTACACGCCGCAGCGATGAGCTTGGCATTCTAATCAGTTCATTTAACTCCATGGTGCAGGATTTGGAAAAATCCCGCGCCGCGCTTATAAGAAGCGAAAAAATATCAATCTGGCAGAATATGGCGCAGCAGCTTGCGCATGAAATAAAAAATCCTCTTACGCCGATAAAACTTTCCGCAGAACGCGTGCTGCGAAGATGGCACAACAGCCCAAGTGATGTCGGTGAGATACTGGAAAGTTCGATGATGGCAATCATCCGGGAGACTGAGGGGCTTTCCGTCCTGTTAAACGAATTCAGGACATTGTCAAAACCGATGGAACCGTCCAATTCATTGACAAGTCTGCGCGAACCTCTGGACGGAGCAATTAACGCATATGCAAGTTCGTATCCGAATGTAAAATTCGATACTGAACATATAAAAATAGACGCAGAAATGAAAATAGATAAACACCGTCTTTCGCAAATTTTTACAAATCTTTTAGTTAACGCAATTGATGCAATGGAAGGCAGCGGCCTTATTGAAATACGCGCAGACCTTGTAAAAAAACGGGAAGTCTGTTATTGTAGGATAAGCATCAAGGATTCCGGCAAAGGCATTAATGCCGATGAAGGACAGCGCATTTTTACTCCCTACTATACAACAAAAGCATCCGGCACAGGGTTGGGACTTCCGATTATTGAACGAATCGTAACCGATCATGGCGGCGCAATCTGGTTTGATTCTGCGGAAGGCATGGGTACAACTTTTTATATTGATATACCTTTAGCCTGATTTTCGGCGGTTTCGTTCCGCTTTATATTTTTTTTACCGGAGACTGACTGCAATGCCGACAATATTAATCATTGACGATGAACCGGGCATCAGGCTTACTCTTGCTTCAATTCTGGAAGATGAGAAATATAAGGTTTTTACTTCAGATGATGCGCTGGCCGGTATGGAAACGCTTAAGAGGGAAGTTATAGATTTAATTTTCCTGGATGTCCTGCTTCCGAAACTCGGCGGCATTGAGGCGCTGGAAAAAATACGGAAAGAATGGCCTGCGATAGAAATTATAATGATATCGGGTCATGCAAACATTGACATGGCGGTGCGCGCCGTCAAACTCGGCGCTTTCGATTTTCTGGAAAAACCCTTATCGCTTGAAAAAGTTCTTACAGTCTGCAGGAATGCATTTGCCATCAAAAAACTGCGCGAAGAAAATAAAAACTTAAAAAAATTAAACCGCAGCGCAAGCGAAGATATAATCGGAACAAGCGCTGCCATCAGTAATATCCGCGAAACAGTAAAGCAGGCTGCCGAAAGCGATGCGCGGATTTTAATAACAGGCGAGAACGGCGCAGGAAAAGAAATAATCGCAAGGGCAATTCACATGTTTTCCGCGCGCGCGGAAAACCCTTTTATCGATATTAATTGCGCAGCTATTCCGGAAAGCCTTATAGAGAGCGAACTTTTCGGCCACGAAAAAGGCGCTTTTACGGACGCAATTACTGCGCGCAAAGGACGGTTTGAACTTGCGCACGGGGGAAGCCTTCTGCTTGATGAAATCGGCGATATGAGCCTTTCTGCGCAGGCCAAGGTACTGCGCGTGATTCAGGAGCAGAAGATCGAACGTGTCGGAGGCGAAAAAACAATAGAAACCGATGTACGCATAATTGCCGCTACAAATCAGGATCTTGACAAGGCCTGTGAAGAAGGAAGATTCAGGCAGGATCTTTTCTTCAGGCTTAATGTAATCCCGATTCATGTGCCGCCTCTGCGCGAGCGTCCGGAAGATATTCCGTTACTGCTTTACCATTTTTTGAAAACATTGAAAAAGGAAGTGACCCTGGAAGCAGATGCGCTGGAAACGCTAAGCTCATATGAATGGCCAGGAAATGTCCGTGAATTAATAAATCTTTCCGAGAGAATTTCTGTAATGCATCAGGAAAGTACGATCTCCGGGGATGAATTGCTGAAATTACTTAACAAGAAAACAAAAAAAACAATAAATAGCAGGCAATCGGACCTTTCTGCGCTGCCCCCGGGTATTTTGGAGCAGAATTATAATGAAGCAAAAGACAGCTTTGAAAAGCAGTATTTGGAGTTCCAACTTTTTAAAAATAATGGTATAATATCCAGAACGGCGGAGGCTATTGGAATTTATCCAAGCAACCTCCATGCAAAACTTAGAAGATATAATATTACAGCCGCTAATAAGGAATAAGGTATATATATGAAAGAGTTGACAGATCGCCAAAAGCAAGTCCTCTCCTTTATCGCTGATTACATTAAAAGTCATTCGTATCCGCCGACAGTAAGGGAGATTGCAGACCATTATTCAATTTCTGTTAAGGGAGCGCATGATCACATAACCGCTCTACGGAAAAAAGGCCATTTAAAATTAGCCGATAAACGGCCGCGGACAATGGGCCTTACGCATAAAAGGCCAGAAGATGCAGACATGATGGAGATACCGCTTCTTGGCAGCGTTGCCGCCGGCGTGCCGCTTTTGGCGGAGGAAAACTTCGACGGCAATGTTCTTATGCACCGTTCCATGTTAAAGAAGAATAAAAAATATTTTGCGCTTAAGGTAAAAGGCGATTCCATGTCGGGCGCCGGCATACTTGAAGGCGATACCGCCATAATCGAAAAGCAGAGCACAGTCCGTAACGGTGAAATTGCAGTGGCAGTAATAGACGAAGCTGTAACGCTTAAAAGATTTTACAAGGAAAGCACAAGAATAAAATTACAGGCGGAAAATCCTGCCTATAAGCCAATGTACAGCCAGGATGTAAAAATACTTGGGCGGCTGTTTACAATAATCCGTTCCTATTAATAATGGCTTTAACAGCAATTAACGCATATATATTTCTCGGCCCTGAACTCGGCAAAAAACTGGATGCCTTAAACAATATAAGAAAAAAATTTAAGGGCGCAGAAGAAACCGTTTTTTATATAGGTGAAAATCCTGTCAATATTATTGCTGATATAATTCAGAACATCAGCCTGTTTTCGGATACGCGCATCATTATTATTAAAAACGCCGAGCTTGTCAAAAAAAAGGACGAGGCTGAACTTATCGCATCATGTATAAAAAATCTTGACGCAGGTACAGCGCTTGTTCTGCTCTCCGATGAGATAAAACTTGCCGCCGGTCTTGAAGACGCCTGTTTAAAAGCAGGCATGCCAAAAACCAATCACCAGATTTTCTACGAAATGTTTGAAAACGAAAAAAGCGAATGGGTAAGGCAATTTTTCAGGCGCAGCAATTATAGTATCGAACAGGATTGCATCGACACCATTCTGGAACTGGTAGAAAATAACACCGATGCCCTAAGAAGGGAATGCGCGCGTTTAATACATTTTGCAGGAGCGGCAGGACAGAAAAACAGCCTGTCTCCAGGTGAAGCGGAAAAATGGCTTTCCCATAACAGGGAAGAATCGGCTTTTACGCTTTTTTCACGCATTGCTTCCTGTGATCTTTCAAAGGCGCTGGAATCGTTAGGCGCCATGCTGGCTGCAAAACAGAGCGCCCAGAGCATTCTTGCAGGACTTGCCTGGTGTTTCAGGAAGCTCTGCGATTATCTGTCACTGCTGGAAACAGGAGATTCATACCAGCCTGACAGCTTTGAACTTAAAAAAATAGGATTGTCATCTCCAAAAGCAAAGAGCGATTATGCAATGGCAGCGCGGCACTACAATATGGAATCTGCGGAAGCATGCCTTGCGCTTACAGCGGAATACGATATGCTGCTTCGCTCTCCTGCTGCCATTATGGAAAACATACTAATGGACAGATACATTCTAAAAATTATTCGTTCTGCTGCAAATAAGCGTTTATAATTTTTGTCACATCATCAAAGTCGCTGTGAAGCAGCAAACCGGCAATTGCGCTGAGGCATTCCTCCGTTTCCTGCGGCCATGCTTTTTCCTTAAGCTCTGCAAGCAAATCTTTTGCGGCTTTTTTATTATAAACTGAACATGCAGCCCTTATTTCCCGCAATTTTTCATTTAACAGTGAACTGCCGCCTTCGGCATCTTCTTTTATTTCCCTTTGTTTTTCTTCTTTTGCTTCAAATTTATAAATGACTGCATACAGCAATTCCAGAAACGAAGGGAGTTCAGAAAGAATAATTTTTATATTTTTTTCACGGCCTGCCTCTTCAAGCCTTGCCGCTGTTTCGGAAAGTTCATCTTCGCTGATATTTGCAAGTGCGCTCTTCATTGCATGCATATTAATAATAAACATGGAAATATCATCGGTTCTCCGGCATTTGTTTATGTATATCGCTTCCATGATCGCAGCGGATTTTTTTGCATCGCGGATAAAAAATTCCGCCAATTGCGGATCTACATCGGTAAGGCTCAATCCCATCATCATGTATTCTTTCTGGTAACGCGCCGCTTCAATTACATCATTAGGCTGCTTGTCGCGCACCAGTTTATTTAAAGTTAAATTCAACTGACGGATATCAATTGGCTTTGAAATAAAATCGTCAAAGCCGTTCTGTAAAAATAATTCCGCCTGTCCGGAGAGGGCATTGGCCGTCAATGCAACAATTGGTTTTGTATAACCAAGACTGCGGATAATTTTTGCAGCTTCAATGCCGTCCATTTTTGGCATCATGTGATCCATAAAAATAATATCATAGACACTGCCGTCTCTTATTTTATCCAATGCTTCAAATCCGCTTACTGCGGTGTCAATGGTAAGGCCGTAGGGCGACATAAGCCCCTTTGCAACATAAAGGTTTGTTTCTACATCGTCTACAATTAAGACATTGCCGTACGGCATAAATTCACGGTTAATCTGCACAGTTTTTATTTTAAGCGCGCTTACAATGTTGAGTTTCATCAGGTTACGCGCCATTTCCCTGCCAATGGGCTCTGAAACAAGGCATTTCATGGGCACGCTTACTGTAAATGTGGAACCCATGCCCGGCGTGCTTTCTATCTGGATACCGCCGTTCATCATTTTCAGCAAGTTGCGCGTAATATTCATGCCAAGGCCTGTTCCTTCCGTTTTGCGGTTTGCTTCCATGTTAAACCGCGCATACTCGCTGCCCAGCTTTTTTACCTGCTCGGCTGTCATTCCCTGCCCGGTATCGCTGATGCCGAAAACAAGCATTACATCATCAGCATCGCTGCCGCAGGGTCCAGATGAAACCGTAAGGATTATCATGCCCTCCTGCGTATATTTAAATGCGTTGGAAAGAAGATTGTTTAAAATTTGTTTCAGGCGCAGTTCATCGCCGTAAAACATGAGAGGAATATTCTCGCTTAATTCCAGTTTGAATTCGATGGGCTTGCTCTCATAGCGCATCATGTTCAGCTGAACAGTGTCATGAATAAGGCTTGCAATATCAAACTGCACCGGAACCAGTTCCAGCATGCCTGCTTCAATTTTTGAAAGATCAAGTATGTCATTTATAATACCCAGTAAAAGATCTGCAGAATTATAGATTCTTTCCAAAGCTTCCTTTGTGGACTGCGGGAGCTCATCATCCTGAAGCTGAATTTCTGTAATTCCTAAAATCGCATTCATGGAGTGCGTATCTCGTGGCTCATCTTCGCAAGAAAATCACTCTTTGCCTTGCTGCTCTCCTCTGCAATTTCCGCTTTGCGCATTTCAGCTATCATTGCTTTTTGCTCGCGCAAATCCCTTATATATTCGGTAACTGTCCAGTCTCCCTTGTGTTTTACGCGGACGCATGTTATTTCGGCGGGTATTATTTCACCATCCAGTCTTTGATGCGTCCAGTCAAAGCGGCTGTAGCCTTCTTCCAGCGCCTTTCTTACAAGCAAACTGCCCTTCTCCCTTGATGACATTCCGTCAGGCTGATATTCAGGAGAAAGCTGTACAAATTTTTCGATAAATTCCTGTTTACTTGACAGGTTAAACATTTTTACCGCTTCCTGATTGCACTCAATAATTTTTAAATTTTTATCCCAAAAAAAAGCGCAAAAAGGAGCAGCGTCGAGCAATATTTGCAGGCGTTCCTCAACATCACGCCTGTCAGTATCATTTCCGTTGTTTTGAGTCATTACATCTCCAGTTTTAACTTTACTTCCTTAAACAGATCCTTTGATTCATAGAATACATCCGTAATTAAAGGATCGTAATGAGAGCCTGCATTTTGCATAATAATCCCAACCGCCTCATCCGCCGTAAATGCCTTTTTGTACGGACGTTCTGAAACAAGCGCATCGTAAACATCAACTATAGCCATTATCCTTCCCTGCAGCGGAATTTCATTTCCCCTTAATTTATGCGGATACCCCTTGCCGTCCCAGCGCTCGTGATGACATCCGGCAAAAAGCCTTGCGTTACGCAAAAATTCACCTTCGCCGGTTTTTGCAATAATTTCGTCGATTATACGCTCGCCTTCCTGCGCGTGGGTCTTCATTATTTCGTATTCATCGTCTGTAAGTCTGCCCGGTTTATTTACGATAATATCGGTTACGGATATTTTTCCCAAATCATGCATGCGCGCTGAAGAAATTATTCTTTCTGTATCCCAGTCATTAATCTCTTCGGAATATACTCCGCGTTTTTTCATCTGTTCAATCAGGATTTTTATATAAGCTGATGTGCGCTCAATATGACCGCCTGTTCCCTTGTCGCGGTTTTCCACAATATTGGCCAGTACCGATACTATGCTGTTTTGAAGCCTGTTAAACTGCGCTGTACGCTCACGGATAATTTCGTCAATATCAAGATGTATTTTTATACGGTTAAGCAGCACAGGCGCGGAAAACGGCTTTGTAACAAAATCCACAGCCCCCATTTCAAAACCGTGCACTTCTATATCAGGGTCATTGCGGCCTGTCAGAAACATTACCGGTAAATCTGCATATGATTGCATGGTTTTTAGTTTCTTTAAAGCTGCAAACCCGTCCATTTCGGGCATTTCAATATCCAGAAGAATTAATTCCGGGACTATTTTTTCCAGAAGCGAAAACATTTTTGCAGCAGACGGCATTGTCATCACACGGTATTGATTTTCCAGCGCTGCCTCTGCCATCGAAAGGTTGGTATCACTATCGTCAACAACAAACACCGTCTTCATTAACCCGTCCTTAGAATTAAAACAAAAAACATGAAGTTTTATACAGGCATAAAACTCTCCGGCATAAAAATACTAAAGACATTATATCATTTAATTACAGTTTCGGCATCTTAAAAGAGCGTATTATTCTACCTTAAACCGGGAAACCTCTTTTATAAGCGCATTAATGCCGTCACGGTTTTGTATGGAAATTTCGTTAACCTGATGCACAGCGGCATTAATCTGATCTGCGCCGGATGCCATCTCATTCATGCCTGATGTTATTTCCTGAGTCACCCTTTCCAGATTATTGCTTTCCTGGATTACTTCTTTTGCTCCTTCGAACATCTCTTGCGAGCCGCTCTTTACTTCGCGTGTAATTTCGTTTACCTGACTTATTCCGCTAAGAACCTGTTTACTGCCTTCGCTTTGTTCTTCCATGGCATTACGTATAATATCTTCCTGTTCCGATACAGTATTTACGCTGAAATCAATATCTTCAAACTTGTTCAGAACATTATCTGTTAATCTTGTTATTTTATCGATAGATTCTTTTATTTTTTTTAATACAACGCCAATTGTTTTTGATTGTTCGCTTGATGATTCCGCCAGCTTGCGGATTTCATCGGCGACTACGGCAAAACCCTTGCCTGCTTCTCCTGCGTGGGCTGCTTCTATTGCGGCATTCATTGAAAGCAGGTTTGTCTGGCTTGCAATATTTTCCATTACAGAGTTAATTTCCAAAAGCCCTTCGGATTCACGGGCTATTTCCTGAATATCAGTTGCTACTTCCTGCAATCCTGTACGCCCGATTTCGGAAGCATCTTTTAATATCTTTACATTGTCTGCATTTTTTATAAGCGTTCTTGTGACAGAATGATTGTTTGCCACCATTTCTTCTATTGCAGCGGATGCGCTTGATACACAGGAGCTCTGTTCTTCGACATGATTGTTAAGCTTGCGGATATTTACTGTAACCGATTCCATTGTCGCATGGGTCTGGCTTACGCTGGCGCTTTGATTGATCACGCGCCCCTTAACGCTTTGAATATTTGCTGTTATCTGATTTACAGCGGCGGCGGTTTCATTCATGTTACTGGAAAGATCCTGCCCGATGCCTGACAGCCTTGACGCTTCATTTTTAATAACCAGAACAAGGGCTTTTATTTTTTGCAGGGTAAGGTTAAAGTAACGTGAAAGTTCTCCTATCTCGTCTTTGGAATTATTATCTATTGTTTTTGTTAAATCACCCTCGCCTTCGGATATATCCTTAAGCGTAGATGTCACACTGATAATAGGTTTGACAATACGCCGGGCGATAACCAGCGTGATAATTGCAGCCGCAGCAAGTATAACCACTGCGAAAATCATTGAGACCATCGTCATATTCCTGATAGGCCTTTGTATCTCGTTAACAGGAACTGCAATCATAAGACACCAGGGAGTATCCATTCCGGAAATTTTTACAGGCTGGTAAATCATGTGCATAACAGATTCCAGAATATTGGAATATCTGTTTAAAACAACCGGCTTGCCGTTTTCGCCGCCGTTTTCTATTGAACGCATAACACGTCCAAGCTCGCTTCCAAGCTCGTTTATTTCTGCAGGATTGGTTTTGATATTGCCGCGCACGCGCGAATTGTCAAAATGCGCGACAATTGTGCCGTCATTTGCGTAAACGCCGGCGGCCCCATGTCCGTGAAAAATAGATTCCTTAATTTCATCAATTATTTCCTGCATATCACTGACATAATTGATGCCGACAAGGCCAACCGGTTTGCCGCCTGCATTTTTAATCGGATACATAACGGCTACAATAGGAACATTTCCGTAACCGTAAATATCCCTCCATACAGGAGATGCAATATCGGATTTGTTTGTCATCTCTGCAAGAAAATTCTGCCAGTTTTCATAACCGTCAGAAATCAATTCTACATTTCCGGTTCTCCTTCTTGTATAAAAAGTCTGATATTGCCCCAGCTCAGCGTCGCGGTTATCAATTGTATTAGGAAGCCATGCTGTCCATATTCCCATAATAGCCGTATTCTGCTGTATTGAGCCCCGTAAAAAATCATTATAATTTCCTCTGCGCGTATCTTCGGCAATGTCTTCAAAATCACTGAAAATCATTGAAAGAATATTTCCGTAACCTGTAAAAGCTTCGATCCGCCGCTGAATTTCTATAGAATGAGCAGCCGCCATTTCTTCAACAAATTTAATTGTCATCTCTGTCTGCAAGCCGGCAGATTGCGTAAGAGTAAAAACCGATAAAACAGCAATTACAACTGTCAGCATTGCAAGAATGATAGAAATTAATTTTATCCTAAGACCCATTAAGACCTCCAAATCTGTATCCAGAATGTTCATAATGAGTATTTCAAATGGAGCTGTTATCGTTTGAGCAATCTGATCAAAATGATATATATATCATTTTCAATATTGCTTATATGCCTGTTTTATGAAATTTAGAATTATCAACATAAAAAACCCGCAAATCTGACCTCTTGCAAGTAGTCAGATTTGCGGGTTACATGCAACTGCTTTTATGTCAGTTTGCAAATGTCATGAGGATCAGGTTTCCCTGATCCTCAGCTTAATACTAGAACGGTCTTTCCGCCAGGTACTTAAGTTCCTTCCACCTGCGTTCAACATTTGCCTTGGAAATTGCAAGCAATTTATCTGCGCGCGTTTGATCTGCGGCTTTAAGGCTCTTGAAGCGGGTTTCCTTGTACATAAAATCTTCCAGAGCTGTTGTCGGATCTTTTGAATCAAGCTGGAAGGGGTTCTTTCCCTGATCTTTAAGGCGCGGGTCATAACGGTACAGGGGCCATAAGCCGCATGTCACTGCTGCCTTGCCCTGCTCCAGTCCCTTGCTCATATCGATGCCGTGGGCGATACAATGCGAATAGGCAATGATAAGAGACGGGCCATTGTATGATTCCGCTTCACGGAAGGCCTTGATGGTCTGCGGCATATTTGCACCTAATGAAATCGATGCGACATAGACATGGCCGTAACTCATTGCAATCGCGCCAAGGTCTTTCTTGCCTATGCTTTTTCCGCTATAGGCAAATTTTGCGATTGAGCCTACGGGTGTGGCTTTTGACATCTGGCCGCCGGTGTTGGAGTAAACTTCTGTATCCATACAGAGCAGATTTACATTTCTGTCGGATGCAATTACGTGATCAAGGCCGCCGAAACCAATGTCATATGCCCAGCCGTCACCGCCAAAGCCCCATACAGATTTTGCGATAAAGTGATCGGCAAGAGAGAGAAGCAGTTTTGCTGTGGGTTTACTGTCCTTTGCAAGCGCAGCTTTTAACTCATCAACATTTTTTCGCTGTTCCCCGATAGCCGCATCATCTTCCTGTTTATTGGCAAGCAATTTATCAATGATTGCTCCTGCTATACCTTCGTTCTTTGCTCTCACTGCCATATCACGGGCATGTTCAGCAAGCTTGTCACAGGTAAGCCTGAAACCATAGGCGAATTCTGCGGTGTCTTCGAACAAGCTGTTACACCATACAGGTCCGCGTCCCTGTGCGTTCTGGCAATACGGAGTGGTCGGCAGGTTTCCGCCGTAAATGGAGGAACAGCCAGTAGCATTGCCGATAAGAGCGCGATCGCCGAAGAGCTGGGACATAAGTTTGATATAAGGAGTTTCACCGCAGCCGCCGCAAGCGCCAGAGAATTCAAACAAGGGGCGTTTGTAGGCAAGAGACAAGGCATTGCTTAGCTCGCCTGATATCGGAGTGTCGGGAAGACCAAGGAAGTAATCCCAAACCTTAACCTGCTCAGCGCGGAAATCCGGAGCATCAGAATACGGTACATATTTAAGAGCCTGCTTGCTGCCGTCTTCTTTGCACTGCGGACAAGCTGTAATACAAAGGCCGCATTCATAACAATCTTCGTAAGCGATTGCCAGTGTTGCCTTGTCGCCTTGCACTGCCTTCTTGTTTACTATGTCGGCAGTCTGAAGACCCTTGGGCGCTTTGCTCACCTGATCATTGGTAAGGGTTTTCATTCTCATACAGGCATGGGGACATACAACTGTACAAATACCGCACTGGGTACAATCAGCTGGATTCCACAATGGTACGCGCTCTGCAACAGAGCGTTTTTCGTACTGGCTGGTAGCAGTCGGGAAAGTTCCGTCTGCGGGGATTTTACTAACAGGCAGCGTTTCGCCGAACTGGAACGATACTGCTCCAAGTGTTTCCATAATCCAGTCTGCATCCGGGCGAGGATCTTTTTGCGCTGAAGCAAAAGGTTTTCTCATACGCTTGCTGCCGTCGGCAGTTGAATACTTTACTTCTTCTACAGCGTTCAGAGAAGCTTCTACCGTAGCATAGTTCTTTTGTACAACATCGGCACCCTTTTTTCCGTAAGATGATTCGATATGCTGTTTCATTCTTGTTACAGCATCGTCCTGCGCCAATATGCCGGAAATTTTAAAATAAGCAGCCTGCATAACTGTATTGATGCGGTTACCCATTCCGGTGTTACGTGCAATTTCTGCAGCATTGATAACATAGAATTTCAGCTTTTTACTGATAATTTTTTCCTGGACTTCGATTGGAAGCTCTTTCCATACGTCAGCTGCCTTATAAGGGCTGTTAAGAAGGAAGGTTCCGCCTTCTCTTACTCTTGGAAGCATGTTGTACATTTCCATATAGGAGAATTTATGTACAGCAAGGAAGTTCGCAGAGTTGATAAAATACGGACGGCGAATCTTGCCTTTTCCAAAACGAAGGTGAGAAACAGTAAAACCGCCGGATTTTTTTGAGTCATAGGAGAAATATGCCTGTACGTTAAGATCTGGTTTTGCTTCGCTTATAATTTTAATCGAGTTTTTATTTGCGCCGACTGTTCCGTCTGCTCCAAGACCGTAGAAGAGAGCTTCGTATACATCTTCATCCGGAAGAACAAAGTCCGGATCATAATCAAGACTCTTTCCAAGAACGTCATCTTTCAAACCGACCATGAAGTTGGCGATTTTTTTGCCGGAAAGGTTATCAAATACTGCCCTAACCATGGTTGGTGTAAATTCTTTTGAGCCAAGACCATAGCGTCCGCCTAAAACAAGCGGATTGGCGCTGAATTCGCCGCTGGCCTGCATTTCAGCAATAGCCGTACGTATATCAGTGTATAAAGGCTCGCCAATTGCTCCCGGATCTTTTGTGCGATCAAGGACTGCGATTGATTTTACTGTTGAAGGCAGCGCTTTTACAAAGGCCTTTGCGTCAAAGGGACGGAACAGGCGCACTTTTACCATACCTGTTTTTTCGCCCTTGCCGTTCAGGAAGTCGATTGTCTCTTCAACGGTGTCGGCGCCGGAGCCCATTATAATGATAACTTTTTCCGCGTCAGGCGCGCCGTAGTAATCAAAGATACGATAAGCGCGGCCCGTCAATTTTGCGTATTTATCCATTTCCGCCTGGACAATTCCTGCGCAGGCTTCATAGTACTTATTTACACCTTCGCGTCCCTGGAAATAAGTATCCGGGTTTTGTGATGTGCCGCGGATCATTGGTTTTTCCGGCGTAAGACCTCTTTTGCGGTGTTCTGCAACAAGATCGTCATCGATCATTTTGCGCATTAAATCGTAATCCGCTTCTTCTACCTTCTGCATTTCATGGCTGGTGCGGAAACCGTCAAAGAAGTGCAGGAAGGGAACCCGTGAGCGCAGAGTGCTTGCATGGGCAATAATAGCCAAATCCATTACTTCCTGGACATTATTCGAGGACAGCATTCCCCAACCGGTCTGGCGGCAGGCCATAACATCCTGATGATCACCGAAAATACAAAGACTCGATGTTGCAAGAGCGCGGGCGGAAATATGGAATACCGTGGAAGTAAGTTCCCCGGCTACCTTGTACATGGTTGGAATCATGAGCAGCAAGCCCTGGGAAGCGGTAAAGGTCGTTGACATAGCGCCGGTTGTAAGAGCGCCGTGTACTGCCGCTGCTGCGCCTGCTTCGGATTGTAATTCTACAACATCCGGGACAGCGCCCCAGATATTTTTACGCCCCTGGGCGGAAAACTCGTCGGAAAGTTCTCCCATTTGGCTGGAAGGGGTAATCGGATAAATTGCGATTACTTCGCTTAGCGCATGGGCAACATGCGCCGCGGCTGTGTTACCTTCTATAGTAACATAATTTTTTTCTGCCATTTTATTCCTCTGCTAAGCTTAATATTATGCTGCCGAAAGGCAGCACATCAAAACCGGGCACGAAACAGGGTTTCATGCTTTTTACGGTGACTTTTATAGGAGGATTTTAACACGGATCGGGGGTATATTCAATATACAAAAACATTATAATTGCGGAAAAAAGGGGCTGTTATGCGTTAATTCCCCAGTATTTTTTCGATTCTGTTCAGCAATTCGCCTGCTTCATAGGGCTTGGTGATTAAATCCGCCGCTCCTATTCTTGATGCGTAAAGCTTTTCCCTTACACCGTCCAGCGATGTCAGAAATGCAATCGGAACATTGCGTAAAAGACTTATTCCCTTTATTTTATTATACGTTTCCCAGCCGTCCATTTCAGGCATTAATACATCAAGCAGAATTATACTGGGAACAAGCCCTTTGGATAAAAAAATCAACGCATCTTTTCCCGATTTTGCGGTGGTAACATCATAATGTCCCTTAAGAAGATTCTCGGCAATCACAAGATGAACTTCATTATCATCTACAATAAGAATTTTTTTCAGTATATTTTTTTCCATAGACAATTGCCTTCTCCCTATTTATTGATTGTCGGCTATAATTCACAACCGCACAATAGTTAACTTGTAAAAACCCGGGTTTTTAAGGTTTTCACAAGCTTTTTGACAAAAAAAACAGGACACTGGGGCTTTTCATAACAAATAAAAAAAGATATTATTGTTAGATGAAGTACAATTTTAAGATATTTTTAACAGTTTTAACTATGGCTGCTTTTTTAAGCTGTAACAACGGCTCCGGTTCTTCCCAGAGGGAAGTGAATTTTGACAGAGATGCATCATATGCCCTGGGTTTAAATATCGGCGCAGGGCTGAAAGAAGGGCTGGAAGCTGACGGCATCTATCCCAATATCGATGAATTTATCAAAGGCATGAGAGACGGCATTGCAGGCAGAGAGCCAAGGTTTGATATATTACACGCAAGAGATATACTTGATACGGCATTAGACGCCATGATGGAAGAGGTATTTGCCGAAGCCAGACAGAAGGAAATTATCTTTCTTGCGGAAAATGCAAGAAAACCCGGCATAATAATCACATCCAGCGGTTTGCAGTACGAAATTATTACTGAGGGAAACGGGCCGAAACCAAAGGAAATGGATACTGTTGTAGTGCATTATGACGGAAAATTCACAGACGGAAAATTTTTTGACAGTTCCAATACAAGGGGATATCCTTCTGAGTTTGAATTAAACTGGATCATTCCCGGCTGGGCCGAAGGGTTGCAGCTAATGAGCGTGGGAAGCAAATACAGATTTTATATTCCATCGGAACTTGGTTACGGCGAAGAAGGCATACAGTCAATAATTCCGCCCTTTGCCACTCTTGTTTTTGATGTTGAGCTTCTGGAAATTAAGACTGAAAGCTAGTGTCCTGGGACAATAAGCGGGGAGAAAAAATGAAAAAATTGATAATTATACTGTGCATGTTTCTTGCGGCAACAGCATTACATGCAAGGGCAATTCAGGAAGATTACAGAAATGCAGAAGAAAAAGAGCGCGTCAGTTACGCCTTTGGAATGATAATCGGAGCCAACTTAAGCACAGCGCCGATTGACTTTGATTATGCTGCCTTTACCGAAGGATTAAGATCAATGTTAGACGAAAACATTGAATCTCAGTTCAGTCAGCAGGAAGCGATGGAGATTGTAGAAACAGCCCTGCATATTGCAATGGATAAGGTAACCGAAGAAAACCGCAGGCTTGAAGAAGAATTTCTTCTGACAAACAGCCAGCGCACCGGAGTGCGGGTAACGGAAAGCGGCCTTCAATATGAAGTCCTTAAACATACAAGCGGAGATAAACCGGCCGGTAATGCTGTTGTAAAGGTGAATTATACAGGAACATTTATAGACGGCAGCCTGTTTGACAGCTCAGCAGAAGATGAAGGCGCATACATACCTATTGAATTAGTCATACCGGGCTGGACAGAAGGCATAATGCTGATGAGCGAAAGCAGCGTATACCGGCTTTTCATACCCTCGAATCTGGCCTACGGCAGAGACGGCATTCAGGGCTTAATTCCGCCCTATTCAACTCTTATATTTGAGGTTGAGTTACTCGAAATTATCAATGTCGATGATGACGAATAAAATTGCCTGCAGCGCCGGAGAAATCCGGCGTTATTAAATTCAGCATATATAGGGAATTTTTATTCTGAATACCGAGCCTTTTCCGGCGGTGCTTTCCGCTTCGGCGCTTCCCTTGTGAAGCAGAGCAATGTGCCGGACAATGGATAAGCCAAGGCCGGTGCTTCTTTGACCGCTGTCTGCAGCGCCCCTTGAACGATCCACGCGGTAAAATCTTTCAAATATCCTTTCCAAATGTTCAGATGAAACGCCTATCCCCTTATCGCGTACTTCAAAAATTAATACATCGTTTTGAACAAAGGCATTTAACCAAAGCGCGGATTTGGGCGATGAATACTTAATGCCATTGTCCAATAAATTAATCAATGCCTGAATAACCAACGAACCGAACAGTCTGGCCTTTAGATCATCCTGGCATTTGATATTTATTTCTATTTGTTTTTTCTTTGCATAGGGTTCTACAGAAACGGCTGCTTCATTTACAATTGATGCTATATCTTCTTCTTTCAGTTCCCGCTCGTTAACCGGGGAATTGTTTTCTATATCTGCAAGCACGAGTAATTCGTTGGTAAGGCTTTCCATAACTCCGGCATTTTTTAAAATGATCTCTGAAAAATGAAGCACCTGCTTTTTACTTTTTCCGTCAAAACTATCCGCCGTATCAAGCAATGTTTCAGAGAATCCCTTGATAAGCTGGATAGGTGTGCGTAATTCATGCGATACATTTGCGACAAAATCCTTGCGCACTTTTTCCAGTTTTACAAGCCGGGTGATATCCTGTAAAACAAGAATTACGCCTGCAGCATCCGGCGCCATATGAAGGGGAGAAGCGTAAACCTGGAAATGAACTTCTCCTGCCGGAAGGGAGCCCCCGTCCTTATCATCCTTTATACCGGTTTCAGAATCTGACAAGAGCGCAAGACCTGTATGGAAAGTAAGTTCTGTCTCAAACGGAGCGCCGCATGCAATTGCCTTTTTGGCAATTTCCGCAAGTTCCGCGGAACGCGTTGCTTCCAGCAGTGACATATTTTTTATACTGCGGCTTCCCAGATTGAAAAGTTCCCTTGCCCTTGGGTTTACCATGTGCAGTTTTAAAGCATGATCCATCGCAAAAACAGCTTCTGACATTCCGTTAAGGATTGCTTCCAGGCGGCTGCCTTCCGATTTTGCCTGTATCAGGCGCAGGTTTAATTCCTCTGTCATTGCGCGTAACGCTTTTTCCAGGCTCCTGAATTCCGGCGCGGCATGTTCAACAGCTTCGGGTTCGGATAATAAAAGCGAACTTGTCTGCGCAATGCTTACAAGCCTTTCCAGCGACATTGAAAGGGAGCGCGAATACATGATAATCAACCAGAAAGCGGCGATTATAAACAGACAGATAAAAATTGCAAACGGAAGGAATACAGGTGAAACCCGCGCTCCGAACCCGGGAATGGAAACAGAAAGCCTGAACACGCCTGTTATATTGTTAAAATTGTCATAAACAGGCAGCGCATAATAAATACGCTTCATTCTGGTGCTGATTGAATCGCGCATCGAACTTCCTTCTCTGCCTTCCAGCGCCGCAATTACTTCTTCGCGATCGATGTGGTTTACAAGTCCGTCTGCAATATGAGAATCCCACAGCACATAACCTGACGGAGTAATCAGTGTAAGCCGGTAAGCATCGTAAACGCTTACCGGAAGCGAAATCTGAATTCCTGCATCCGCCTGAAATATTTCTGTTATGCGCTCATTTCCTATTACCGTCATTATTGTTTTAGCGGTGTTTCTAAGATTTGTCATGTTAACTCTATAGTAAAGATGATTCATGAATAACATTACAGATAACACAAATATTGCAGAAAATCCCAGAACTGCAATCCCAAGAGTTATAAGGCTTCTTCTGAATATTGTCATTGCGCTGTCCTTATTTGTTTCACTATGTTTCTTCAGGCGCTTTTAATCTGTAACCAACGCCGCGGATTGTTTCGATCATATCTCCGGCTTTCCCGAGTTTTTTCCGCAAGCCGAGTATTTGCACATCAACAGAACGATCCGTAACAGGATAATCCGGCCCCCTGATTGCTGCAATAATCTGGTTACGCGAAAAAACAATATCAGGATTTGAAAGAAAATGTTTCAAAAGCGCAAACTCGGTAGCAAAAAGATCCAGCTGACTGCCGCCGTAAAATGCCGTATGACGCGCGGCGTCAAGCTTTAATTCACCCTGCTGCCAGACATTAGCCGGGTTATCAGAAACGCCCTCTTCCTGCCGTCTTAGTCCCGCCCGCACTCTTGCAATCAGCACTTTGGGACTGTAGGGTTTTATAACATAATCATCTGCGCCAAGTTCAAGCCCCGTAACAATATCGGATTCCTCGCCCTTTGCCGTAGTCATAATAACGGGAATATTTTTACATTGACTTATTTCTTTAATTTTTTTTAGAACTTTAAAACCATCCATGCCGGGCAGCATTATATCCAAAAGAATACAGTTTACCGTTCTGGATTTTAATATCTTTATTCCTTCTTCTCCGGTTTTTACCTGTAATAATTTCCAGCCTTCCCTCGACATTGCATGAGACAATAACTCTTGAATGGCAGGATCATCCTCAATAATCAGGATTACTGCTTTACTCATTTAGCTCCTCATGCTTGCCTTCGATCATGTAGATAATAGCCTCGCAGATATTTGTTATGTGATCTCCAAGGCGTTCAAGCTGATTTGATGTAAGAAGTATTTGAACCGCATTTTTAACCTTGTCAGGATTTTTCTTCATTACTTTCAATATTTTTTCCGTCAGTTCCTTATGCTCTGTATCAATCTTGTCATCCATTGCGGCGGCAGTGCGCGCGGCATTTACATCCTGTTCCATAAAAGCGGATGCGGCAGCGCGGAGCATCTTCTGTCCTGTCTCCGCCATTTTCTCAAGATTTTCCTGCACCCTGAAAGACGCATCTTCGCTTTTTGCAAGTTTTTTTGCAGCGCGCGCAAGATGCACAGCATGATCTCCGATTCTTTCAATACTGGTTGTTAGTTTAAAAATTGTTACAAGTTCCCTTAAATCGCGCGCAACCGGCTGCTGGGTGGCAATAAGGATAGCGGCATCGTTTTCTATTTTTACCTGCAGCAAATCTATTTGAGTATCATTAACGCGCACTTCGTTGGCAAGATCGGAGTTTCGGGTTTTTAGGGCAGCAAGGGCCTTGCCAAGATTTTCTTCAACCCTGGTTGCCATCTCTAAAATATCATGCCGTAAGCGGCTCAGTTCTTCAGTGAAAAATTTTCGTGATTCCATACCGTTGTCCCCCCTATGTATCATTATACTCTATCAGTTCTCCGAAAAGAAATAAATACTCTCCAGACTAACGAACTGACTACTGAAAAACCTGTTAAAAAGGTATTTCTTTTATGTTAAATTCAAATGAAAGAATTGTCAGAATTTGGTTAAAAACCAGTGTAGAATTTATCTCCAAAAAATGCTTTAATGACTTCCAGTAATGATTGATTCAAATGCCAAGCTGAAACTGCAATCTGTCAACCTGTTCTACGGCGATTTTCACGCTTTGGGCGATGTTACTTTTGATATTCCCGAGTGCGCAATAACCGCGATAATAGGACCTTCGGGCTGCGGCAAATCATCTCTTCTTCGTCTTTTTAACCGCATGAACGACCTGATACCCGGCGTCAGAGTAGACGGCAGTATTTTTTTAAATGATATTCCAATTTACGGAAAAAATACGGATGTCGTTCATCTCAGGCAAAAGGTCGGAATGGTCTTTCAGAAACCGAACATTTTTCCAATGAGCATATATGACAATGTCATAATCGGCCCCAAGCACCACGGAATAAAAAACAAGCGTGATTTGGAAATTATAATTGAACGGAGTTTGTCTCAAGTGGCGCTCTGGGATGAAGTAAAGGACAGTCTTGACAAACCCGGCCTTGGCCTTGCCATGGGACAGCAGCAGCGTTTATGCATAGCCCGCGCGCTGGCTGTAGAACCGGAAGTTATATTGATGGATGAATCCTGCAGCGCGCTTGATCCGGAATCCACAATGAAAATAGAAGAGCTTATGATGGAACTTGCGCGCAATTATACCATCATCATAGTTACGCATAACATGGAACAGGCGCGCAGGGTATCCGATATGGCGGCATTTATGATGATAGACAAGGCAAAAATAGGCAGGCTTGTAGAATACGAAAGAACATCTGATATTTTCTTAAACCCCAAAGACAAGCGCACAGAAGATTATATAACAGGCCGGTTTGGATAGGAGAGCAGGAGGAAGATTGATGAAAGCATTTTGCTCATTTACATTGATTCTTTTAACACTCCTTTTATTCTCGTGCGAAAAAGGGAAGGCCAAAATCATCGCCGGCTCCACTTCGGTGCAGCCCTATGTCGAAGTGCTGGCGGAAGAGTTCATGATAATGTATCCCCATTATATGATAGACATTCAGGGCGGCGGATCTTCTGCCGGCATTACAGCAGTCGAATCCGGAGCTGCACAGCTTGGAATGACTTCCCGGGCCTTAAAGGATTCTGAATTGCATTTGTGGACTGCCGGAATAGCCAGGGACGGACTTGCCATGATTATTAATCCCGGAAATCCTGTTAACAGTTTGACATTATCCCAAATTCGCAGCATTTATACAGGCGATATTCAGGACTGGAGCGCACTCGGAGGGAATAACGCCAGAATACATATCATTGCCCGCGAAGAAGGCTCAGGAACAAGAAGCGCTTTTGAAGACATGGTAATGGATAATCTGCGGATCACTCCAAAGGCGATTGTTCAGGCCTCCAATGGAACTGTAAGACAATTGGTCGCAGGCGATCCCTATTCAATCGGGTTCATCTCTTTGGGACTGGTTGACAATACGGTAAAAGCATTACAATTGGATAATATTGCCGCAACGCAGGAAAATATACAAAACGGCAGCTACAGTCTTTACAGAGAGTTCCTGTTTGTATCCAAAGACAAGCCAGAAGGCGCTGCAATGGATTTTATTGAGTTTATCTTTTCTGCAGAAGGACAGCGGATAATAACCCAGGAAGGACTTATAACAAGATGATTAGAAAAGGACTTCAAAAATTAAAGCTGGAAAACATCCCGGGACGTATTCTGCTTGCTCTTGCCTTTTCATCCATATCAGCACTGGCGCTTATAACTGTATTTATTATCATTAACGGCCTGCCGATTATTGCAAAAACAGGTTTATGGAATTTTATTTTTGGCATGTCCTGGGCGCCAAGTCACGGCGAATATGGAATTTTCCCAATGATAGTCGGAACCGTAACTGTTACGCTTGGAGCCGCGCTAATCGGAGTTCCAATCGGCATCTGCTGCAGTATTTTTCTTTCCGAGTTTGCGCCGGCAACTTTAAGAAACATATTCAGGCCTGCCATACAATTGCTTGCAGGCATTCCCTCGGTTGTATACGGCTTTTGGGGATTATTGTTTATTGTTCCATTTATACGCGATTATCTTGGAGGGCCGGGACTTAGCATACTTGCCGGCTCCATCATACTTGCCATCATGGTTTTGCCGACGATTATAAGCATCACAGAAGTATCTATACTTGCTCTGCCGCGCCAGTATAAAGAGGGAGCGCTCGCACTTGGGCTTACGCACTGGCAGACAATACACGCAGTTATTTTACCGTCCGCAAAATCAGGGATTGTCGCTGCTGTCATTTTAGGCATAGGACGGGCAATCGGAGAGACGATGGCAGTCATTATGGTGTTGGGCAATGCCGTAGCGGTTCCTGAATCAATCCTTGATCCTGTAAGAACATTGACAACTAACATCGGCATCGAAATGGGATACGCATCCGGGCCGCACCAGGAAGCGCTCTTTGCAACAGGCATTGTGCTGTTTGTTATCATTATGGTTTTGAATGCGTCTGCGCAGTATATAACGAGGAAGAAGTGATGCTTATTACCCCGCGCACAAGTGAAAGAATCGCAAAGGCCCTGATTTGGTCTTCCGCTCTCTTTGTGCTTGTCGTTTTAACTGCCATTATCATTTATATACTTTTAAAGGGTCTGCCTATTATAAACTGGAGTTTTCTGACAGAAATTCCGCGCAGCATGGGACGCACAGGCGGTATTTCCTCTACCATAATCGGCACTATTTTGATAACCCTTGTAGCGATTATAATAGCGGCTCCCTTCGGCATTGGAACAGCATTCTATCTTGCCGAATATACAAAAGAAAATATGATAACGCGCATTATCCGCTTCAGCGCTGAATCTCTTGCGGGTATTCCTTCAATTGTGTACGGCTTATTTGGTTTTATCTTTTTCGTAATATATTTAAGGTTAGGCTTTTCCATTATATCCGGCGGATTTACATTGGCATTCATGATCCTGCCCACTATTATCCGTACATCGGAAGAGGCAATCCGCGCCGTTCCCAATTCGTACCGCGAAGTGAGCTTTTCACTTGGTGCTACAAAATGGCAGACGATCATAAAAGTCGTTTTTCCTTCGGCGCTTCAGGGGATTGTAAACGGCGTTATACTGAGCGTTGGACGCTGTGTCGCTGAGACAGCGGCTGTTATTCTCACCGCAGGCTCGGTTCTGCGGATGCCCTCATCGCTTTTTTCATCATCACGCAGCATGGCTGTTCACTTTTATATATTGGCGGTAGAGGGAATTTCCATGGAGAATGCCTACGGCACGGCTGCTCTTTTAATAATTTTAATATTCCTGATTAATGTTATCGCAAATACAATGGTAAACAGATTTATGGCAAAGGGCCGGTAAACTATTATGGAAGAAAGAATAAAGATATCAATAAAAAATCTAAATTGTTTCTTCGGCCAAAAACAGGTTATAAACGATCTTAATATCGATATCCGCGCAAATGAGATACTGTCTGTTTTCGGTCCTGCAAACTCGGGGATCACAACATTATTGCGCACTCTAAACCGCCTCTGCGATTTAAATCCTGAGGCGCGCATAGAAGGCGGGATTCTTATGGATGCGTTGGATATATTTGATCCTGCCATCAGTGTAACAGAGCTGCGCCGGAAAGTTGGAATGGTTTTTGACGTGCCGACTCCGCTTCCGGTTTCAATTTTTGACAATATTGCATACGGCCCGCGCTTAAGCGGCAATAAAAATAAAAACGATATTGATGATATCGTTGAGCAGTCCTTAAGCATGGCAGTGTTATGGGATGAGGTTAAAGACAGGCTTAAAATACCTGCTATGAGTTTATCGGGAGGCCAGCAGCAGCGCCTTTGCATCGCGCGGGTTTTGGCGCTTAAGCCCGAAGTGATTCTTTTGGACAGGCCCTGTTCGGGGCTCGATCCTATATCAACAGCGAAGATCGAAGAGTCGCTTATCGATCTTAAAAAACATTTTACAATTATAATTGCCCCGCACAATGTACAGCAGGCAGGACGCATATCGGACAGGGTTGCATTCATGCTGATGGGACAGTTAATAGAAGAAGGATTAAAAACTGATGTTTTCTCGAACCCGAAGCACAGCAAGACAAGCGATTATATAACAGGACGATTCGGCTGATACTTTTCCTATACTTTAATTTTAAATGGTTTTAACAAAAAGACTTCTCTTCCCTTCCAAAACCTTAAAAGATTTATGATGCCGCGGACAAACTCGTCTGCAAAATAAGTTATAAATACTCCCCACAGACCCAGATTAAAAATAAAAATAAGAACATAAGAAAGTGACGGTACAAGAACGGTGCCGAAAATCTGACTGTAAAACATCCATTTTGTATCTCCCATACCGCGAATTCCATGACCTGTTACAATATTCACCGCCTGCGGAAACATTATAAAGGCGGAAAATATCAGGAACGGAGATGCAAAAGAAATAAATGATACTTCCGATGTAAACATACCTAATATTCCTTTGGGGAAAATACAGAATATAATTGTTACAGCAACGCATATAATTAATGAATAATTCAAACATTTAAATCCTATGCTAACCGCCTGATCGTGTTCATTCCCGCCTGTTTTTTGAGCTGCCAGAGTCATAGCCGCTTTTCCAAAACCCAGATATAACAGAACCGATAATGACTTAAGCGAAAAAACAAGCGTATAAATGCCTGTTGCAAGTATATCTATCCTGTTAAGGAATGAAACTATAAATAAATTTCCTACACTCCAAAATGCAAATTCAGCTCCTGACGGAAGTCCTATTTTAAATACATTTTTATATAAATTAAAATCAAATTTAATAATATTTCCAAGTTTTACCCTAAACGGGATTTTTTTTCTTTTTAAGATATAGATAAACAAAAACGGAATTGCAGCGGAATTGGAAATTATGGTTGCCAGCGCTGCGCCTTCTATCTCCATTCTTGGGAACCCGAACTTGCCGTAAATTAAAATCCAGTCCAGCAGAATATTTAAAACATTGCTGATAATGCCGGCAACCATTATCATCTTGGTAAATCCAATACCCTGTAAAATGGATCCGCATGTAGATGCAATCCCCAGAATAAATAAACTAAAGGATATGATTCTTATATAATTTGATGCATATTCAAGAATAGGCTGCTGCACTCCCATCACTTTAAACATCCAGGATGAACAGAAAAAGAAATACAGGAATGCTATTACCGGAAATATTGAATTTCCTATAAATGAGCATTCTGCGTATCTTCGGCTTAATGCATAGTCCTTTGCTCCGATGCTTTGAGCAACCAGGATTGTTGTTCCCGAGCATATGCCGAAAATAATAAAAGTTACTGCATTGTAAGGAACAAGAGAATTGCCAATAGCGGAGAAGAATTCAGGATTAATCTGCCCGAGCATAGCTCTGTCAACCCAAATCTGAATGTGAATGCTAAACTGCTGAATAATGATTGGAACCGCTATTGCGAATATTTTTTTTGTATTTCCCACAGAATAACCTTAACTGTTTTATATACTATTATAATTAGCATTTTTAATCATTTATTTCTATTGGTATAGCTGCAAGAGGTGTTTATATAGTCTGGTATTAAAGAATGATTTTAGCCGAATCTTCCGGAAATATAGTCTTCTGTTCTTTTATCCTGCGGGTTTGTAAAAACTTCTTTTGTGTCATTGTACTCAATTAATTCACCCAGGAGGAAAAACGCTGTCCTGTTACTGACCCTGGATGCCTGATGCATTGCATGCGTTACAAGAATAATGCTGTATTCTTTTTTTAACTCCCCGATAAGCTCTTCGATGCGGCCTGTGGCAATCGGATCAAGGGCGCTTGTCGGCTCGTCCATAAGAATTATTTCCGGCTCCATTGCGATACTCCTTGCAATGCAGAGCCGCTGCTGCTGCCCGCCCGAAAGAGCCTGCGCCGGTTTTTTAAGCCTGTCCTTTACTTCGCCCCAGAGCGCGGCTTTTTTCAGCGATGTTTCCACGATGTCTGCAAGAACGCGCTTGTCTCTTATACCCTGCATGCGTTTGCCGTACGCGACATTGTCAAAGACTGTCATGTTAAACGGATTGGGCTTTTGGAAAACCATGCCTATGCGGCTGCGGAGTTCCGTTACATCCATTGAGCCGTAAATGTTCATTCCATCAAGTAGAACTTCTCCTGTTATACGGCAGGAAGGGATAAGATCATTCATGCGGTTTAATATTCTGATAAAAGTCGATTTGCCGCAGCCTGAGGGTCCGATAAGAGCGGCTACGTCTCCCTTTTCAATTGAAAAGTTTACATTTATTAGCGCCTGGAAATCGCCGTAAAAAAGATCAAGGTTCCGGACTTCTATTTTTCTGTCGTTCATCATATATCTCCAAGCCTTTTTCTGAAATTTGAAGTTAGTATCTTTGTTGCGGTATTGATAACCACAACCAGTATTACAAGTACGGATGCGGTTGCAAATGCAATGCCGAAATCTTCCGGGCGCACTGCTTCGTTTGTAAGGTAGAAAAGATGAATAGTAAGCGTCCTGCCTGATTCAAATATGGTGCGCGGCATATTTTTTGCAAGGCCGACTGTAAGCAGCACAGGCGCAGATTCCCCGACAACACGCCCTATGGCAAGAATGACAGAAGTTAAAATCCCGGGGAGAGCCGACGGCAAAACAACAAACACTGTTGTCTGAAATTTTGTTGCGCCCAATGCAAGGGAACCTTCCCTGAATGAATCCGGAATTGCTTTTAACGATTCCTCTGTTGTCCTTATAATGACAGGCAGAATCATTATGCTTAATGTAAATGATCCTGCAATTATTGACTGGCCGAAATTTAAAATACGGCAGAACACAAGAAGCCCGAAAAGGCCGTAAATAATAGAGGGGATTCCGGCGAGAGTTTCAATCGCAAGCCTTAAGATTCTTATAAAAGACGAGTTGCCGGAATACTCATTCAAGAAAATTGCAGTCGCAAGCCCTACAGGCAAAGCGACTGCGATTGAAACAATCACCACATAAAGGGTTGTTACAATCATGGGAAGTATGCCGGTTTCGGCGCTTGTAAGAAAACGCAGATTAAGAAAACCGGCCTGCGACCTGAAAATATAAATTATAACAAATAACAAAGCTGCAATAACGCCGGCTGCAGTTGCCGCCATGATTCCGTATAACAGCGAGTCACATATTTTTCTTTTTAATAATTGTTTCATAATACCTAAGCGTCCATCCGCCTTCTAAACCATAAAATAAAACTGTTAAGGATCAAAATGATCGAAAATAAAGTAACGCCTATCGAAAACAGCATCTCGCTGTGACGGCCAGAGGCATAACCCATCTCCATGGCAATAGTGGAAGTAAGCGTTCTTACGCTGGAAAGAGGGTTAATTGTAAGGTGAGGCGAATTACCGGCAACCAGAATAACCGCCATTGTTTCTCCTACTGCCCGCGAAATTCCAAGGATAATGCCGGCAATTACTCCGGAGTTTGCGTGAGGCAAAACAACTCTCCATGCTGTCTGCATCCTGCTGGCTCCAAGGGAAAGGCTTGCCTCTCTTACAGACAGAGGCACTGCGCGCAGAGAGGTTTCTGCAATTGTTATAACAGTCGGCAGTATCATCAGGGCCAATACGATTATGGCGGAAAGAAGCGTATTGCCGGACGGTATGTTAAAAGCAGTCCGCACAAACGGAACTATTACCATAAGACCGAAAAATCCGTACACTACAGAAGGAATTCCTGCAAGCAGTTCAACGCCGGCGCGTACGACTGAGGCCGGTTTTGGTTTAAGAAACTCCGCCATAAAAAGAGCGCACAGCAATGCAACCGGAACTCCAAGTAAAATGGCGCCAAAGCTTGCTATTAAAGTTCCTACAATCATCGGGAATATCCCGAAAACCTTATCCCTGTCCGGGCGCCACTCAAGCCCGCTTATAAATTTTCCAAAACCGTACGGCGGCTCCGGAAGAATGACATGGATTCTCTGCGCTAAAGACGGAATGGCTGACGGCCAGCTGACTGTATACACATAACCTTCAGGATATGTAATATTTACTTCGCCGTTATACGAAAATGAAAGCATTTTTTCCGCATCTTTTTCGTAATTGTCAATTTTTATTTCCAGCAATTTATCTTCATCTTCGGAATGAATACGAATCGAAATAAAATCAGTATTCCCTGGAATATCTATAAATGTATTATGCTCTTTATAAAATGTGCCGTTTACGGTCATTTCATCAATCCGCTGGGCAACAAGCCTGACATTTGAATGTGTAGATGTAAAAAAGGGCATGCCGCCCTGCGCAAAGACAAACAGCAAAATGGCTCCCAATGCCAGTACAGAAAAGAGAGCCACAATGCTGACCAGATGCTTAAAAAAAACATCTGTTATTTTTCGATTCATGCTAAATCCGGCGATACAGAAAAATCTATCTTACAGGAATCCAGCTGCTGCGGACAATAGCCTGACCTGCAGAGCTAAGCATCCACTCAATAAACGCCCTGCTTTCGGCATGGAGATTATTTCCGGCAAGAACGATAAAGGGACGGGCAACTCTGTAAGTACCGCTTACAACATTCGCGCTTGTAGGAGCAACTCCGCCTACAGAAATGGCCTTGATTGTATCATCTACCGAACCAAGAGAAATATAACCGATGGCATTGGGGTTTTGAACGATACCGGCTTTGATTGCGCCTGTACTTGTTGATTCATTGGCTCCTGCGACAAGCCTGCCCTGGAAACCAACAATTTCTTCAAACGCTCCCCTTGTTCCGGAACCTGCTTCGCGGCTTACAACCGCAATCGGGGCATTAGCGCCGCCAACCTGGCTCCAGTTGGTGATTGTGCCGGTGTAGATACCGCGAATCTGATCAACTGTGAGATTTGATACGCTGTTATTCCTGTTCACGATAACTGCAATGCCGTCGATGGCTACGATTTCGGCCCTTAATCCCCTTCCCTGTTCTGCAGGTGTAAGCTCGCGGCTTGACATGCCAATCTGGTAGGTGACGCCTGCATTTGTGATACCGTCGCCGGAACCTGTTCCGTTAATGTTTACCTTGATATTAGGTTTTACTTTTGCATATTCTGCTGCAAACATTTCCATTAACGGAGTTACCGAAGTTGATCCGCCAACTTCGATTGTATAAGCCGATCCTGATGATCCTGCTTCCTGACCGCCGCCGGCAAATGCGCCTGTAAGAACAAAAGCCGCCATTAACACTGCAATAACTTTAATCTTCATAATTTACTCCCTAAGTAAAAAGTTAAGAAAAGAGTATTTATATCATGTTAAAGAAAAATGAATGAATTGTTAAAACTTGGTTAAACTTCTGCCGGGTAAAAGAGGCTTATAATTAATTAATTTTTATCTTAGTATACAGTTATGATTCAGATTCTATTATTCTCTGCGGTTGCCGGTGTATGCGGGATGGGGCTTGGCGGTCTTATCTCTGCAATATTACTGAAAAAACCATTGGAAAACATGATATGCTGGCTTCTGTCATTTGCGGCGGGGGTAATGATAAGTATAGTTTGCTTTGGGCTTGTACCGGAGGCCTTCGAACTTGGCGGTATACTTGTTTCGGTATCCGGCCTTGTAATCGGCATTCTTGTCATTATGATGCTTAACCGCCTTGTTGATAAAATTACAGAAACACGGGAAGACAATCTAAAAATTCATTTTACGCACGAAGAGCTTTATCATGAAAGCGGATTAATCAACAATCCTACAAGGATGCTTCGTTCGGGAATGCTGATGCTTTTTGCAATTGCCCTGCACAATGTTCCGGAGGGAATTGCAATCGGCGCAAGCGGCAGTTATGACATAAGGCTGGGCGCGCTTTTGGCAATCATGATAGCGATACACAATATTCCGGAAGGAATGGCAGTTGCCGCTCCCCTGCTTGCAGGCGGAGTAAATAAATGGAAGGCGATATTTTTAACATCTTTGGCAGGCGCAACAACGCTCCTTGGCGGCATAACAGGTATTCTCATCGGAAGCATTTCCAACACGGCAATTGCACTGTCGCTTTCCGCCGCAGGCGGCGCGATGCTCTACATTGTTTTCGGCGAAATAATTCCGCAGTCAATTATTATGACAAAAAACCGCACCGCATCCATAGTAGCATTATTCGGTATTATTATTGGATTGATTGTAACGCAGATTTAAAAATCAAGACGGAAATATTTCCCGCAGATTCCGGTTTATTCCGTCAAGGTCAAAAGCATCCGGCGTAAATCCGGCTCCCAGTTCATGCTGCGCCGACTGCCTGTCAACACTGCTGCCCGCTTCCAGATACCCAAGCAGCCTTCTGAAATGGCGGGGACCGTCAACCTGCTCAGGAGGCGCAGCGCCGTCACCGGCGACAAAACGCCTTACTTCGTTTTTGGCAGGCTGATATGACGACATGATAATAACTTTAACATTCCACTTTGGGCCGTATTCGTAAATGATTTCTTTTTTACCGTGAAAATCAATATCGCCCAGCATTATTTTATCATGCAGATATTCCTTGCCGCCTTCCGGAGTTTCTGTGTAAAAACGAAAACGTAAATCGTTTTTCCAGTTCATGCTTACCTGAATTATCCGGTGCATTTCTTCCATCGTGCATTCCTGGGATATAATTACCCTTCTCCATACATCAAGCCCGGAGATACTGATCTGCACCATCCGCCATAATTTCGTCCGCGGCTGTCCGGATAATTTTCCTCCCTGAATCAAAGTAAGGTTACTTCTTCTGAAATTATCCATGGCGGTATTTATAAGCTCTTTAATATCGGAATAAGTATCTATCATACTGTCCAGAGAATTTTCCATTGCGGTAATTTCAGAATTTCCTGGAGAATCGTCAAAAGCAAGATCCTCAAGCAAGGCGGCCGCATGCCCCTGAATTTGAGAGAGCACTATAAAGGTATGCCTTGGCAGCCATACGCTTTCGATTTCTCCTTTTTGCAATTTAACAGACAGTTCAATAACAGCCGTATGCAATTCTGCAACGCGCTGGCGGACAGGGCCTGCGCCCTGATCCAAAAACAACGAATAGCTTTTGTAAAAATCATCCATACTGTCAAAGATATAATCCGCCAGCAGATCCCATTCGGCTTCATCAAGATGAATGACAGGCGGAATCAGGCGGTTTATCACAAGATCAATATCTTTTTCATTCCTGAAAAAAGCGTCCCTTATATAGGAAAGAATGACAAACTCGGAAATTGGAATGTTCTTTTGAAACAGAAGCTCTTCTATAAATGTCCTGTCCGGCGGGACAATGTAATTTTGAAGGTTCTTGTTGTCTGGAATTTCCTTGCCTGCAAACCAAAAGCGCGTTTCAATGCCGTAGGGAACTATATCTACGCGGTTTGTTTTTTCATAAAGAAATTCCTCCAGAGAATATGCGGGAACTCCCCTCATGCGCTTGCCGACGAACCAGTATGCAAATGCGATTTGCTCCTCTGTGCTTGCTCCGGGACCAAGCATGGCAAAACTGTCTTCAAAACCGCTTTCGGCAGCTTCAAGCCACTCATCCAAATCGGCGCGCTGCCATTCGTCCTTCCCCGCTTTTTCAAGCTCATAAAGGCACTCTTTCCAGTTTATCGTGCGTACTATGAAACGGTCGCCCGGCACAAAAGAACTTTCACGGTATATGGCGCGCATATCCAGCGTGTGTATCGATACTTCCGGCGGATCTTCGTAGGGGTCGGCGTTGTATGCATCTTCATTTTCATTGTTGTCTCTTGCAATATACTGGGGTGCAAACTCTTCGCCGTAAATGCAATAAAACGGATACAGTTCCTCAGGCGGCGCTTCGGTAGTTGTTACAGGAACAGGATTGCCTTTATAGAAAAACTTGTAACGGTGCGGAAGAGTTAAGGGATTTGCAAACGGAACGCACCGGTGCCCCGGAATTAATATGCCGTTAAGCAATTCTAACCGCGAAGGGCTTATTACAAATTCTGCAGGCTCAAAACAGGTTCTGCGGGAAACCCAATAACGGCTATCCTGTTTAAATGCGATCTTTCTTGTATCCAGATAATTGCCTATTTCTGCGGCAAGCTTTTTGTCGGGTTTTTGGCCGGAAGCCTGCACATAGATGGTAATGTCATCCAGAGTAAACGGTTCGCTTACATTTTCCAGAAATTCATACAAGGCTTCATCTTGATCTAATTCCATTGATTTTATGATAGAATGATCTGTATAGTAAATCAATATGGAGGCTATTATGCAATATGGTTATTTTGATCCTGATAAAAGGGAATATGTTATCAACAAACCTGATACTCCCGCACCCTGGGCCAATTATTTGGGTTCTCCGGCATACGGTGCGATTATTTCCAATAATGCAGGCGGTTACAGCTTTGTAAAAAGCGGAGCGGCAGGAAGATTGATCCGCTACCGTTTTAACGAGCAGGATCGTCCCGGGCGCTACATTTATCTGCGCGATGATGATTCCGGGGATTATTGGTCTGCTTCATGGCAGCCTGTCGGAAAACCTCTGGATCAATATAAATCGATATGCCGTCACGGGACGGGCTATACGCAAATTGAAGCGGATTATAAGGATATTCATTCGGAAGCAAGCTATTATGTGCCGCATGGAGCCGACTACGAAATTTGGCGGTTTAAAGTTGAAAACAAGGGATCAAAGCCGCGGAAAATATCCGTATTCGGCTATGCGGAATTTACATGCGAAAGCTTTTATGAACAGGATCAGGTTAATCTTCAATATACTCAATTTATAACACGCACATATTTTAAGGAAAAATTCATCCTGCAAACTATCAATGAAAATTGCCTTAATGCCGTCAACGAAAGCCGCGTGGAAACCAGGTTCTTCGGGCTTGCCGGTGCAAAGATTGCAAGCTTCTGCGGCGATCGCGCAAGCTTTTTGGGCAATTACCGCGATTACGGAAATCCGGTATCTGTAGAGAACGGCAGGCTTTGCGGCACATTAAATTATAATTTAAACCCCTGCGGCGCCCTGCATACGCAGTTGGAACTGGCTCCCGGACAAAGCGCAAACTTTGTTTTCCTCCTTGGGCAAAAACGCGAGGCGCAGGCAAAAGAACTTGTCGCGCGTTATGAAGATGCAAGCCTGCCGGATCGCGAAATTGCCGAATTAAAAAAATTCTGGCACAGCAGACTGGACAACCTGAAAGTTACTACCCCGAATGAAAACTTCAACAACATGATCAACACATGGAATGCGTATCAGTGTTTTATTACTTTTATCTGGTCGCGCGCCGCATCTCTTGTCTACTGCGGCCAGCGCAACGGTTATGGTTACAGGGATACAGTTCAGGATATCCAGGGCATCATCCATCTTGATCCGGAAATGGCGCTGGAAAAAATCAGGTTCATGATTTCCGCTCAGGTAAACCACGGCGGCGCGCTTCCGCTTGTAAAGTTCAATCACAACCCCGGCCAGGAAGACAAACCGGAAGATCAATCTTACCGCCAGTCTACAGGACATCCGTCCTACCGCGCCGATGATGCATTGTGGCTGTTCCCCACAGTCTGGAAATATATTGCCGAAACCGGCAACACTGCGCTGCTTGATGAAATTATTCCCTACGCAGACGAAGGCCAGGATACATTGTTCAATCACTTGATAAGAGCTATCGAGTTTTCATTAAATAATTTGGGAATACACGGCCTGCCTGCCGGGCTTCATGCCGACTGGAACGACTGCCTCAGGCTTGGCGCAAACGGCGTATCAGTATTTGTCGCGCTGCAGCTCTACTACGCTTTTGAAATAATGATTCGATTCGCAAAACACAGGAACGACGCAACAACAGAAGCGAGGATGGCGGATCTAAAATCACGTTTTGGCAAAGTAATAGAAGAGCGCTGCTGGAATAAGGACCGCTTTGTACGCGGCATAACAGAGGACGATGTAGTTGTCGGAAAGCCGGGTGACCCCGAAGCCAGCATGTGGCTTAACCCGCAGAGCTGGGCTGTAATATCCGGCTTCGCAGATGAAGCGCGGGGAAATGCAATACTTGATCTTGCTCACAGGGAATTAAATACAAAATACGGCGCGCGTCTTATGGCGCCTTCGTATGCCAAGCATGCATTCGAGGGAGCTTTGGCGCTTTTATTTAATCCGTCAACAAAAGAAAACGGCGGTATTTTCCTGCAGTCACAGGGCTGGTTAATTTTAGCCGAAGCGCTCTTGGGACGGGGGAACCGCGCTGTTGAATATTATCTGGAAAGCTGTCCTTCCGCACAGAACAGCATCGCAGAAATCCGTCTGCAGGAGCCCTATGTATATTCACAATTCACAGAGAGCACAGACAGTCCGTTTGAAGGACGCAGTCATGTTCACTGGCTTACAGGCACTGCAAGTACAGTTATGGTCGGCAGCGTTGAAGGTATCCTGGGATTAAGGCCCGATATAAACGGCCTTCGTTTGTCACCGGCAATACCTGCGGAGTGGAAAACATTTACCATGGAAAAAGTTTTCCGCGGCAGTAAACTCAACATAAAGATCAACAATCCTGACGGACGCCAGAGCGGCTGCAAAAAACTGACTGTAAACGGAGAAGCGATGGACGGAAATTATATTCCTGCTTCGATACTTAAAGCAGTGAATGAGGTTGTATTAGAGATGTGATATTTAAGAGGGATTAGGAATCAGTTACCCTGATCCCTTACTATTAAATCCTAAAAATGGAGTGCGTAATGATCTATAAAGAGTTTGGCAATACCGGAAAAAAAGTTTCCGTTCTCGGCTTCGGCGCGATGCGGCTGCCCATGCTGGAAGAGAATGAAAAAAAAATAGTAAATGAAGAACTGGCAATTCCTCTTATGCAGCAGGCATTTGATATGGGAATAAATTATATCGATACTGCGCCACTGTACTGCGAGACCTTAAGTGAAATAGCGGTAGGCAAGGCGCTGAAAGGTTACCGGGATAAAATTTATTTATCAACAAAAAATCCAATAGAAGACAATGACGGCGATCACTGGATGGGAAGGCTGGAAAAATCTCTTAAAAAACTGGATACAGATTACATTGATTTTTATCATTTTTGGGGCATCTCTTTAAAAAGTTTTGAAGGCTGGCAGGGTCTAAAGTACGGCCCTCTTGAAGCGGCGCAGAAGGCAAAGGAACAGGGGCTTATAAAACATATTTCATTCTCCTACCATGATGCGCCGGAAAATTATAAAAAGATAATTGACTCCGGGCTTTTTGAAACAACGCTTGTTCAATACAACATGCTGGATCGTTCCAATGAGGAAAATATTGCATATGCAAAATCAAAGGGTCTTGGCGTAGTAGTAATGGGGCCTGTCGGCGGCGGACGGCTCGGCGCTCCCAGCGAGCAGATACAGGAGCTTTTGAAAAACAAACCTGCAAGCACTGCGGAAATGGCCATGCGCTTTGTGCTTGCCAATGATAATGTAGATATAGCTCTTTCGGGTATGAGCGATTTAAACATGTTAAAGGAAAACTTTGCCGTAGCATCGCGTACAGGGCATTTAACAGATGAGGAATTGCAACATGTAAATAAGATGATGGAAGAAAATAAAAATCATGCCAGGCTCTACTGTACAGGCTGCAATTACTGCAAGCCCTGTCCGCAGAAAATTGATATAGCATACCTGTTTGAAATCATGAACCGTTATAAAGTTTACGGTTTAAAAGAGCATGCAAAAAGCGCATATTATGAAATGATGAAAGGCTGGAGCTGGATAAAAAGCGAAGATGCATCAAAATGCACGGCATGCGGCGCATGCGAAGAAAAGTGCCCGCAGAAACTGCCCATTATAAAGCAGCTTGCGGAAACCCATGCAACCCTGGCCTAGTGTCCTGTAATTAGGCAATTCTTTCCTTGTATTCTGCGGCTTTAAGCAGTATTTTAGAAAACTAGAAAAGGACTAACTATTACCGTGTTATATGGTGGAGTCTTCGCCGGTAAGATCGTCGAACATTGATGAGAAGGGTGAAACAATATCCAGTTCGGGGGGAAGGTCTATAAAGTCGTGGGTAACAGTGTACTGGGCTGCCTCGATACCGCTGGCAACAGCCAAGAGGCCTTTTTTTGGTTTGCCTTGCAGATCTTTTGATTCACTTGCAATGGCAAGAAGTCCCTTCCTGACTGGTTTTTTCTGCAAGTCCTTTGACTCGCTTGCAGCTGCAAGAAGTCCCTTCCCATGTTTTGCCCTGGATGTTTTTATGTTTTTTTTGCCTGCCTTCTGGAGAAGGCCTTTTGGCGCTGTGTCACGAGGTCTAAGTGAAAGAAGTTTATTTGCAAGGCCAAGAAGACCGCCAGGTTTTTTAACCGGCTCTTCCATTGCTTCTCGCAGGGCTATGTCTATTAAATTTGGCTCTGGTTCTTCTGTTTCATCAAGCTCTTCTGCAATAGGTTCGATTTCTTCAATTTCGTTCAATTCCTCTGCTATGATGACTTCTTCGATCTCGTCAATTTCTTCCGCTTCTTCGATTTTCTCAACTTCGTCTATTTCGTCCAGTTCTTCTGTTTTTGCTATCTCATCGAGTTCTTCAACTATTCCAACTTCTTCCAATTCATCGACTTCATCTATCGCTTCTACTTCTACTATCTCATCGAGCTCTTCAGCTGTTCCAACTTCTTCTATCTCATCAAACTCTTCTATTACTTCAACTTCTCTTATCTCATCGAGTTCCTCTATTGCTCTAATTTCCTCGAACTCTTCAGCTTCATCTATCTTGTCTAATTCCCTGACTTCACTTACATCTTCAAGTTCATCGACTTTATCTATCTCATCAAGTTCTTCAATTTCACCTGCTTCTTCGAGTTCCTTGGCTTCCTCGATTTCGTCCAGTTCTTCTACTTCACCTACTTCTTCGAGTTCTTCTACTTCGCCTACTTCCTCAAGCTCTTCGGTTTCCTCTATTTCGTCCAGTTCCTCTATTTCACCTACTTCTTCCAGCTCTTCAGCTTCCTCGATTTCGTCCAGTTCCTCTATTTCACCTACTTCTTCCAGCTCCTCGGCTTCCTCGATTTCGTCCAGTTCTTCTACTTCACCTACTTCTTCGAGTTCCTCTATTTCACCTACTTCCTCAAGCTCCTCGGCTTCCTCTATCTCGTCCAGTTCTTCTACTTCGCCTACTTCTTCGAGCTCTTCGGCTTCCTCTATCTCGTCCAGTTCTTCTACTTCACCTACTTCTTCCAGCTCTTCGGCTTCCTCGATTTCGTCCAGCTCTTCTACTTCGCCTACTTCCTCAAGCTCTTCAGCTTCTCCGATCTCGTCCAGTTCCTCTACTTCGCCTACTTCTTCAAGTTTCTCGGCTTTTTCAAGCTTCCGGACTTTGTCCTGTTTTTTGGTCTTTAAAGCAGCAGGAGTATCTTTTGCTTTTTGCTCAACAGAAACAGGCGAAACATAATCGCTGCCGGATTTCAAAACAGCAAGAAGCTCATCCCATGATTTATCAATCATGCTGTCAATGTTTTTTTCAAGACGGCTGTTTAATTTTAAGTTATGCTTCAGTTCTGTCCGGATTCCGTCACGGCGCTGTTCAAGCTCAAGTATCCATTTAAGTCTTTCCTGACTGGATTTATCCACATACAGCTTGTTAAAAAGGCTGTCCCTCAGGCGCTTTAAACGGTTCCGCACAATTGTAAGGGGATTCGGCTTAAGGTTAATCAGAAAGAACAATGATAAAAACGTTGTAAGAAACATTGAAAGCTGCAGGATAAGCTTCATGTGATCAGAAATATAAAACAGATAATCATTGATCAAACGGCCGAAGAAAATTCCATGATTCGTTCTGTACGAAATAAGAGAATAATTTACTCCGGAATCTGCGGAATCAAGGATTACGCGATCGAGTATGCCCTCATTCCAAATTCCGGCTACTTTTTCGTAAATGTCTGATTTTGATGATTCAGGGCATCCCAAAAGAATGCCTGCAGGTCTGCTTATAACAGAAATATCATCACTGACTTTTATACGCCCTTGAGCAATAAGCTTTTCAGCCAGAGACCTGACCGATATGTTAAAAAGCGCTGTCCCCCTGTAAACATCCATTGAATCATGAAACGGAAACGAAAAAATAATTCTTTCACCCTGACCGTCCATGGTATATTTTGCGCTGCCGCCGTCAGGAACGCTTACCGCATCAAATGGCAGAGCGGCAGGATCTTCGCCGTAATTGCGGAAGGATGTCGAGTCACGGTTTTGGTTTATTATGTCGCGGGCAGAAGTTGAAAAGTGTATTCTTGTTCCGCCGGAATCCACAAATTGCACAGACTGAAGTCCGCCGACAGATTCCAGCAGTATCCCGAATATTCTGGAACGTTCAAAAATATCTTCGGCGCTCTGAGTGTGCAGAAAGCTGCTGCGGACTGCCGGCTCCGACAGGGTTTCCATAAACCTGGTTTGCAGTTCGACAATATGATCATGAACAAGTTCTGCATTTACCGAATTTTCCCTAACATAGGATCTTACAACAGAAGGGTTATAAAAACGCGTTTGTACATAATCCAGCAATTCAATGTCAACCAGATAATGAAATCCGGCAAAAATGAGGAAGGATATAACTAACGCCAGAATCGGCTTCAAAATGCTTGGCAAATTATTAACCCGTTTGTTCTATATATCGGCATTAAATTATACCAAAAAAACCTATAAATTCGAGTTTTATAGCTGTAAATTATTTTATTTAAGCGCCTGGTTTTGGACTTGCATGGGTTTCAGAAACCGCAGCAGGATTGATTCCAAGGTGTTTCAACTGCTCTTCTTCTTCTTTTTGGGCATTATATTCATACAACAACTGGTTTGCTTTTACAAATGTATTTTTAAGCGCCGATAATTCCGGTTTTATCCCCTTAATTTTATCCCGGTCAGTTGCAATAACATTTGTTTTAAAGAAATCATCCAGGGCGCCCAATGTCTTGTGAAGAAACATTACATCCTTGATATTTTTATCCAAATAACTGATTATTTGATCTTCTGCCATTGCAGAAAGTTTTTGGTAGGCAGGGCCCCGGACAAAACTGTTTAAAATTTTGGTTTTCTTGGCCAAATCCTCAATAAATTGATGGAAATTGATTTTTTCCTTTATCGGAACTCCTCTGGATTCATCCAGTTTTTCGATAGTGTGTATAACTTCTTCCGGTTCTGCATTTGTTATCTGCCTTATTAAGTCCTTTATCGTCTCAAAAAAGGTTTTTTTCCGGCTTTCCAGAATATTCTGGTTTTCTAAAAGCTTTGTACTGATTTCGAACAAGGAATTTGATGCGCTGCCAATCACCTGAATGCCGTCAAGAAGAATATTCTTAAAAACCACAACAGGCTTTACTATCTTTGGTTTCTCTTCCTTAACCATAAGAGAGTTTAAGATTGCATCCCTTATTTCTACACTGTTATTTGAATAGTCTTCCTTGATGATTTCATCTATCAATTCCTTGTAAAAAGGCGATCCTGGCATTACCGAAGGCATCTTTTTTCTTATATTGTCAAGCGTGGCATCGCCGGCAGACATTGAACCTGTAATATTCAGGCGGACAGTCAATTTATAATTTTCCCTGTAATAGATATTAAGCTCTCTTAATGTGTTCATCGCTGCGGCTGTATTTCTGGACAGTTTGGTAAGACTTTCGCCAATAATGCTAAGCGTAAGCGAGTCAACGCCGGCCTTTGAATTATTGGACATTTCTGCGACTGCTCTAGTCACAGAAGACTGGGAATCCGGTGTAAGATTCACCCAGTCAATATACCTGATTAACCCCACAATCCTTTTTATACGATCCAGATTGAGGTAATCCATGCCTAATTGATAAAAATTGACTAAAAAGTCCAGTTGATTGTCAAAGTTTGCTAACCTTATTGAAAGCTGCTTAACATCCTGAAAAGGACTTGCATCCGGCACCTCAATTTCGCTGATTTTACTCTCCTGTTTATAAGGATCCTCGTCTATCAGCTTTTTCTTGAGAAAAATATTATAAAGCGAGGCAAACGAGCTTTGAAATATCCTGAGTTCATCCTTTAATTTTACTAGTTCGACCCTGTCAAGATAGTCTTTCCGGGCTAAAAGGACCTGCTGGAGATTGTTTACATAGCCTGAAATATCGGTTTCTGCCATTTAATTCAAGTATGATATATTTCCAAAAAAATTGCAAATTTGATTTTATATGGAAATTTAATAAAATTGAAGTTTTTATAATAAAAAATTTGGTTTTTGATAAAGCAAAACGGCAAGTCTGCGCCATATAAGGGTATGAAAACAACTTTATTTAAACTTGTAGTGATTTTTACTGCCTCTTGCAGCTTGCTTGCAGGCGGCTGTAAGGACCGTTTCCCTTCCGGATACGCATTGGAACTCCCAAAGCTGCCTGATTCCTGGATTTCACTCCTTGGCGAACCATGCTGGCGCATTGAATGGTTCGATCCCGGAGGAAGGGAGCGGAATGCAGACATTCTGCCGGGCAGTCCCGGTATGGATATGGAGATTGAACTGCCGGTAACATTTACAAATCCTGTTACTGCATGGCCTTATTGGCCGGAGCACAGACTCATTCCGGGCTTTTACAGGCCGGCAGGTGCTCTTTTCCCCTTCGATGTAAAAAATAACCGTCTGTCCCTAAGCTGGGAAGCAGGGGTTGATGCGGTCTTTTACAGAGAACTTAACCTTGCCCTGCACAGCGCAGGCGAAATTGATTATTCGCGAATACCTGCAAATTTTGACTGGCCCAGATTTCGTGAACTTTTCGAGCCGGAAACATTAAGCAAAGAGGTCTGCGATGATCCATGGCTTGTCAACTGGCGTTCTGTGGCGGAAAGAACAATCGCAGGCAATTTTGACAGACGCCGTCTTGTTCCGGAAGCTGCCGATTTAAAAACCATTCTGCTTGCAGGTCCCGGACCCTGGTACGGGGCATCTCCTTTTGAAAAACCGCTTTTTTTTACAGAAGGAGAGCCCTTAATCTTTCCAGTCCGCCCGGGCCTTAATGTGTGGATCAGCGCAGAGGGGATACTGCGGATAAACGGCGATGTCTGGGCGTTTACGGCGCGGAACTAACAAAAAGGAGTATCAGATATATGGCAAAAATAGCAGATAAACTGGATAATATAAACAGAACACTGGAGAAGATGCTGGAGGTTATGGAGAAGCCGGAGCATACACTTATAAAAGCCTTAGTTATTGGTGGATTATTAGCTGGTATTTTTGGTATGATTAGTGAGTTTGATATAATAATTAAATGGTTTAAGGAGGGGTTATGGTAAGAGGGATATTATTACTTATATCAGGAATAATAATGCTGGTTCTTTGCATTACATTGCTTATAAGGCGGAGATACTAATTATTTTGGGAGAATGTATGGTTAAATTTGTACTGGAAGTAATAAAATTAATTTTAAGCGTTGCCATGTTTGGCCTTGGTATCTCAATGATAGTAATGGCTCAAAAAATGAAAAAAAATTATTAATATTTAGAGGGTTTATGGTAGGTACATTTATAAGTCTTATAGCACATATAATTTTAGTAACATTATGCATTACATTGCTTATTAGGCGGCGATATTAAGCCCATGAAGAAACTTTTTATATTACCATTATTATTTTTACTGTCTCTTCCCTTACCGGCGCAGAATCAACCGGTATATGAGGGGCTTGATAACGATGAGCAGCTTTCATTTGTCGGAATGATGATGGTAGATTTAATCAGCCGCTTTGGTTCTCCAAGATCTGTTATTGCAGAAAGAGGACATGAGTTATGGCAGGACGATGTAGTCTTTCAATATAACGGCGCAGATTTTTATATATTCAGAGATCGCGTTTGGCAGGTCAGGCTTGCATCAACACATGGCATTTCAAACGGAGACAGGAAGTCTGTTGTTCTGCTTGTTCTTGGAGACAGCGCAGAAGACAGAGACGATCATTTGCTTCTGCCGATATCAGGCAGGGATTGGCCCCTTATGATGAGAATCAATTTTAACAATCCGGGCAGTACAGGACAGGTTACGGCCATTTACATTTACCGTCCGGATTTTTAATTATCAGCAAACTTACCAGGGAGAATTTTTTAATTTGGCTAAAATTTGTTTATGCTTGACCGCAAAAACCATAAAAAGAAATCTGGAGATACTCAACAAATACCGCAAGTATACAGACCTTGCCGAGCTGCGGGTTGACTGCCTTGATGCCGATGAACGTCTTTATATACGGCGCTTCCCCGAACTTGCAAAGCTGCCCGTTATTCTTACAATAAGGCGGGATGTTGACGGAGGGTATTTTTCCGGCGGCGAGGGCGCAAGAGTTAAGTTGCTTGCAAACGGGCTTGCATATGCAAACGCTGACTCAAGATTTAATTTTGCATATGTTGATATCGAAGATGATTTTGATGTACCGAGCCTTGAAGAAGCCGCACGTACATTCGGAACAAGAATTATCCGTTCTTTTCATAGTTTGAACGGCATAACAGAAGATATCCCGAAGAAAATAAAATCCATGCAGCGCTCGGGAGATGAAATTGTTAAAGTGGCTGTAGCGGTAAAATCAACAAACGATGTTCTAAAAGTTTTCCAGGCTTCAAAAAGCTGCACAGCCCAGGACAAGATTTTAATCTGCATGGGGCATTACGGCATTTATTCAAGGATCCTCGCAGAAAGGTTCGGCTCATTTTTGACATATTCCAGCGCGTTATCCGAAAGCGAAGTCGCTGGAGCTCCCGGGCAGATGGATGTCCGTGAACTAGCGGAACTGTACCGCTTCCGGGAAATTACAAACAAAACAAATGTTTTCGGCGTTGTCGGCTATCCCTTAAAAGCCAGCGTAAGCCCCTGGTTTTTTAATACGGTTTTCAAACTGGAAAATAACAATGCAGTTTATGTGCCTTTCCCGTCGGATTCAATTACCGATCTTTTAAAAATTGCCAAAGGATTAAAAGTCCGCGGGCTTTCGATCACAGTTCCTTACAAGGAAGCAGTACTTCCTGAACTTTCCAAATTATCGCCCGCTGTACAGTCCATCGGCGCATGCAATACCATGTCTTATTCCGATGAAGGCTGGTGCGGAGATAATACCGATTGCACAGGTTTCTCCGCATCTCTTCTGGAATTTATTGGAAGAAAAAATTTGAAACACAAAAAAATTACTATTGTAGGCGCCGGAGGCGTTGCGCGCGCTGTAGCTTCAGAAGTATACCGTTTGGGCGGCAAGGCGCTTATTTTAAACCGCACTGTACATAAGGCAAGAAATCTGGCATTGCAGTACAATTTCCGCTGGGGAGGGCTTGATACCCAGGGAATTGAGACCATATCAAAATACTGCGACATCATTATTCAGACAAGCTCTGTCGGAATGGACGGATACGAACCTCAAAGCAAGGGAACGGAACAGGGTTCGGCATTAGATCCCTTGGAGCTTTACTCATTCACGGGCAAAGAAGCGGTAATGGATTTAATATATACTCCGGCTGTAACGCCGTTCTTAAAAAGGGCGATGATTGCCGGCTGTAAAACAATTAACGGATACGACATGGTTATACGTCAGGCGTGCCTTCAGTATACGCGCTTTACAGGCAGTGAAATTCCTGAGAAACTTTTATTACAGGTAAACACATCGGGAGCAAACACATGGAACAAGGTACGATCAGCTTGATGAATGAAGAGACAAAACTAAAGATGCAGGCCGGCTATGCAGTTGTTGACAGCATGGTAAAAAGCGGCATGAAACTCGGCCTTGGCACCGGTTCAACTGCCATACATGCAGTCCGCAGAGTCGGAGAACTTTTAGCGCAGGGAACATTACGGGACATTTTTGCATTTCCTACAAGTTTACAAACGGAAATTGAATGTGAAAAATTAAAAATCCCCTTTTTTTCCCTTAATTCAAAAGAACTTTCATCGGGACTGGACTTAACTATAGACGGCGCAGACGAAGTTGATCCGCAGAATTATTTAATAAAAGGCGGCGGCGGCGCTCTTTTAATTGAAAAAGTAGCCGCTTATGCTTCATCGGAATATGCCATTGTTGTAGACGAATCAAAACTTACAAAATCCCTTGGAGGCGGCTTTCCGGTTCCCGTAGAAGTTGTTCCTGCAGCCAGAGTTCAGGCTGCAAGGGTACTTGAAAAATTCGGCGCGGCTGTTATACTTAGAGAGGCAGTACGAAAAGCCGGGCCTGTCATTACCGAGCACGGAAATATAATTCTGGACATCCGTTTTTGCTCTCCCATAAACCCTTTGTTAATGGAAACAGAATTAAATCAAATCCCCGGCGTTGTTGAAAACGGGTTTTTCACCCGTAAGCCGCCAGTAGTCTATATTGCATGTTCTGCCGGAACAGTAGAGACAAGGCCAGCCGTCAAACAATAAAGAAATTAAATGGCAGGCCAAGGGGAAAGAAATGAAAGAAGATGTCAAAGAAATCGCAGCCCGGGTACGGGTACTAAGAGAAATTGAGGAACTCACTGCTGATGCCCTTGCAAAAGAACTGGGCTTCAATACCGCAGAATATATTGCATGGGAATCAGGTGAAAAAGATTTTTCTGTGGGCGCTCTTGTAGAAATTGCCGCGCGTTTTAAGGTAGATTTATCGGAACTAATCAGCGGGAAAGCGTCCAAATTAAAAACATTCTGCGTTACGCGATGCGGAGAAGCTCCGGTGGTGAGCCGCCGCCCAATGTACGGCTACTGGAACCTTGCTTATAATTTTCATAATAAAAAAGCCGAACCGTTTTTGGTCGAAGCGTCTGCAGAAACCGAAGGAAAACCGATTAATATAAATACTCATCCCGGACATGAATTTAATTATGTATTGGAGGGGCGGCTGCTGATATCGATCAGCGGCCACGAGATTGAACTTAATCCCGGCGACTGCGTCTATTACAATTCCACCGAACCTCATGGTATGAAGGCTCTGGGCGGAAAAGCAGCGCGCTTTTTAGCATTTGTTTTCTAAATCCCGGCGGACCCCACCGCTTAACTTAATATAGGAGTTGTTTATGTCTTTGCTTGACAAATACTTGCCAAGAACAGAGTTTGAATCCTACGAGGATTTCTATAAAAATTATACTGTTAATATCCCGCAAAATTTTAATTTTGCATATGATGTTATCGATACGCTGGCGCAGACTAAAGGCAGCGAACGCGCTCTGCAATGGTGCGATGAAAAAGGAGCGGAAGCAGCTTTTACATTCAGCGAAATTAAGAATTACACCAACAAAGCAGCGAATGTTTTACGCAAAACCGGAATCAAAAAAGGTGATCCGGTTATGTTGATTTTAAAACGCCGGTGGGAGTACTGGCCGCTTATACTGGCGCTGCATAAACTCGGCGCAATTGCCATTCCGGCTACGCATCTTCTTACAACAAAGGATATTGTATACAGATGCAATGCGGCTGATATCAAAGCAATAATATGCGTTGATGATCAGGAACTTATGTATCGCATTGATGAAGCCGAAGCCATCATGGGACGCAGCGGCGAATCTCACGGAATGATGCATTTAAAACACAAGGCGTTTATCCGTTCTGTTCATACGCCGGAAGATCTTAACCCGGCGCAATTGGCAAGCGCTCATCTTAATGCAAAAACAAATGCATCCCATGATGTAAATCCGTTTACCGGCAGCGTTACCGACGGACCCGTTGAAGTATTCGGAGCAAAACATGGAGCGCAAAGCGAATTTCCAATGCCCGAGCCTCTATTGTCATGGACGGATTTTGGCCCGCTTATGGACAGCGCTTCAAATGATTTCCAAAAACCGGATATCGTAAACGAAAGCAGTGATATCATGCTGCTTTACTTTACATCCGGCACAACCGGAATGCCGAAAATGGTGCGCCACGATTTTGCCTATCCGCTGGGACACATTGCAACTGCAAAATACTGGCATCAGGTTGTGCCTGAAGGTTTGCACCTTACAGTTGCAGACACCGGCTGGGCAAAAGCCGCATGGGGATGCATTTACGGACAGTGGCTGTGTGAAGCGGGAATCTTTATTTACGATTATGACCGTTTTGTACCTGCTGCAATGCTGGAAATAATCAGCAAATACAGACTGACCAGTTTTTGCGCGCCGCCGACAATATACCGCTTCTTTATAAAAGAGGATTTGAAAAAATACGATTTCTCCGCGCTTAAGCACTGCGTTGTCGCCGGCGAACCGCTTAACCCGGAAATATTCGAGAAGTTTTTGGCAGGCACAGGCATAAAGCTCAGAGAGTGTTACGGGCAGACAGAACTTACAGTAACGCTTTGCACATGGCCGTGGCTGGAACCAAAGCCGGGCTCCATGGGCAAGCCTGCGCCCGGTTATGACATCGACCTGTTACGCGAAGACGGAACCTCATGCAGCATGGGCGAGGAAGGCCAGATTGTTGTAAGAACCGGAAAACAAAAACCTTACGGAATGTTCGGCGGATATTTCAGAGACGAAGCTCTTACATCCAGCGTGTGGAATAATGATATTTATTTTACAGGAGACGTTGCATGGAGAGACGAAGACGGCTACTATTGGTTTATCGGACGCAACGATGATGTAATTAAAAGTTCAGGCTACCGTATTGGACCGTTTGAGGTTGAAAGCGCGCTTATAGAACATCCTGCGGTACTGGAATGCGCCATTACCGGAGTCCCCGATGAAGAGCGCGGTACGATTGTAAAGGCAACAGTTGTCCTTGTAAAAGGCTTTACAGCATCTGAGGAATTAAAAACCGAACTGCAAAACCATGTAAAGAAAACTACAGCGCCGTACAAATATCCGCGTATAATAGAGTTTGTAAGCGAACTTCCGAAAACCATAAGCGGAAAGATTCGCCGCGTGCAGATACGCGAGGAGGACGCAAGGGAGTAATCATGAAACTTCGTTTCATGTTCGATTATAGCTTGTCTGACCGCTTGTAAAAACGGTCAGAATAAAAAAGAGGTTAATTATGATGGACTTAAAAGAGCACTTAAAGGAAATTTCCGGCAACGATTACATCGATACGGAATTATTCAAAAAGTTCGGCGTAAAACGCGGCTTACGCAACGATGACGGCACCGGCGTACTTGTCGGCCTTACCCGTGTCGGCGATGTATACGGCTATGATGTCAGCGACGGAAAAAAAGTCGCCGTTCCCGGTAAACTTTTTTACAGAGGAATTGATGTTGAGCAAATAGCCGCAGAAGCTGCCAGCCAAAACCGTTTTTGTTTTGAAGAGACAATTTATCTTCTTCTTTTCGGAAAGCAGCCAAACAAGAAACAACTTGAAGATTTTAACAAGCTTATCGGTGAAAACCGCACGCTTCCCAAAAACTTTATAGAAGATGTAATCCTCAGGGCTCCGTCACGCGACATTATGAACAAGCTGGCCTCTTCCGTTCTTGCATTGTATCCTTATGATGAAAATCCTGAAGGCCAGACTCCGGAAAATGTTTTACGGCAGTGCGTTGAATTAATAGCGCGCTTCCCGAGCATCGCAGCTTATTCCTACATGTCAAAGAAACACAACTTTGACCGCGAAAGTCTGATTATTCATCAGGTTGATCCTTCATTATCCGCAGCGGAAACATTGCTTTCGCTAATCAGGCCGGACAAAAAATATACTCAATACGAAGCGCAGCTTTTGGATCTTGCCCTTGTTCTCCATGCCGAACACGGCGGCGGCAACAATTCAACATTTACAGTGCATGTTGTTACTTCATCTGATACGGATACATTCTCTGCAATCGCAGCCGGTATCGGATCGCTGAAAGGCTACAAACACGGCGGAGCAAACTCAAAAGTAATTGAGATGATGGACGATATCAAGAAGAATGTACAAAACTGGGAAAGCGAAGAAGAAGTTTCCGCTTATCTGGAAAAGATACTGAAAGGCCAGGCATACGACGGAACAAAGCTGATTTACGGACAGGGCCATGCCGTTTACACCATAACTGACCCGCGCGCAAGCCTGTTACGCGACAAAGCAAAAGCGCTGGCGGAAGAAAAAGGCATGATAAAGGAATTTAATCTTCACTGCCTTATTGAACGCCTTGTTCCGACAGTGTTCAAGAAAGTTAAGGGTTCTGATAAAGATATCTGCACCAATGTAGATTTCTATTCAGGCTTTGTATACAAAATGCTTGGAATCCCGGAAGACTTGAACACGCCGATTTTTGCAACAAGCCGCATAGCCGGCTGGTGCGCTCACCGTCTGGAAGAAATTATCGCAGGCGGCAGAATCATACGCCCCGCATATAAATGCGTACAGCCTCATCTGCAGTACACAGGATTGGACAAAAGATAAATTGTAATTGCAGCATCCGCCCGTTTTGGGCGGATGTTATTTTTTATTAGAACCGCTTAAAAGTAATATTTCCGGCCTGTATTCAAAATGCATTGTATCAATCAAAGCCCAGTTGCCTCCCCAGATAAAACCATGGTCTTCAAAAATTTTTATAACTGCATCAGGCGGCAAATAATAAGTTTCACGGTTTATGGCATTATTATTGCCGGCTCTTGTCCGTCTGGTTGGTTGATCTGCCGTCTGGTTCCATCTCCAGTAAGTCAGGCGTCCTCTTAGATCCTCCGGAAGAAGATCAATGGCAATGCCGTATGAATGATTGCTGCGGCGGTTTGTCCCTGCAATTGCGCGCCATGCCCAGCCATACCCCTCTGTGTCCAATTCATCTATCCACTCATTGATTGACGGATCTGTAAGGGCTGCAATCTCTATTTTATCTCTTATAAGTTCAAGTATTGGTTCAACATCCTGATGAATCATCAAGCTGACGCCAAGAAACGAAAACTTTACCTGTAAGGCGCGGCCTTCACTTTCTGTAGTTGATGAGTAAAGCGCATCAAACAAAAAAGAAGAACCGACAGAATAGACAGGATTTCTTGTAAAAATAAGCCTCTGCGCATCAGTACCCTTCCATGGGTAATCATAAAAGTCATAGGGAAGATAATCTCTCCACTTCTCGCGCAGGATTTCAGGCAGGAATCTTCCGTGCGCATAATAAAAACGCACGCCGTTTACAAGCATTGTCCAGTCATTGTTAATAAAATTTATACTGCTGACTTTATCAGGATACCCTTGCTCAAAAGCAAGCAGTATTCTATGCTGAGCTTCCAAGTCTCCGGCAATTCTTACAGTTGATGCTACAGGCACCCACTCCTGCCCGGTTTCTCTTGTAAGGCAGCCGGAAAAAAAGCACAACGCGAACGCAGATAAAATTAAACATTTTAAAAGTTGATTTATCTGCACTCGCGGTTATAAACCCCTATTCGTCAGCTTCCTGTACTTTGAACTCTGCGCGCGCCTTAATAACATCGTCGGCAATGCGTCCGGAGATTGGCGCATAATGACTGAATGCCACATTGAAAGAGCCGGTTCCAGAAGTAATTGAACGTAAATCTATCGAATAACGTAAAAGTTCCGACATGGGAACTTCGGCGCGCACTTCTGCGATGCCGCCTGCCGAATCCTGTCCAAGAATTTTTCCGCGTTTGCCGGAAAGATCGCTCATTACATCGCCAAGATATTTTTCTTCTATAAAAACAATCAAATTCATAATTGGTTCAAGCAGCGTAGGAGCAGCCTGCTTCATTGCTTCACGGAAAGCATTACGCGCGGCAATTCTGAATGACAATTCGTTAGAATCTACCGGATGGTATTTGCCGTCAGTAACTTTTACTTCTACGTCAACAACAGGATAGCTTGCCATGGAACCATGCAACATTCCTTCTACTATACCTTTCTCAACGCCGGGAATATAATTCTTTGGAATTGCGCCGCCGAAAATAGCGTTAACAAACTGATAATTTTCACCGCGCGGAAGAGGCGCAATTTCAAGCATTACCTTTCCGTATTGCCCGTGACCGCCGGATTGTTTCTTATGCGTATACTCAGCGCCTGCTTTTTTGGTGACAGTTTCGCGATAGGCAATTTTCGGAACACGGGTTTCAACTTCGATTTTCTGGTTAGCCTTAATTTTATCCAGAATGATGTTAATCTGCAGTTCGCCCATGCCGGAAATAACGGATTCCTTTGTTTCAGCGTTGTAATGGAAACGGAAAGTTTTGTCTTCTTCCGCTGCGCTGACAAGGAACTCACCCAGTTTGTCCTCATCTTTTTTCGCAAGCGCGTTAACTGCAACTGAATGAACCGGCTCCGGCAGGCGCAGCGGCACAAAACAGGGACAATCCGCGGCAGCAAGGGTATCGTTTGTTTTTAGTGTAGCAGCCTTTGTAATAATGCCAACATCACCGGCGCACAATTCCCTTACCTCTTCAAGTTTTTTGCCCTGACATGTATAGAGTTTTCCGATACGTTCTTTTTTGTTTTCTGTAACATTGATTGTTTCAGAATCTGCAGAGAGTTTTCCGGAAATTACTTTAAGCCAGGAAAGTTTTCCGGAGAACTGATCGTAATTTGTCCTGATAACAAGCGCCGACATGGGTTTATCAGGATCGATTGCTGCAGGAGTTTCCTTTCCTTCTGCATCTACAGTTGCATCTTTTGCCGTCTGCGGATTCGGCGCAGCATCAGCAATAAAATCGAGTAATGGAATAATACCTGCGTTTTTTATCGGGGAACCTGCAAATGCAGGAACATATAAATTTTTTGCCAGCGCTTTGATAAGGCCTGTCTTCATTTCATCGATAGAGAGGGATTCGGTTTCAAGGAATTTCTCCATAAGGCTGTCATCGCTTTCCGCAGCCGCTTCCATCAATTTAACCCGCGCGGCTTCAACAGCATCTTTAAACTCAGCCGGAATAGCTTCCTCTTTTTCTACAGCATCACCCTGCATGATATACGCTTTCTCGTGCAGCACGTCGATCACGCCTTTGAAATTGCTGCCGCTTCCCATGGGCAATGTAATAACCACAGGCTCAACCTTAAATTTTTCTTTAATGTCGGCAAGCGTCCTGTTAAAATCAGCCTGATCATTATCCAGCTTGGTTATAAAAACGCCTCTGGGCTTTTTGCTTCCGTCCAGATTCCTCCACAGTTTAACAGTTTCAATTTGAACGCCGGATTTTCCGTCTACCATTAATAAGGCAAATTCCGCTGCGCGGAAACTCAAAATAACAGCGCCGGTAAAGTCCGATGAACCCGGCGTATCAAAAAAATTAATTTTTACACCATTCCGTTCGATATGGCACATAGCGGCATGTATCGATATTTTCCGTTCAATTTCTTCCGGGCTGTAATCGCTGGTGGTTTTCCCCGATTCCAGGGACTCGGCCCTTTGAATTATACCCCCTGCTAACAGCAAATGCTCAAAAAGGGTTGATTTTCCAGTCTGTCCATGACCGGCAATAGCGACATTTCTGATTTTATCTGTTGAGTGACTCACGGGGGGCTCCTTTGGAAATTGGTTTCTACTCCATAATATTGCACTTTTTGGAAGGATATTGTCAAGGTAAACTAGTTGTAAAACCACCTCTGCGGGGAAGAATGGCCCTCAAAGAAAAATGCATTTATTGTAATCAAATTACTCTATAACCCAGTTACTCTATAACCCAATTACTCACCGATTATTTTTACTAAAAGCCGTTTCCTGCGCTGACCGTCAAACTCGCCGTAGAAGATCTGTTCCCAGGGGCCAAAGTGAAGCTTCCCGCCAGTTACGGCAACAACCGCTTCCCTGCCCATAATGGTCCTTTTTAAATGCGCATCTGCATTGATCTCGCCTGTATTGTGGCGATACGATGAGACAGGCTCATGCGGAGCAAGCTTCTCAAGCCATACATCGAAATCGTGGTGCAGACCCGACTCATCATCATTTATAAAAACGCTGGCAGTAATATGCATTGCATTGACAAGGCACAATCCTTCCTGAATTCCTGATTCCTTCAGTATAGATTCAACCTCGCCTGTTATATTGATGAATTCCCTCGGCTTCCTTGTATTTACCCATAATTCCCTTGTTATTGTTTTCATGGCAACCTCAATATAGTTTATATTTTTATCTTCATTAGGTATCTTTCGTATTCCTTTTCTGCTGTTTCTACTCCATTTTCCGCAGCGCTTATCTCTTCTTCCAGAGCATCTATAGCGGCATCTTCTTTGGCCAGACGTTGCAAATAATCTTTTCCCTGCTGACTTTGATTGCCTGCAGCTTCGAGGTTTTTACGTGTTCTTTCCTGATCGGCAGCTCTCTTGTCAAGTTTCTTTTGCAGATTCTCAACTATAGTTTCTGCTTCAGAGATTTTCTTTTTTAGTGTCATGGCTTTTTGCAAAGCTTTTATTACATCTTCCTGCGATATATCACTATTTGATATATATTGTGCAAGCTTATTATAGGAAAAGTCAAAAAGCTTGTATTCGTGCTGTTCTGTTTCTTCTTCCTTTACGGTAAAAGTGATCATTTCTGATGTTGGAGGAAGAGTTTCCATAAACCGATAAAGATTGTGTGTTTTTTCTCTATACTCAAGCGGCTGGATAAGGTTTGATTTAAATGAAAAGAGATGCTCAATAATTAGTTTTTTAGATTCCTTGCCGGCATTTCTAAATGTATAGACAGTTTCATAAATTCGTTTTTTGGTTAATGTCATAAAACCATTTGTTATTGTAACAGATGATATATTTACTGAATTGCTCTGAGCATAACTTCCTGTAACCGAAAGATCTTCCCCGTAGGATATAATACGTTTTTCCCCTTCCGGGAAAAATTTAATAAGAGCGTCTCCTGCGTATGTTTTTCCGTCATAAACTGTTATCGGACCGGCTGGAAGTTTAATCCCCGTATTGTTTGTAAGCTCTGCGCTTATCGCCGGATTGGCAACGCAATTTTGTCCGATGTTTTCATTGGAGAACACAAGAAATTTTTCTGATTCTATATCTCCTTCAACCAGAGGCAGCATAGCGCTTTGCCTTCGCGCCAGACTTACAGGTTTTTTAATTGTAAATTCAAATTGATCTCCCGCCTGACGGGTATCAGCAGTTTCGATTAACCCGCCTGTAATGCCGCCGTATTCATCATCCTCATCTACTGATTCTTCTGCTTCGCATAACATTGACATATCTTCATCATATTCATCTGATGACACATCTGAAAAACTTTGCGAAATATCCTCTCTTACAGTGCTTCTTCTCCTGCTAAAATTCTTTAGAACAGCTTTATTCGGGCTTCCGGAATCATACGCCCTTGCTTCCGCTGCTTTTTCAATCGAAAGAGGCACTATTGGCCGAGGGAGTCTGTGTATATCGTAAAGTTTTTGTATAAATGAAACCGGCTTTCCTGTAACAAGAGCAAGTTCAACATTTTCCCAATCAACATCGCTGTCGTTATCAACTATTGCCCATCCCTGCAGAAAAGGTTTTTCCCGGGAAAGATCCAGACGGTAGGAAACTTTCCATAGCGCGGTTGGAATTACATAATTTAAACCGACATCACGTTCGGTATCACCGGATAGTTTTACTAATAGATTGCGCGTATCGTCATTGCGCGCCTGCATTACCAGATCAAGCGCCCTGTTTAAATCCTCTGTGATTTCCGGATCGTTAAAAGAAAGGCTGCTTATCTCTTCCATGTTAATTGATTTAATTCCATCTTTAGTGCGAAGAGACAGCAGGGTTTTCTGTACTTTTACATTATTAACAAATACATTTTTTCTTTCTACAAATATAATTCTTCCCTTAATTGAATCGGGAGCATGGACTTCTACTTTCGCTCCTGCAAGATTTCGCAGTAAACTGTACATGCTTTTGCCGCTTAGATCCACAGATAAACTTTTTAATGTCCGCGAAAGTGTTTCTTCTGATTGATACGAAACTGCGGGGCTTCCGGCAGGGTCATTAACAACGAGTGATTTAAGCGCATCGTTTACCGCATTAATATGAAACAGTAATGAAAGTTCTGTTGTACCGGTTACAGTTCCTCTATGCTCAAAAAAACCCACTCCTGAAGAAAAAAGCGTAAGCCTGCAAATTGGCAAATTATTCATGATTTACTCCTTTGCTCCTAATAGTTATTAACAGGTTAATTATAACATGCTTAATTACATCTGTCATTGCGAAAGCCTTGTATAAAGAGCAGGTTTTATGATAGAATGACACAATCAGCCGGCGTGGCGGAATGGCAGACGCAGTAGACTCAAAATCTACCGCACGCGAGTGTGTATCGGTTCAAGTCCGATCGCCGGTACAACAATTAAAGAGCTGTGTGGATGAATAAAATCAAAACCTTGTAAACACCAATAAATGCCGCGGTTCCGAGTAAATGCAAGGCATCCTTTAGGATGCCGACAGTGCGCATCGTAATTGCTTATGTTATAAAAAAATTGAATTATGAAAAATTAGTTAATTCTTTTCTTTTTAGGGTACACCGTATGCAGCGTACCCTGTTACCTGACGACACTATTATCTTCGATTATGAAAAAGCGGTGCTGGAAACTTCGCCCCGAAACTTACAGTTTCAGGGCTCGTTGCAAGTAATTGATACCTTTGCGTCACCTATCTTACAAATCCCAGGTTTCTTAAAGCATCTGTTGCCATGTTACGTTCTACCCATGTATATTCATCGCTGTGGGATATTGAGGTAAGCAAAAATCTTACATCCATTGATTGAGTGCCTGTACTTCCAAGACTAAATATGACTCTTTCAAAAACACTTCTTTCTTTGTTACCCCAAGGACCGTTTCGCCGTCTATGATGAAGTTCCTGCAGGAACTTATTAAGGAGCTGAGTCCCTTCATCAGTTTTTATTGCGGCTAACGCGGTCAAAGTTTTATATATTTCATCAAAGTCAGGAGAAGCGCTGACAAAATTATTTTCATACGATTTTTCCAAATTTACATAAACAGAAGCGTCTGCGGCTCCAAAATCATGAATAGCGTCAATAGCGGTTTTTCTAAATTCCCTTAAGATTGTCTGCTGCTGCCTGTTAGACGTGGAATAAATCCAGCCTGTCGCAAGAGCAGCCGCTGCGACTCTTGCTTTGGATGTTTCGGGAATGCTCATTCTTAATGTCGCCTTTAAAGCTTCAGATTTAATACTCGCATTATTAGCGGGGCTTTGGATAATTCCAATCACTATATCCGCAGGATCTTCAATAATATTTAAAAACGCGTTTGCCGCCCTTTCTTTTATGACTGGATCATAACTTCCAATCGAAGCGTAAAATAAAGGTCTAAAACCGTTTGGATCCTTAAAAGTTTCCAATGCGTTTATACATCCAATAACAACGCGCTGTACTTTTCTTTTTATATCTTCGTTGGCAAGATTCTGCGTATTAAACGCTTCTAAACGCCGAACGATATGCGGAATGTACTCTCTGCTGTCTATCTGCCCCAGCGCGATTATAGCCGCCTGCATAGCTAACCCTTCAAAATGACTGTGAGGTCTGTTTATATCAAATACTGTTACCGTTTGCCAAATTTCTGCGGCAGCGCCTGTAAAATTTTCCGCAGCGAGTCCCCGGCAAAGAATTATTGCGGACATTTCTGCAGCAGCCTGTTCTCTGGCAGATCTTTCATTTCCAATTCTTTGAAGCAGGAGTCTAAGCGCGCTATGGTAAAATTCTCCAGCCCCCGTTTGCCCTGAATCACGAACTCTTTCCAAAACAGCCAATCTGTCGGAAAAACTGGCACCGGCTCTCGTATACTCTCTGTTTGCAAGCTCTAAATCCATATTTTGGGCAAAGAGCATCACTCCTGTAAAGCAAAAAATCAAAACAAGTAAATATCGTTTCATGTAAACTCCTCTTATGATTTGATTTTAATATACCAATTTTCTTAAGTTTTTTCAACAGCGAAAACGCCTAGTACTTGTTAAAGTGGTTCCTGTTACCATCATAAAAAGGCATGGAAAAATATAAACCCTGCTATTCAAAGTCAGAATCAAAACCCATATCTTCGTCGCCATCAGCTAATCTAATGATTTCCTTTGTTTTATCTAAAGGAAACGGAGTATTATCCTTATGGCAAATTTCTATCGTTTCTACAGCAGCTCTCTTTTCATAGTTTCTTTTTCCAACAGGGACTATTACAGTATCGCCTTCTTTAATATTTACATCATTTGTACGGTAATGATAAATTCTCCCGTAATCAGAAAAACAACTCCGCAGTATATAACTTCGCCGGGTTTGAGTACTTTAAAAGACCCAGATTCTTCATTACCTGAATTTTTATTTTTATATTTGCCAATAAATATAGCAAATGCTTTTTTTATATTATCTAATTTATTAATAAGTTTTTGAATTATTAAAGACTTTTTCTTTGAATGTAATATATTTAAATTTTTATTCCATTTATTATAGATAGAACGTAATTCGGAATTCAAAAATATTTTGGCTTTTGATTTAAACTCAACAGGTATTCCATAAAATGCTTCTGCAATACCGCCTGTTATAGCTGCGATAGTATCGCTGTCGCCGCCAATAAAGTTAATATATTTATAATAAAACAAAAGGTATGACAAATAGTGTCATTGTGGAAATATTTTATAAGAAGGACTTCATTTAGATAAATTTTACAACGAAGATTCTACTTTAACACTTCAAAATGCTGGATAATCATGACAACCCCGTTTTGGCTCGGTTCTCTTACAACCGACAATGTTGGATAACCGCTCCAGGAAGGGATAGATTCAAACTCGCGGTTCGTGAGAACCCAAGTAATCTCAAATGGATGGTCGGTAAGTCCTGCATCCCAACGAACCGAATGGAAATTGGCCCAAGGATCGCTCGCACCGTCATGGCGAAGACCCACACCCGGTCCCAATGCGTGGGTAGCGGTTATGGTTCCCCGCATATACCCTGCTATCCGAATTTCATCGCCGACTTTTACGTTCAAACTGTTAGGACCTGAAAGGCGGAAGCTCACACCATGCTGGCCATAGCCACCAACACCACCTGTCCCTGCGCCCGGAACTGCCATTTGAAAAGTGTCACGCCCGTCAACAGGACCCTCAATTACAATATCTTGATTTCCCGTGTTCCAAAAAGGCCACTGACCGTGGTTCCTTAGCAGGCAGAGGCAGACCGCCTACTACAGGACGCGGATGCTGCATATTGTGAGCTGCCATCCATTCCTGAAAATCAAAAATATATCCACTTTCGCCGTCGTCAGCCTCGCCGCATCCTATAACCGTCATTCCAATTACCAGCACCGCCGTCAGCATTCCAAACTTCAATTTATTTGTCATTATTTCCTCTCTTTCTCTTAATAATATTATTAAAAGCTTAATTAATCAATTTCCTTTTATACTACCATTTTACCGCGTTTGTCGGCAAGGCTGATTTCTACTTCTGTGCCTGAATTAAAAGAAATAAAGTCGTCCTCTATGCCATCGCTGAAGATGACGCCGTTTTCACCCATGAATGATTCAATTTTTAATGGAGCAGAAGAAGAAACTGTACCAAACACAATATTTGTACCTGTGGTTTTGCTGGGAAACGGTTCTCGCACAGCAAAGAGTAACTCTTTCGTTGACCATTTTACAAACATATTGCCATAACCGCAATTGGGATATTTTCTGCCTATTAATTGCATATATTTAACAGTATTTTTATCTAGTTGTTTCCAATCACCTTCGCATGTTAATATTGCTTCTGCAATAGCAAGAGTCTTTATACTATCATCTGTTACAAAGCAACTTGTATCAAAAAGATCAAAATCTTTGCTGCGATGATTATTTAATTCAAACCTTGAGCTTACAATATCACCTATAATTGAGCCCAGTATAATGCGTCTCCTTTGAAGTTTATATATTTACATTATCTATCATATATGAAAAATAATGTCATTGTTAGTGGCTTCTTCCCTTAATATTTGTTTTTGGTTGTAACAACTTGTAGTAGTTAACGGTATATCAAATTGCAAAAAATTAAATTCCTCTGGTGGTTCTTCCGGCCTATCTATGATTTGGAAGCTCTTTTTTATTTTAGCTTTTTCGTGTTCACTGTCAATAAAATCTTCTTCTGTATAAAAATGAAAATTAGTTAAAAAAGATTTTCTTAAATTATTTTTCCTTGTATTTGAAATTTGCATTATTGGTATTACTCCATTTTCATTATATAATTCTACTCCCATTCTTTTTATTCCATTACATTTATATTTGATTAATTTTACCATAATTAAAAACCTTTTATGCTTATATGTTGAATTTAACTTCAAGTATTTATTAATTTCATTTCTTAAGATGGTAATATGATTACAGAAAATATGATTTTTATATTTTTCTCTATCTGATTCACATATAGAATATCTATATGGTTTAATATTAGTAAAAATTATACGGTTTATAGAATTGTTACCTTGATATTTGGCAGTAAGTATAACTGGCCTTTTTTCGCAATTATTATATACTCTTCGTAAATCATCACGGTAATATTCCTTCTTTACTTTTTTATACCAATGCATAGATTACCCCCTGCTTTCTTTTTAATTATTTTAATAATGACCTTTTACCTACTATTCCGCACAAACTTAAATGATTCTGAATATTGTTCATGCTCATTATCGTAATCGTCAAAGTTCCCGCCAAGATGCTTAATATAGAAACGTGCCTGAGATACCGTATTTTGGCTTTCCAGTACATTTTCCAGTCTTGTTGAGCGGCTTACAATGACGACACGATTATCAAATTTTTTCACGCTTATTTTTTTCCTTTTTCCATCATCGATATAAGCAGATCCGGTGTAATATTCAAATTACCAATTTTATCTGCATTTTCTGCCAATCCCTGGAAAGCAAGAGCCATTAAACGGCCAGAATCTAACCCGCCGCACGTAATAGCCTTAAGGGTTTCTACATTCATATTTTGGTAGACTTTCATAATTTCATTTAACGCATAGGCTTTTGTGTCTGCTTCTATCTTTTCATTTCTTGCTTTTAGGTCTACCAGTTCACGGTTACGCTGCTCCTGCTGAACTTCAAAATTAATCTGCTCCTCTTTCATCGCAAGCTGTTTTCTTTGCGCTATACTTTCAGTTTCCAATTTTGTTTCACGAATCTGACGATTTTTATGTTCAACAGCAATCTCGGTATTAAGCTCGCTCTCTCTGATAATCCGCTCTTGCTCAATCGCGTAATTGCGGCGCTGGAGTATAGCCTGATCTGCTTCTTTAAGGATATTTTCTCTTGTTTCAGCCTCTAATGCTTTTGCTGTTTCTGGCTTTGGTTTTATTGCTCCAATCATAACAGATAAAATATCTACTCCAAGATTACGCACCATTTCATTTTCACAAAGTGTTTTAAATGAAAGATTAGCAACCTTATCGTAAGCGAAAATTGCCTGTTTAAGATTCAATTCCTTAACTATGTCTTTAACAGCGATCATTAAAAGATTGATAAGCCTGTCAGACAATTTTTCAGGATCATCACTAATATAATTATGTTTGTTATTATCTACTGTGTAATTTAACATTTGTGCTGTCTTTAAAGGATCGCTAATCCGATAAGTAAGCTGCCCCTGAATAGAAATTTCCTGAAAATCTTTAGAATACTCAGCAAACATAAAAGAGGCATCTTCACTGCTTACAGGTATTGCCACTAAAGAAGTAGTGGGCGCATAATACCAAAACGATAATCCCTGCCCTTTTTTCTTAATCTTTCCTTTTTTATACTGAAGTACAAAAATCCCCGGTTCAAACTTGACAAATCTAATTCCTAACATATTATCCTCCTGATTATCTGGATAATCAGAATATAATACGTTAGGTATGACAAATAATGTCATGGTCAGAAAAATTTTTGAAAATTAACTATGACACTATTTGTCAGGGTTATTTGAAGGCGTACTTTTTGATTATAAATAGAGACGCATTGTTTTATCAATTTCTGTTTTAACCATTTTAACAAGTTCCGCTGGTTTTAGAACCTCTACATTATGCCCTTGCCCAAGAACCCAGCGGAATATTTCCGGTATTTGAGTTGTAGTAAACTTAAGAGTTATGCTCCCGTCTTTATTTTCTTTAATTGTTTGGGTGCTGTGCCAGATACGTTCTGTAGCATATATTTTTGATTCGTTTTTAAAACGCAATTCAATCGTTTTTGGAGTTTGGTAAGATGCCCACACACCCATTTCCTTATCAAAATATTTATTTGGATCAAAATTAGAAGGTATCAAAAACGTTGATTTACATAATGCTGCTTTTTTAATACGGGTAAAGGCAAACATTCGCGGTATTTTACGCTCATGACAATATGCAATTAAATACCAGTTACCGCGGTGACATATTGCATGATACGGATCAACGCTGCGAGATACATATTCATTGCCAGAAAGAGATCTATACTCAAAAACAATTGTACGTTTTTTCTGCATTGCATTGAATATTGTTTGGAAAACTTTTAAATCTATGTTTCCAATTTTGTCGGAAATAAATGAAACCTGCGAATTAAGAAAACCGGTATCAACACTAACATTGTCCGGTAAAGACTGTACTATCTTTGTAAAAATATTCTTTAAAGCTTCTTCAAGCGGAGTATTACGGTACTGCTCCAAAAGCTGATCAAAAAGAGCAATAGAAAAAAGTTCGCCCTCGGTAAGCGGCACAGCTTTTAAATAATAGTTTTCCTGTGTGTAATAATAACTTCTCTTTGAAGAATTATACTCTATAGGAACATTCATAACATCGCGCATATACTCAATATCTCTGTGAATTGTCCTGGGATTCATGCCAGTTATTTCACTTAGATTACTTGTGTTTATTATTTGGCCATTTTCTCTTGCTGTGCGTATGGCTTTATCTATCATAAGAAGTCTATTCATCTTAACTTTATATTCTCTTTGCATTTAATACTCCCCTATAAAATATCACATCATTTTTAATTCCATTTCTTTCATAAAATCAGTACTGTTAATTATTTTATTTTCTTCCAGTGTAATATTTTCATAGCTTTTGTGCAACTTTTGCAGCAACTTTATCTTTTCCTTTGCGTCTTCTGTGTAAGGCGACTGAGGATATTCATTAATAACCAAATTAAAATAGTGTTCGGATAAATTAAATGACAAATATATGTTATTTAATATTGAAACCAGCTCTTCATAAGGCTTTGTCTCGAATGTTGTGTCCTGATTTCTTTTGTAAAAATGATTTGGGTGTATGTTTTTATAATATTTTACACCGGTTTTGTAATATTCATAATCTTTTTCTTTAAAGTTAATTTGACTATTTTCTTTTGATTTTAATTCATTTAGTTTATTAACCAATTTTACAGTTATTTCGTTATAAACCGATTCGCAGCAATTATCATTATGCATATCCGGATGATATTTCTTGATGAGGCTTTTTAATTGTTTTATGTAACCGGCCTTGTTCATATACTGGATTAATAATACATTGTACTATATAGTTTGTTAAGGCAGAAAAGGAGAAATTATGACTGTTAGAGCGATAAAATGTTTAATTTATTTGTCAGTAATTACAATACTATGCATATCATGCAATACCAGCCAGTACAAGGAAATGCAGATTTCTCTCCCGGATATTTCCGCCAAAACTGACGGCACATACCGCGGCGAAGTTGATTTTAAAAGCACGCCAATAAGTGTAATTGTAGATGTTGTCCTGCAAAATCACGTTATTACAACAGTGAATATTATTAAACACACCTGCTCTCCAATTGGAAAAAGAGCCGAGGTTGTAGTCGATAAAATCTTAGAAACCCAGAGTCTTAATGTTGATGTAGTAAGCGGCGCTACCGTAAGCAGCAAGGCTATCTTGAAAGCGGTGGAAGAGGCGTTACGGTGATTCATTGAGATTATATTTTTCTCAACTATTCAAAGCCAGCCATTCAAAGCCTTTTGCAAAATATTCGTTCCAAAAGTCCATGTCATGACCGCCGTTACTTTCTATGTATTCAATATTTACATTACGTTCGAGTAAAAATCTGTGAAATCGTCTATTGGTTTCCAATAGAAAGTCTTCATCTCCGCAAGCCATATAAATTTTTGGAATATTTATCTTTTGCTGAATCAATTTTTCTACAAGAGTTTCAGGATTATTATCGCTTTTTATTAGCTTATCAAGATCGCCAAAATAATTACGGTAATAGTAATAATTTCCTATCCCATTCTTGTCACTGTCACTAGGTTTCATACCGGCTATTTCGTGTACAATTAATGCCGAAGATAATGCGACAATCTTGCCGAAGGTATCAGGATACGCAAGCCCTGTACGCAAGGCGCCAAAACCACCCATTGAAAGTCCGCTTATAAAAGTATCTTCTTTAGTTTTGCAAAGACCAAATGTTTTTCTTATGTATTCAATAAGCTCCGAGCCGGCAAAAGTGCCATATTTTCCGGAAGTAGCATCCATGTCAAGGTAAAAGCTATTTTCTACAGAAGGAAATACCAAAGCAAAATTAAACTTCTCGGCAAGTTCAAATATTTTGTCCCAGCCTTTTCCCCAGCCTGTATAGCCATGTAATACAAATACCGTCTTACAGTTCCTGTCATAATACGGATTATGCGGCCTTGGTATATCAGTTCGAAAATCATTTGGGATATACATTTCGAAGGCAACCCAACGTACTAATGAGTTGGAAAATAATTCTACTTTGATATTTGCCATGTTGCTTGCTCTCCTTTTTGTGTTTGTTTTTTTAACATATATTATCTTATTCTAAAACAGGCTGCCATGTTACGCCAAATTTATCTGTAACCCATGCAACTTTTCTAAACATCATAAACGGCTCTTCCTTCATCATTACAACACCTTCTTTTGCTAAACCGTCAAAAATACTATCAAACTCCGATTCATCTTTGCAATTTAGATAAAATGACGTCACCCAGCTAAAAGACGGACATTCATATTCAGCATTCATATCCATGAACATAATTGTCTGCTCCATAAATGACAATTTGCCGTTCATTACTTTTCCAACATCACCTCGCTGACCTTCTTCAAAATAGACGATTGATTCGATCTTTGCATTTGGCAAAGTTGCAGCGTAAAATTTCATTGCTTCTTCTGCATTTCCGTGGAAGGTTAGGAATGGCATGAAGTTATTGAGCGTTTGGTTCATAGTTGACCTCCTCTTAGTTTCTCTACCAGTAGAAAGACAGTTGTAACTGGATTTCTATCTTTCATAGGTAGTTGACGTTGTCTGTTATAGAGTTTTTTAGCGTTCTTTATAGCCTTGTTTTGTTTACTAAATAACAGTTTATAGATATTTGGATCATTTTTTAGATAAGGTTTCTTTAATAATTCAGAGAGCTTTTCTTTATATTGAGTACGTGACATACCTGTATCATAATAATTAAAGTGTAACATATACCATATTTCAAAGGCTTCTATAGAGTAAGCGCATTTAATCTTATTCTGTTCAGCAAGCCTTATTGCATTTTCAAATTGCTCAATCGAAAAATCATCTTTGTCAAAAACACACCATGTTTCAATGTATCGTTCTTTGTTTCGAATTGCATTTTTTTCTAATCGAATAGCTTCCTCAATCAATGATTCCGTATTATAACCTTTTCCACGAATATCAATATAATCACAAACTTCAAGTTCTGTTGGAAAACTTTTGAAATAATTTGGCTCGGTTTTTTCGCCTTCGCAAACAATCAATATTCTTCGTAATTTACGAGTTTTTTCGCGACGAATTAACATTTTTTTAATCTGGAATGATTTATCATGTCCCATTATCTGTATCCTTAAATTGCAATGCAATTTCATTGATAAAAGGAACTGCACCGTACTTGCCTTGCAGATAATTTTTTCCAAAAGCTGCATCGTTTCGTACAGGTTCGTCATATTCAACTAGAGAATATAAATCTGTTGCGCCATATTGGTCTTTTTCGCAAAACCATATTTGATCACGGCGAAAATTTTTATTAGTCATTATATTCACAGCATGGCAAGAAATTATAAGCTGAGCATTTTTCTTGTTTTTGTAAGGCGAATTAAAAAGACCGATAATACTTTCTAAAATCAATGGGTGCAAGTGAGTGTCGAATTCATCAATAAAAAGCGGTGTTCCGTTCTTTAATGCAAACATTACAGGAGCGACATAGTCAAATACTTTCTGCGTTCCTCTTGATTCCTGAGATTCATGAATTGGATAAATACCTATGTTTTTTTCATTATCATAATAATCATGACCATAAAAAACACCTACACTTTCTATTTGCTTTAATTTGGGATTTGCCTTTACCGAATCTGGAAGTCCAGGAAGCAACTCATTAATATCATGATGTTCACGCATAACTGTCAATGATCTAATCTGTATATCAGTGAAATGCAGGAAATTTCTAATTTGTTCAATAGCATACCCCTCGGAATCACGTAACATTTTTCTTGTACTATTATCAAAATCAATTTCTCCAGATGTAATTCTTAATTGTCTAAAATATTGCACTATACATGTAGCAATCTCTCCATTATTTTGAGCGCATACTGATAAAAAGGAACAGTTTGGACGTACCACAGATTTAATTTTACTGCCTTCGCGAAAATGGCTAGTTGTTACAATATTCTGTTTTTCCCTTTTAAAGAGATTTGTTTCCTTAACATTATACAATGCAAATAAATACTCTGTTATTACTTCCTCATCGGTGACAGAAAAACCATACCGATAACGAACACTTTTTCCTTCGTTATTATTAATAAAAAAAACAAGTTCAAAAGAAGATGGTCCTGTCTCTGTTTGCTTAGAAAAGAAAAAATGGTCAACATCGATATTATCCCCAGCTTGTTTGTGCGGACCCGACCATACAGAGAAGTTCATAAAAAAAACAAGTGCATGAAAAAAGTTCGACTTACCGCTTGCATTCGCCCCATAAATAACGGCAGATTTGAGAAAACGGTGTTTTTCATCAATCTTAAAGGTATTGGTTTCTAATAATTCTTTACTTTTTGTCGCCAAAAGAGAAAAAGTCTGCTTTTCCTTGAAAGATCGATAGTTTTTTACAGTAAATTCCGCAATCATTTAAATAACCTCATATAGCAATTATACCTTATGTTGAGGCATTTTGTCAAGATAGAGCGGTATTTTACGGATTTTTCGTAAATTATACTGTTAAACATCAGTTTTTTCATTACATAGCTTTTCGAAATCTATTGCCGGCGGTATTATAAATTATTAAATTTTAGATAAAAAAGTACTAAGTGGACGAAAATGACTAGTTTGGAAATAAAAGAAATCCTTCAGAAGAAAGATTTTATAGAATTCTCGCAAGAGTTAAACGAAAAAAATACTAAAGATGAATTCCATAAAAAGATGACCTCGAATAATTCAGATATTCCTATTGAAACAGTTAAATTCAGAAATCATCCAAGTGTTAATATGGAAACATAATGGATTTTGTTACTTACGAAAATCAAGTTTGGAATATAATTATTAAGCCAAATATTGATAGAATGTTGGCGAATGACGATGATATTCTTTTTTCTGGTGTACAAATTAAGGAAAAAATCTGGCTATCATATGAACATTATAAAAATACCGTTCATACATATATGCATAATCCAGAGAGTTTAATTTTTTTGCTTTTACTTTAAAAAATGAACTAAGTTCTGTTAATAATTTTACTTTTGTTTTCTAATAGGAAGTATTTTTTCCTCCTCTACTATTATAGTTTTTATATTATACAAAGAAGAATTAAGTATTTTATAATTACTATGTTTGCCATTTATTCCAGGTGTATCAAATAAAACAATATTATTACCTTCTGTTAAAGAACTTTTAAAGCGAATGCCATCAAAATCGAATTCTCTTCTAAGCATTTCACAAATATATTGAGTAGGTAAGTAATCCATAATATTCCCATAATTCGGTTTTGACATATACTTAGCAATTGTTTTCATAATTGTAGCTTCTTGCCATAATGTATTATCTGCGTCTTTAATAGTAGATATGAAATCAAATAATTTTAATGGTTTATTTATTTCTATTTCTGCAACACTTATATATTGGCTAATAATAGGTCGCATTTCTGAAATTGCAGTCTTAATATTTTCAGCACCATATAAATAACTTATACCTTCGGGATTAGCTCTTTGAGCAGTTGCTTTATCAGAAGGAGGAGCATCGGATTCTACCTCAGTATAACCCCAAAAATCATCATTATACACATCCTCTAAAACTTTTTTAGCATCAGGAGTCAATAATTTCTCCCAATTACTATTACCTATTTTAGCAATAAAATTGGAATTATTTATTTTTTCTGAAAGCTCAAATAATTTCTTTGTTTTTTCCGGAAAATTAGAATAATCAATTGTTCTTGCACGATATATTTTTGATTTTTCATTTAATTTACATATTGCATACGATTTACATTCATCAAATAAATCAAATACTCTTTGCTTACATTCGAGAAAAAACCTATTTTTATTTTTTATTTCTTTTTCAAAATCGAGCCATATGTCATTTATATTTTCTTCTTTTTTCTTAAATAGATAAGCAAGAAGAAGTTGTAATTTTATTATTTCATCATCTGTCTTTTGCAAATTTGATCTTAATTTTTCGTTAATTAATTGTTTTTCCATATATTTCTCTTATATAAAAATATTATTTTTCTCTGCACCAGTTTTTTGTTACTATTCCATAATTATATCAGTAATAGTTATATTTTGAAAAGATTAATTAATATTTTTTACTGACGCTTGGGAACAACGTAAGTTGGGGGAGGTTGCGGATATTGTTCGAGGAGCCTCACCAAGACCTATTGAAGATCCAAAATGGTTTGATGAAAACTCTGACGTTGGTTGGCTTCGTATT
>WQXU01000010.1 GCA_009781635.1 Treponema sp.
ATATCCTTATTATTAAGAAAATGTTTATACTCAGATGACTTTGGCAATCAGCTGGATTGTATTAAAATATTTCCCGTCTTCTGCTGCCATCATATCCAAAGTCCATTTGTCTTCACCGCAGGGGTTAATGCTTGCAAGGTATTCTTTCCAGGCTATATCGTGGCAAGCCATTTCACTAATGTTCACAATTTCTATGCCCGCAGCCTTGCTAAACAAATTCTTCCACCATTCAATGCCGCGGACAGTTTTTGCAACCTCAGGAACATCCCAGAATGATTGCATTTCCGGCGGAACATTAACGCCAAAATCATACTTTAATCCGGGAAATGCAACTGCAATGTAACCGCCTTTTTTCACATAAGAAATAAGATTTGGCAGCATTTCCTCGTTGTCGCCGAAAATATTATATGCGCCTACCGAAAAGATCACATCGAAGTAACGCTTTGCAAACGGCAAGGGCTGTGTTGCGTCTAACATAAGAGGAACAATTTTATCTGCAATACCAAGAGATTGAAACCTCTCATAATTTTCGGTTGGGTCAATATATAAGTCGGCGGCAAAAACGTTTGCGCCATATTCCTGCACCAGGTACAACGATGACAAGCCCATTCCAGATCCCAAATCAAGGATTCGCATATCTTTTGTGATTGTGAAATGTGAAGCCAATTCCTCGGCTTGCCGTATTCCATTCGGCCCCATCATTGTCTCTTGCAATAGTGCAAAACCCTTTTCATCAGCGGCGAACTTGTCAGAAAATTTATTACTCATTATTTTACTTCCTTTTGATTATCCTGATTTTACATATCTTTAAGGCATGGTTCATCTTCTATAAATTCTGCACTAAGACCTAATTTTGAAAAGTACTTACACATTGCTATACATGCAAATTTTTCAGAAGAATAATGAGTTCCGCCAATTACATTTATCTGTTTTTCCTGCTCAAACTCATGGGTTGCCACTGAATAGTCACTTTTTAGAGTAACGCCTGTTATTAGAGTATTTATATTATTTTCTATTACTTCATTTATCACAAAAATATCATTACCGCCGCCTGCACATACAGCGACTTTATTATCCAGTATTTTTTTACCGCCGTATTGATAAAGTTTTGTATCATGTCCAACAGCTTCAGAATATTTTAATTGGAGTTCATTTACGGTTTCATATTTAGTTTTTCCAATTATACCGCAAACCCCTCCTCTATAATCTATAAACGGCTTAACCATTTCTATGTCCAAAGCATCTGCGAGAGTTTTACTTGTTGAATATTCACTAAAATTATCCAATGGAGAATGAATACAGTAAATTGAAATATACTTTTCTCTTAACTTTTCAAGTAAAGACGGGTTCATATTATAAAAACCAACAGGAGATTTATTTAAATTCCATATTGAAGCATGATGTACAAATAACATTGCATTTTTATAATTATCTATAAGTTTATTTAAAACATCTTCAGAGGGAAACACAGCCGTAAACACATTGTTAACTGTTTCAGTATAATCACATACTAAACCCATATTCGTATTAATAAAATTATCACAGAAATAAGGTTTTAGTTCAGGCATATAATCTATCCAATCATCAGAAAGTCCGGGTTTTATAAAATCATTATCAATTTTGATATATAAGTCTTTTGCTAACATATTGTTACATCCTGATTATACTGTATACCATCCGGCAATGGAAGCTTCACCCTGCGGAGGCTCATTGTGAGTATAAATAATATAGAGTATTTTTTCAATTATCTTGTTTCTATTAAATAAAAATTATTAAGCATACAGCGGACAATATTGCCTGCCATACACTTAATACTTATTATGTCGTTTTCCAGCGTTTTAGTGTTGGAAAAAACTCTTGCATTGCCTTGCGAGCTGTTTCGGCATCAGGGTAAACGTGCGGGACTCTGAATGGGATGCAAGTTTCTATGACACCTTCCATTGTAGCGCTTGGATATGCGAATTTGCCTTTTTTATAGCAATGTTCGCAATAATCTTCGTTGTCTGTGCCATCTGTATTTGTGCCTTGTTTGGCATACTCAAATGGCGTAGCGCATGATTGGCAAATTTTTTGTTCCATAATTTACATCTCCTAAAATATATTTATAGTTTCATACGAAACTATTATTCTGTTTTTTTATAGTTTCCTGTTATTTCGATAACATTATTATCAGGATCATATAAATTAAAAAAATAATAATTTGTATGCGCTTGTATAATTTCTGTTACTGTTCCGATATTTAGGCTTTTTACTCTTTCGTATTCTGCCTGTAAGTCACTAATCCAGAAGTTTAATACAAATTTATGATCACCGCTGACGCCATAATCATGGCCTTGCAGATTTGCTTCGTTCATTATTGACATACATATACCGTCAATGAAAAATTGCGCAAATATATTAGGGCTTATAATTAAACCATGTATCGATAAAAATACTTCATAAAAATCAAATGACCTTTTAAAATCTTTTACAATTAAATACATGCCGAATTTTAATGGGTTTCTATTTTGTTTATCTGATAACTTTTCATTAATTGCGAGTAAGTCATCGGCAGAAACCGAGAATAATTTACTCATAGAAATAATTTTATCTACTTCAGGAAGAGTTTGGCCAAGCTCCCATTTAGAAACGGACTGCCTTGATACATTCATTTTCTCAGCCAGTGTTTCCTGTGAAAATCCGTTTTTTACTCTGTATTCCTGTATTTTCCGGCCAATACTTAACATTTTCTCTCCCCATTGTTCTAAGTATAAATAAAAATAATAATATATAAACAAAGTAAAGTTTACATTTTGTCAACCTGTGGTTGCGAATGAGATTTTATTCCAATATACTCTATTATGTCAAGTATTATTATAATTCAATTTAACCATTATTTCGTCTGATGTGTTCTATATTTTGATGTTTTTATATTGTCTAAATTTTATAGACATAAATATTCCTAAAAAGCAGATTATAAAAGAAACATTATTAATATATTGTCATATATGTCCAGGTTTAATACTGATAGATTTCATGCATCACATTGGAAAGCTTGTATATTTAATCCCTTGAATAAGTTCCTGTAATTTCCGCCTTTGCAATAATTTTTCCTTCTAAAACAGAGATAATTTCTGCGTAAGATCTAAAACTGCCAAGATCATTTATCAAAGCAGTATTTAAAGCATATAATGTCATTTTATACTCATGCCTCCAGGAACCCCTGGGAGGTTCGGGTCCTCCATAACCGGGAGTTCTGAATTGATTATTTAATTCAATACTTCCTATAGGCATGTTATTACCAGAAGCATTTTCAATAATTTCGTTGTAATTGGGAGGAATATTAAATACAGCCCAATGTACCCAATTTCTGCCGTCAGGATCATGGATTATCAAAGCAAATGATTGAGTGTCATTGGGTGAATTAATCCAATTAAAGGGAATGCTTATATTTTGCCGGCCTTCAGTATTTCAATAACAATATTTATCTGGAATACGCTCACCATTTTTAAAAGCACTGGATTGCAGCTCAAAATTATCTTTATTACAACCTGCCAAAATAAGTATTAGTACGATAATTAATAAAATCTCTTTTTTCATTTTTCCTCCGGATTAAGATATGAATATAATAATATTTTAATTTTGATTGCTATGAACTTTTTTGATCATTAGATAATCTTTAATAATTTACTTTTAATACTGTACGATTATATATTCAACGAATATACACAGCCTTTATATTAAGACGGCCGGGTGATCGAAGCCGCCGCCACGATCCCCATAAAATATAATGTCCAGTCAAAATGCCATGTCATGTGAAAAAAAAACGCAGTAACGGTAAACAGCACAAATTGCTTATTACGAGAATATTTATACTGTAGACCAAATGATTATATAATAATAAAATAAAGCATGATTCTTAAAACAGAGCAAAATGAAACAAAAAAGGATATAGAAGTAATAATTTCATATCCTGTAAAAAATAAAACTATCGAACGTCTTATTTCATTTATAAATTCATTAGATACAAAAATAGAAGGACATATTGAAAATAGCATAAAGCATATAATTGTATCTGATATTTATTATATTGAAAGCTGTGATAAAATAGCGGTTATTTTCTGTGAAAAGGATAGTTACAGGACAAAATATCGCTTGTATCAAATTTATGATAAATTAAAAGGATTAGGTTTTGTCCAAATTAGCAAATATTGTTTGTTGAATATAAACAAACTTGATAGTATAAAACCATTGTCAAATAGAAATATGGAAGCTATATTGACAAATGGAAAACGATTACCTATAACTAGAAAATATCTTCTTGATATAAAAAGCAAATTACAGGAGATTATAAATGAATGAAAATATTAAAAAAATAATTTTATATATATTTGCTTCTACCGGAACAGTATTTTTTCTTTATTCAATTTATGGAATAATAAGCGGTGGAATATCTATAGATAGTCATACTATTTTAGAAATTATTGGAGCTAATACAGTTATTACTATAGGGCTTTTTTTATTTGAAAATATAAAATTTCGTTATGCAATATTTGAAATATTGCTTGATATTGGTTATATGGTAGTTGTTATAGTAATATTTGGGCTATTATTTAATTGGTATAATTACATTCCTATATGGATTCCTATTATCATAGTGTTTATTGTTTACACTATTTTTTATTTGCTTGGTTTTGTAAGGATTCGAAAAGATATAGAAGAGATAAATGAATTATTGAAAAAAAATAAGGAAAAAGAGAAAAATATGCCATCTTAGTATCAAATTTGTGTATATTAGTAAAAATCCATTGTAAAAAATAAGAAATCTCCCTATATCCATATTATGGAGATCAATATGTTAAAGAAAACTTTATTTTTTTGTATATCATTAATATTAGCAAATAATATTTTTGCGAATAATATTATTAACGCAACCATTGAAATAAACGGAGTGACTGTAAATGGCGGTTTAGTTTATGTAGCTGTATATTCAAATGAAAGAGATTATATAAATGAAACCTCGCTTTTTTCATTTACCTTGCAGCCATCCAGATCAACATTGACTTATTCTTTGGAATTGCCCGAAGGTGAATATGTAATTACAACATTTCAGGATACCAATAATAATGGGATATTGGATACAAATATATTTGGAGTGCCAACAGAGCCTGTCGGCAAAAATAATTATAATCTAAGAGGAACGTCAGGAAATTTTCATAATTTAAAAGTTATTATTAACAATAGTTCAACAAGATTAATTGTCAATATGGGAAGAGTAAGAATTATTTAATGATTAAAAATATTAAGAAATATTTATAGCATATATTTATATTTTTACTCTTTGAAACAATAGCTATCGTTCTATGGATAATGCTTGAAAATATATTTTACTTTTTTAATTTTACCTATATCGAATATTTTGTATCACTTGGAAATGGATTAGTAATTGCTAAATTTAAAAACGCAAGAATATTGATACAGCTCTTTATTGGTATTTATATGCTTGTATATCTGGGAATAATATCTCGTGAAAATATGCAGATTGTAGAGGTTTTTTATTATATATCAATCGGAGTATTTGAAGATGCTGTAATACATTATTTAACTGCATATTAAAGTGATTTTATTTTTAGAAAATCATTTGCAATGAATAATGCTTTTTTATCGGAAATAGGATTTAAACTATAAAAAAGAAAATACGGTGCATAAAACATGTTAGGCAAAATATGCTATTATTTAAAAAATTATGCCATGGATACAAATACTAAATTTACCATTATATGCATTATAATAGGTGAAACTAATCCTTTTGATTTTATTGCAGCTCCGCCCATATAAAATCCTCCAATTGAAAAGAGTAAACATATCCATATTGGGAAATTTAATGAATAATGATATAATCCAAAAGTTATTGATGTAATAATTAAACCAAATATTTCATTAGATATATCAATTATTCTTGATAAAATAAAACCTCTCCAAATATATTCTTCAAATATTGCATTAATAATTGAAAATATTATTCCATATATTAAAATATCATAATAAATTTGTTTTGTAAAAATAAATATTAAAACTATACTTAAACAAAGTGTAATAAAAACAAGTGTAAATCTCCATATTATTTCATTAAAACCATTCCATATAAGAGGAAACTTTATACTTGCTTTATAATCCCCAAATCCAATAATTTTATTTTTTGGTCTTTGTATAAAATGCCATATTATAAATGGAATTAAATAGCCAACTAAACTAAAACGATTAAGTATTATTGATGCATAATCAGAAATATTATATTGGCTTATTAAATTATTATTTATATAGTTCCATAAAATATAACCGAATAATGTAATACAAAAAACAAGTAATATATTTTTATAATATGGAAAAATAAAAATTGTTATCAAAAATAATATTCCCGTTAAAAGTACATATTTAATGGGAATTAATTGGATTAATAACACAAATAACGGGAAAATACAAATAATAAATAAATCTATTTTTCTTTTATCCATATTTTATATCATATATTATTTTAATTAAATTATTATGTCAACATATTTATATATCAATTCTAATATTATTACACATAACACACAATTAATGCGGAGGAGCAGCTTACGCATTAATTTAAAGTGCCCGTTCAGCGGCTCTAGTCCCGGAAATTGCCAGTCAGGTTCGCCATATATGGCTGTCATTATTTTTGGTAAAATGATCAAAAATGTTCATTGTAAAAATATATAATATTGTATAAAATAATAATTCATTAAAAGGAGTATCAAAAATGAATGAAATTGAAATTAATAAAAAAGCATGGGGTCTGTTATCAAAGGATCATTATGAATATTTTAAAAAAAAATTAATGGAAAATAAACATCATTTAAGTAAAATTATAGAAGAAGAAATCGGAGATATTTCCGGAAAGTCTGTAATTCATCTTCAATGCAACACCGGAGCAGATACGATTTTATTGGCTCGTAAAGGAGCTTATGTAACCGGAGTAGATTTAGTTCCTGATAACATTTTATATGCAAAAAGATTGTCACAGGAGTTAGGTATAAAAAACATTGATTTTTTTCAATCAGATATTATGAAATTAAAAGAAAATCATAATAAAAAATATGATATGGTATTTACATCTGAAGGTGTTCTTTGTTGGCTGCCTGATTTAAATAAATGGGCCGAAGCAATTAAGCATTTACTAAATGAGAACGGTGTTTTTTATATATTGGATTCACATCCATTTTTAATGGCATTTGATGAAAATAAATTAAGTGAAAATAAATTAGAAATAAAATATCCATATTTTTTAAGAGAGACAGAATATCATGGTTCGATTGGAGGATATGCATCTGAAGGAAAAGATACGGAAAGCTGTGAATGGATGTATAAGGTTAGTGATATAATAAATTCATTGGCTAGAGCAGGTTTAACAATAGAATATTTTAATGAATATGATACATTGTTTTTTGATATGGGCGGAATGGAAAATTGTAAAAATGGCCAATGGCATTATCCGCATTTTAATAAAAAATTGCCATTTTCATTTAGTTTAAAAGCAAGATTAAAATAAAAAAATGCGGTGGAAAAAATTGCCACAAAGGCGCATACCCATAATTGACGGTAATTGAACATTTTTTTATGCTCGTAAAATGCTTCGCATTTTCCTTATCGGGCACAAAAAAACGTCTATGAGAAAAGTCAAGCGGCTTTTAAGGATTCTTGAAAAAATATATTCTCTTTATTCAAGAACCTTATATATTCCGACATCTTCTTCTCATGCAATACAGAATTCCATGAATAGTGATAATCTTGCTTTTTAAGCATCTGGTATATTTGTGTAATTACTTTGCGGCATAATACCATTCTATTAATCCCTTCCTTCATGTATAAACTGACTTTTTCATAAAATATGCTTAAATCTTTATTATTATCATGAAAATGATTAAGAGATTGAGATAAAAGAGTAATAGACAGTTTTCTTCTGGCTTTATTCGTACTTTTGATAATGGTTTTATCATTTGAGTTTTCAACTCTGAGAGCGCTGAGTAAATACGAAGCGAGAAGCTTTGAGTTCCTGAACCTCGAAACATCAGCGATAATCGCAATAGCCGTAATGACAGAAACAACTGACAAGCTGGTTAAGATTCAAATTTGAGACATATAAGGAGCACCGGTTTTGTTTATTTCATCAACAAGTTTGTCAAACGTTGCTTCCAAATGTTCTAAAGTGTCCATAAGAAGATTGATTTGAAAAGATAAAAAGTAATCAACAGATATTTTTCTTATTGAAGTTTTTCTGACAGTTTAGCAGCGTCCAGTTAGTCTGTTTTTTTCCCCGGAACGCCTACGGACTTTAACTGATAAGTGTTTGAGATAATTACTTGTCTAATTAAATCCTTAAACAAAGCGAAAAAAGAAAAAATGTTAATAGTCGCTTCAACAAGGTTAAAAGTATCTTTGTTGAAAGTAGAATAAAAGCTCTTTAATCCAGATATGTCAAGCTCAAAAGTTTCTGCTTGTTTTTCCTTTGAGTTATCAGAGAGATAACAACAGGTAAAACGGTTAGCGTGAAGGTCAATTCAGACAAACTTCATGAAAATCCTCCTTAAAAAGAAATTAATTAATGGAAAGAAAGTCAGTATACTACTAAACGTCTATCCGGGGTAATGATGTGATAAATACCATTCCCCAAAAGGCGATGCGGTGCTGATTGTACGAGGTCAATTAAGTTTAAGGTACAACCAGCATCGTTCTTTCCAGAACTAAATTTAGTATACCAGCTTCGCATCTGCTTTTATCATAACTTCGTTAGACGAAATGCCAATGGGTATGCCCAAAACATCGGTAACGGTTAATAGGTAAATTTAAGCCCTTAGGAGGATCTGGTAATCCCATTTAAGTAGGTCGATGTTATGGCTTAAAATGAAGCATTTTTAATGGATCGTATCATAACTAACCATAACAGATATCAATTTTGATGAAAAATTCTGCTTTCAGTCGCTAAAGCAGTCATTATACTCCGAAAATAACTCGAAAAACTTTAAAAATTTGATTTTTATGGGCATTCCCTTTACACATTTTACATAATTATGCTAAAATATAAAAACTTGATCAAATGAGGTTTTTAATTGGGAAAAATGAGAAAGTGGTTTTGGGCTACCGTAGCTGTCGGATTAGTTCCAATGTTGCTAAGATTAATACTATGTTCACTGTTAATAGAGCGAAATACATTACAGTTATTTGCGATTTCCGATATAATAGTATGGGGTTTGGTTTTAAATATTAGTATTTTTAATGAGAGAGGAGGGCTTTTTAATTATAAACCTGAAATTAGCTCAGTTTCATCAACTATTTCTGTTATTTTTATAGTTATATTTTCACTTTTGTTTATTTTTGAATTAATAAATGAAGCTCATTTTATTTTTAGATCTACAGGTCTTTTACTTTTTGGCATTTTATTTGCCATAGCTTCATTGCTTACTTGTTTGTTCTATATTGATGGCAGCAAGCCTCACCAAGAGAGGTTAAATATTAATAGAGAAGAGGTACATTAAAATGGCAGATATTTTTTTGTTGATTTTTGGGATTATTGGTTCACTGACTATTACTCTTTATGTTTATAATGTAGTAAAACGAGCAAAAGAAAGCCGTCCGGTTATAATTGTGGAGTTGATCCCAGCAAATACTGAGAAATCTGCTAAAACAGTTGAGTTAGAACCTTACATGGAATCTATTAAAAAGCAATTTTCTAAAAATTTGGATGATTGATGAGCAATAAATTTGGGTTCGATTCAGAGCACTGGTGGTCTAATATTAGAAGTTTCGCAGCCATTTTTCTTGGAAGAAATAACAAGCAAACTAAGGAGGATGGGCCAGAAGTCATGATTAAGCCGAATGGATTAGAGAAGGCAAAGGAAGTTTATTTTAAGAATCTTATGGCTTTTAAAAACAAGACTTATGGAAAAAAAACATCTGAAAATAAGGTAGATCGACATAAAATGATTGCTTTGTATATAAAATCGTTTTTAGAAGTCTCTCCTTTTTATGTCGAAGCTCGTCGTGATCAAAACAGGACAATTATTCAGAACTGTCCAAATGAATATTTCTCAATGGAATTAATGTGTCTTATACTTTCAGCTTGGAATGAAAAAGAATGTGGAATGCGAATGATTGAGAACGAAGAAAAATGGTTTATTATTCTTCTTAACCATTATAGATTAGAAATTAATACACTCGATGTGCTTTCTTTAGCACAAATTATCTATTATATTGAAGATAAGTATATAAATCGTGCATCTGAAATTTAATAAGACATTATTAATATTGTCATAAATAAAAAAATGTCGTCAATTTTAAACGTTAAATGAAATATTATTAATTTCCTATAGATTTTGTAAAAATATTTTCCTTTAAAATATATCTGTAAACCATCTATATAAAACGAAATATATATATATTTCTGAAAAGCTTCTCTTTGAAAAAAATTGGAGAATTATTTTACAAATTGCAGGTAAATACATATAAATTAAATATTATAGATAATAATCCAATCTCACGTAATCATAAAATGATAGCTATTTCTGCTATTAACCAGCTTAGGGTACAAGTAAAAATAATATACTGAATAGCTTTTTTCTGTTTTCCTTAATTGCTCCTGTAATTTTATTTCATTCAATAAATAAAAGTATTTTTTCCTGAAACTTAACCACCAGTTATTGTATGTGCATAATATCCAACGGATAATGCCTCATATGATATAAACCCTATTGAGAGATACCGTCAAATGATATAACACCTAAAGAAATTACCCCAAAAACCACTCCGCCGAATGCAAATGCACTAATTGAAACAAGTCCTAATGCGAATATGTACAATGCAAGCAATCCAAGTGAAACCAAACCAAGACTGACAAGCCTAACGCTAAAAAGACCAGTACTTATAAAACCTTTTGCGTTATTACCAATTGCAATAAAACCCCTTGCTTTTGCGTTTAATGTTTGTATTTGTTTACCTAAATGGATATGCAAATATGGAATTTCTTTCTTTGTTTTTTCAAAAATAAATTCAAATTCTTCAGGTGTTTCAATTGCCGTCCCTGCTAGCCCAAAAATTCTAACTTCCTTCGGTTTAGGATCATTTTTTTCTGCTTTTATATCGGTTAATAATTCATCGGTAGTTACTCCTAAAGACTGCGCTAAAAGTGGCAGTAAAGTTATATCAATATGTATTCCATAAATGGTGAAAGACAATAGAATTTTGCCGAACAATGGTAAAAATTTTATTTTTTTATTTTCTGAATTCCAGCTCAAATTGCATATAACAAACAATTAACGTTACGCCGCCTCGAGTTCCAGAAAATTACAATCGGGTGCTCCATATATAGGATTGCCCTTTGTAATATTGATGTAAATATTATTATTACAGGTGTTTTATTACTACGAGTGCTGTCTGCCGTATGCATCGCGGAAAACAATATTTTTCATCATCACGCTTTTCATCGCCGCGTTCAATGCCGCACCCGCATGTAAAATAATTGTAAACAGTTTCTGCGGCCACCTGCACTGTTAACTCGCTTTGGCAAGGGCGAATGCGCGAAATGTATAACCCTTCGGAGAAAGCGCATTGCATGTAATTTATAAAATATTATGCATGGCTGCCTTTGCCGTTTAACAACCGTAGCTGCAGGCGTGGTTGCTCTGTAAGCCATTTACATGCATTATGATAATCTATTTAATTTTTTAATGCCACTTATTTCTAAAGAACGAATGGAAAGTAAAATAAAGAAAATATACAATAAACCCCAAACTCATTTTAAGTGAGCTGTATTGTCTGACAATACTCCAGAGAAAATTAAGAAACTCCTAAAAAATTAAAAAATAAATGAAGCCTTATGACTGAGATGAAAAAAGAAAAAAGTGATATACGAACTCTTGACATACATAGAGAATGTAATAAAATTACTTAAAACATTATTATAGAGGAGCTGTTTATAATATGAACACATTATAAACAGACAACATTAAAATTATTGAGGAAAATAAAGTGAATGATATAAAGTCAAAATGTAGTAGTTTTTTTTCACCTCAGCATGGGACAATTTTTTCATTTATTGGCACAAGTCTTTCATTAGTCAGTGTAATTCTTTCATTTCACAAAAAAATAGATTTGTCAATTATTATACTTATAATTGCTGTAATAATACTTATATTTGCTATTGTTATTTTATTATGGAAAAGAAGAATCTTATTTTTTAAAGATAAAAGCTCAAAATATTTTAATATAGATTTAATTCTAAGGAAATTAGAAAAAAAATGCTTTGATATAACTGTTGCAGGAAGAACAAATATATCATGGTTTGAATGTATTGAAGAAAGGAAAAAGCTCTACGAAAAAGCCATAAAAAAAGGCTGTAGAATAAAATTTATTATTCAACGCTGTGATATAAAAAATACTGGTATAGATGAAGTAATTGAAAAAGAAATTTTGGAAGGATATAAAATAGTTACAAGTTCATTTATAACCATATATGAGCATTTAAAAGAAAATAAGTGTCAAAATGTAGATGAAAAGTTTAAAATGATTTTAACACAACATCCTGTAAATAACAGCATTACATACATAGAAGGAAGAGATGGCTCTAATATACAGTTTTCATATGATATTGGATTGAATGTTTTAAAAAAAGTACGTCCTGCTTTAGTTTTTAGGAAAGATGCTCTTTTACCAGAATTGCTTAATCAACTCAAGGATTTAGAAAAAAACTCAATCAACTTATTTGATTACAATGATAAATATAGAAATGCTAAATATGAGATTGATAATTTATCAAAAAAATATTCGCAATTTTCTATTCAAAGAGAAAATCATAATGAAAAATTAATTCATCATTACTACAAAAGGAAAGAAACTTACGAAAAAAAACAATTTTATCCACCGGTTTCTATGCAATTATTAATTACAAATAAATGTACAACAAAATGTATAATGTGTGAGCATAGTTCCATTAATGCAGAAAATGAACTTACCTTGGCTGAGATTGAAAATGTGTTAGAATATATCTCTGATTTGGGAACAAAAAATATCATTATTTCAGGTGGAGAACCTTTTTTCAGACAAGATTTGTTACAAATTCTGGAAATGGCAGTAAGAAAGAATTTGAATATAGGGCTATTAACAAATGGAATAAAACATAACGATGAAAGTATAACACTTGACGATGCCCAAAAAATTAAGGAAAGTTGTGCTTGGATACAATTATCTATTGATTCCTTTAATTCAGAAACCTATAAAAAGATTAGGGGTATTGATATTGATATCGTTAAGCAAAGCTTAACTAATCTGACAGAAAGAGGAGTAAATGTAGAAATAGCGTTCACAATACAAAAACAGAATATTGATGAAGCAATACAAATAATACAAAAAGAAAAAAATGAGTTCAATACATCTAAAATTATCAGATTTAAATTCGCTCATGGTTATGATTGTGAAAATAATTTCTTATTATCAGGTAAAGAAACAGAACTTCAGAAATTTATTAGGAGCTGTAAAGAGAGTAATAATTTTAATACAGGATATATTTCAAAAATGTTTACAAATAATTATTTTAATACAGGAGATATTATTAAAGGGGTGCCGTTATCTTCTTTAAATAATGTTTTTAAGGACAAGAGATATACGTGTCATGTAATGAATTATTCATGTAAAATTGATGCAAAAGGAAATGTTTATCCCTGTTGTTTTCTATACGATGATAATAAGGGAGATAATTCTTCAATAAGAGAAAGATATAACTTAGGTTCATTACGGAAGAATAATAACCAAATACCATCTTTCGAAAAAAATAATAATATATTAAAAGAAATATTAAATAAGAAAATTCCTTCGTACAAAAACGATATAATACCAATTAATGAGATAGCTTGCAATCAATGCACAAGGCATTTTTACCAAAATACTTTTTTAAACGAAATTGATAAAATAAATGAAAAATATAAAGAAATAAATTTTATTTACCCATATTCTGAAATAGGTTCTGATAATAGAATGTGGTTATAATAATAGCGTTGAAATTGAAAGCGTCTTAAAATGGACTTATTGACAAAGTATGTAGTATATAAAAAAAGTGATATGTACTTGCTCAGTTATAATAATACCAGAGATGGAGGCTATGATATGACGAGTAAACAATAAGTTTTGTATGGTTATGATAGACATTGAAAAACTGATATATAAGACCATTTGTAAAGAAAAATCAAAAGTGAACTGATAAAAAAATTGCTGCGGCTTGCCAGTGCTATGAGAAAACAGCAGGTGAAACACGTAAACGTTTTGTAAAACAAGATTTATCAGCGGCATTGGAAAAAGTTAGCATTTTGTGCTTCTGCTCCAACATATTTGTTTTACCACGAGTGCTGTCTGCCGTATGCATCGCGGAAAACAATATTTTTTTCATCATCGCGATTTTCATCGCCGCGTTCAATGCCGCGCCTGCGTGTAAAATAATTGTAAGCAGCTTCTGCGGCCATCTGCACTGATAACTCGCCTTGGCAGGGGTCGAATGCGCGGAAAGTGTAACCCTTCGGCGAAAGCGCATTGTTTGTAATTTGTAAAAAATTATGCATGGCTGCCTTTGCCATTTTATAACCGTAGCCGCAGGCGCCGTGCGTCTCATTTGTGCTTGCTTCCGCCGACGTGATAAAACACAGCCGCTTTCCCTCGCCTGATTCGAGCAGCGGAATGAAGGCATCCAGCAGTGCCATTGGCCTTGTCACATTTGCGTCGAACAGCATGCGCATGACATCATTGTCAATGCCGCTGCGTACATCGAAGCTGTCAAGCTGGCTGCGCTCATCGCTTGTATCAATATAGATGTCGATTAATCCTGTGTCTTTCTGCAGAGCAGAAGAGGCCTTTTTTAAATCTGTATCAAGAAGCGTGACCTTGTTAACTTGCTCTCCGCCAATCGCATATACCCTAAAGCCCTCACGTATAAAAACGCAGGCAAGTTCCTTGTCAAAATCATTTTTCAGGCTTGTTATTAAAACACTTTTCATTTCGTCGCTCCCTTAAAACGGCCATTCCTGATCCAGATAATCATACATTACAAGACGCTGCTCATCTCCAAGAGGCGTTTCAAAATATTTTGCGGCATGGCTGGCTGTACATGATGGATCATACGCGGCTATTTCAGAAAGAGTTCCGTCAGGCAGCTGTCTTTTCATCCAGCCGGGGTGGTAAAGCCGGAATGTGTAGCCCTGCGGAAACAGCAGGTTATGCATAAGGCGTACACCCATGTTAAGCGCGCTCTTGCTCATAGGATAGGGATAGCTGTTTCCGGCGCGGTGTTTCATCAATGTAATGCAGGAGACTTCAGAAGAGACAAAACAGAGCCGCTTTATTTTGCTTTTATCCAGAAGCGGCAAAAAATATTGTGTTATATGTACGGGACCAAGCGCGTTAACGCAAAAGTATTTCCACGGAGCTTCCAAATCCATGGGCAGCTCGTCTATGCTGCAATTAACCCTCCCCATCAGCGCGGCGTTGGAAATGAGCATATCAACAGAATCAGTTATTTCAGATACAAGATCGCACGCTTTTGCGATGGATAAATGATCGCCTGTATCCAGCGGAATTATGTGCAAGGCTGGACTTTTTTCTCTTTCCTGCTCAAGCAGATTGTAATCCTGAAGATACTTGCCGCCAAAGACAGTCCAGCCGCGCGCAAGGTATTCTTTGCATAACGACAGACCAAGCCCCCGATCAGCTCCTGTAATAATTATGTTTGGCATCTGTCAATTATAGCTCATTAAAATAATAAAAACAAACTTGGATTCGTGAACTTGACTATAAGGGATTTCTGTAATAATGCAATTTTACTCCAAATTTCAGCAACAATATGGTAAGATTGATGTATGGCCATTAAAGTTACATCCTTACAGGATTGGGACATAGAAAAAATCACTATTGGGGTTTGGCAGCCTGATGTAATGGCAGTGGTGTATTTTTTCTCGCCGTATCTGGAAAAATATAATATTCAAAAAGAGCTTTCAAACGTATTCCCCGGCGCAGCGTGTATCGGCGCTTCCATGCGCGGCGGCTGGTCGAGCGACGGAGCATTGGAGAAGGGTATTGCGGTCATGTCTCTTTCTTCCAATGAAGTTGAAAATGTCTATGTGTCGTTCCAGGACGGCGTAAAAATAGATCCGATTCTTGCCGCGCATGCCGCAATAGATGACTTAAAAGTTAAAATGGCAGGGCAGAAAATAAATCCGGATGAATATCTTGGATTGATTTTTTTTGACGGCCTTTGTCTGGGTGAACTAATCATAAAAGAATTTTCCATGGATAAAGATTTAAACATGGCTTTTATCGGCGGAGCTGCCGCAGACGAACTGACATTTTCAAAAACCTTTGTCAGCGCTGGCGAAAAAATGTCCAAGGACGGACTTGTTGCAGCAGTCCTTAAAATGAAAATACCTTTTTACTTTGACCATTATGTGCATTATCTTCCCACAGAAAAATCATTTACTATCACCCGTGTAGAAATAATGCAGAGGATCGCCTGGGAGATAAACGGCGAACCTGCGGCGGAGTTCTATGCAAGACAGGTTGGCGTAAGCAGCGTAAAAGATTTAACAAGGGAAGTATTTGCAAGAAATCCGCTGGGACTTATATTGGGAGACAGTATCTATATACGCAGCCCGAACATGATAATTAACGGCAGAGGCATTCAGTTTTACTGCTATATAGAAGCCGGTACAAAAGTATTCCTGCTAAAACAGGGAGATATTATTGCCAATGCAAAAGAGAGCATCACAGGCGCCGGGCAATTCCTGCCTGGTATACAGGGCTGTCTTCTTTTTAACTGTATCCAGCGTTACCTGGAACTTGCCGAGGAAAAGTACATAGATACTTTTAATGATGTGTTTAATGAATATCCGATGATTGGTTTTAACACTTACGGCGAAGAACTTTTTACACATCACAATCAAACCCTTACAGCTGTATTTTTCGGGACATTGCCGGAACCGGGAATGGCAGATCCTTATAAGGCAAAGAGACTTTTCCACTATACAGACAGCAAACTTAAATCGCTTGTTTTTGATATTGTAAGCCGCAGCGAACTTTTAAATATTACCATTTCATATTTAAAGGGAAGCATGGATGTAGAAGCTTCGGACATGCTGTCCGGCGAGACGGCGCTTGCAAGCTACGAGAGTATCAAAAAAAGTATCGGCGCCATGATTGAGCAGTCGAATGTTTCAAAAGAAGATATATATAAAATGCTTGTTGTCTATCAGAACAATGTTGAAAAAACAGGCGAGTATGTTTTTAACATTGTTGATGAAATCAGGGCGCAGAACCAGCGTCTTGTTGAACTGCGTGAAGAAGCGGAGATGGCAAACCGGATAAAGAGCAACTTCCTTGCCAGCATGAGCCATGAAATCCGCACTCCAATGAACGCCATAACCGGAATGGCTGAATTGCTTATGCGTACAAATCTTTCCGACGAAGCAAGAGGCTATGCGCTGGATATAAAGCAGGCGGGAAACAGCCTTATAACCATCATTAATGACATTCTTGATTTCTCAAAAATAGAAGCCGGTAAAATGGAAATAATTTCCGGAAAGTACCTGCTTGCTTCGCTTGTAAACGATACTGTAAATATAATCCGTACGCGGCTTAGTGAAAAGCCAATACGATTTTTTACAAATATTGACGGTAAAATTCCCAACACTCTGATTGGAGATGAGGTTCGCTTGCGGCAGATACTTCTTAACCTGCTTTCCAATGCGGTAAAATTTACGGAGAGAGGGCATATCAGCCTGACTATCACAGTGATCAAGCGCAGTAACAACAGAGTTTGGCTGGATTTTTCAATTGCGGATACCGGGAGAGGAATCAAACATGCCGATAAAAGAAAACTTTTCAGTGAGTTTGTTCAGGTAGATTTAAGAAGAAACCGCAATGTCGAGGGGACAGGGCTTGGGCTTGTAATAACAAAACGCTTATGTCTTTTAATGGGCGGTAATATCAGCATGGAGAGCGAGTTCGGCAAAGGCAGCGTTTTTACAGTTTCCGTTCCTCAGGGTTTTGATACAACCGAAGCATTTGCTGAAGTAGATAACGCAGCAGACAAAAATGTTTTAATCTTTGAGGGAAGGGTTGTATATTCCAAATCAGTCTGCTGGTCTTTGAAAAACATGGGCGTCTCTTATACTATGGTTTCCAATATGGAAGAGTTTTCTTCCGAACTGTTCAAAAAAGAGTGGTCGCTGGTTCTTTCAGGTTATGGAATACATGAAAAAATCAGGAAGGTGATGGACAAGCCGGACGATTGCTATGCCGGCGGAAAAAAGCCGCCTCTGGCTTTAATGGTGGAGTGGGGAGCGGAAGCGTATATACCCGATGTACGGTTTGTTTCTCTGCCTGTTCAATCCCTTTCAATTGCAAATATTCTTAACGGGAAAGATGACAGCGGAGGTTACTCGGAAACATCAGGCATTTCGAGTGTTATTCGATACGCATATCCGGGAGCGAGTATTCTTATTGTGGATGACATCTATACAAACCTGAAAGTAGCCGAAGGATTGCTGACCCCCTACCATGCAAAAGTTGATACCTGCCTGGGCGGGGCGGAAGCTGTTGAACTTGTAAAGCACAGCGATTACGACATTGTTTTCATGGATCACATGATGCCTGAAATGGACGGCATCGAAGCAACAGAAATAATCCGTAAATGGGAAGCAAAAAAAAGAAAAGGCGATTTTAAAAGAACAATAATTGTAGCTTTGACAGCTAATGCAGTATCCGGAGTCCGCGAAATGTTTATTGAAAAAGGTTTCGATGACTTTCTTGCAAAACCAATAGATGTATCAGAACTTGATGAAGTACTGGACAGATGGATATCAAAGGACAAGAGAAAACAGGGCAGTGAAATTCATGCAGAAAAAATTCAAAGGTTCCCGGAAATCAGCGGCGTTGACATACAGAAAGGAATAAAAATGACGGGAGGAACAGAAGACGGGTATGCGGCTGTTTTAGCTACGTTCCGCAAGGATGCAAAGGAAAGACTGCTTCAATTGGATAATCTGCTTTACGAAGAATCTCTGTCATTATTTACTACAAATGTTCATGCGTTAAAAAGCGCATCTGCGGCTATCGGCGCTTCGGATCTGTCTGCGCAGGCTGCGCTTTTGGAAAAGGCGGGCAAGGACGGAGACAGGAGTCTTATCAATAGAAATACAGGCAGGTTTATTGGAAACCTGGAAGAATTGACAGAGAATATCCATGTAGCGCTGGAGATTTACAAGGCATCAAGCAGTGATATTATTCCTGCGCCCGGGAAAAAAGAATTGCATTCTCTCCTGGAATCTTTGAAAACGGCGATAATGTCGCAGAAAGCGGAAAATATCGACCTTATATTTGACGAGATTAACCAATTGCCGCTGGATGATAAAACAATGGAAGCTCTGGAGAAAATATCAGATGATGTTCTGATGGCCGAATTTGACAATGCAATCAATGATATTAACGGGATTTGCAATGACAAAAATTAATCGAATGAGTATAATTCGCATAATGGGTTAATGTATATGAACAACGGAAAATCACTTATAATAATGGTGGATGACAATCTTGCGAATCTTCGTATTGGTAAAAACATCCTTGCAAAAAAATATACAGTAGCAACAGCGCCTTCAGCGGAAAAACTTTTTAACCTCCTGGAAAATAATATACCCGATCTAATACTGCTGGATGTAGACATGCCTGTTATTGACGGTTATGAAGCTATTAAAATATTAAAATCGAAACATAAAACAAAAGACATACCTGTCATCTTTCTTACTGCCCGTACTGAATCTGACGCCGAGATAACGGCATTGTCGCTGGGAGCGATAGATTTCATTTCCAAACCCATCCAGCCGGCGCTTCTTCTTAAACGTATCGAGGTTCACCTTTTAGTTGAGGAACAGCGTAAAACTATGGCGCAGCAGGCCGCAGACCTTAAATATTTTAACGATAATCTGCAAAAGATGGTTGATGAAAAGACGCAAAATATACTGCAGCTGCAAAATGCCCTTTTAAAAACAATGGCGGAACTTGTCGAATACCGCGATGATATTACAGGCAGACATATTGAACGAACCCAGCACGGGATTAGAATCCTTATAGAAAAAATTATCTCAAGCGGTGTTTACAGTGAAGAAACAAAAGGCTGGAATGTTGAAGTGCTTGTTCAATCCTGTCAGCTTCATGATGTCGGAAAAATTTTTATAAGCGACAGCATTCTCAGAAAGCCGGGACGGCTCAACGCTGATGAATATGAGGATATGAAAGTCCACACCCATGTCGGAAAACAAATAGTGGAGAAAGTGGAACTGCTTGCAATAGAAAGCGAGTTTTTAAAATACGCTAAAATTTTCGCTGCAAGCCATCATGAGTGGTGGGATGGAAATGGCTATCCGCATAAATTAAAGGGAACGGATATACCTCTTTTAGGGCGCATAATGGCGGTTGCCGATGTTTACGATGCGCTGGTTTCAGTTCGTCCTTACAAAAATTCCTACACCCATGAGGAAGCGGTAAAAATAATAAAAGAGGGAAGCGGCACGCAATTTGATCCTGTGCTGGTTAATATATTTTTAGAGGTAGCGGATCAATTCAAAGAATAAGCGCAGGAGACAATTTTGATAATTGGAATTGATATTGGCAGTACAACGACAAAGGCTGTTTCCATAGAAGATGGAAAAGTTACAAGGATGATCAGGGCAAGAGCGCAGGATGCAATAACTGCCGCAACCGGCGCTTTTGGAAAAATCGTGCTTGAAAACAGCATCAAAATAAACACAATAGAAAAAATCAAAATAACCGGAGCCGGAGCGTCAAAAATTAAAGATGATATTTTCGGCATTCCCACAGGCAGGGTTAATGAGATTGAAGCAATCGGCATTGGCGGAATGTTTTTGTCCGGCATGAGTAACATTATCATTACCAACATCGGCACAGGGACTGTAATAATCGAAGCCGGAGAACGCGGTATTTTTCACTTTGGCGGTTCGGGTGTCGGAGGCGGCACAATTCTGGGTTTGGCAAAAAAACTTCTGCCAATTGCGGAGTTCAGCGACATATTGGAACTTGCAAAAGAGGGAAAATTAAACCAGGTGGATCTTCTTCTTGGCGATATAACGGATACAAGTATCAGTTTTTTAAGCGGCGAAAATACCGCATCCAATTTCGGTAAAATGCTGGATACTGCAAGCCACTCTGACATAGCGCTTGCAATTATTAACATGGTATATCAGGTGATTGGCATGCTGTCAGTTTTTGCTGCAAGGGCAAAAGAATGCGGCGCAAGACGGGTTATTGTCACAGGCAACGGCAGCAAAAATATGATAGGGCGGAAAATTTTATCGGATATTTCGGCCTTGTATGGAATTGAATTTATTTATCCTGAACGCGCCGAATACACAACAGCGATTGGCGCAGGGCTTTCTGTTTAGCCTACTAGTTTGCAACAGGAATAGAAACGAAAAATAATATTCCCTTGTTGGTTTCCGAGCGTAATTTAATGGAACCGTTTATTTCTTTTAAGCGATCACGGACGAGATTTAAACCAATGCCTCTTCCTGCGTGAATGCCTTCAGTTTCTGCGGTGCTGAAACCAGGCGCAAATATCACCTTCATTAACATGTCATTATTATTTATGTCTGCAGGTCTTATCAGTTTCTTGCTTAATGCTTTCTCTCCGATTTTCTTATAATCAAGGCCTCCGCCGTCATCTGTAAACCTTATGTGAATATTTTTGCGATCCTCTGACATCTTAATTGAAAGCCTTATTATACCCTTTGCATTTTTACCCTTCGCCTTGCGTACATCCGGCATTTCAATTCCGTGTATTGCCGAGTTACGTATGAGCTGCGTGAGTATGTCTTTCATTATGCGTCTTGGGCCTTTTCCTATGGCTTCGGGATCAATGTCGTTTGCAACAAACTGAACTAATTTTTCTGTGTCTTCAGCGGCCTTGGATGCGGCTTTTGCAAGCGAATCTACAAGAACTTTAACATTCTGCCTTTCGCCGGTTCCGCTGGCTGCGGCGCCTGAATAGGTCTGAAGCTTGTCTATAATGTCCCTGAATCCTTCTTTTTCGTTGGCGATTTTTTCTATATCCATGGTCAGCTCAAGCATTTCGCCGAACGGTACATCACCTTCCATCTCACGCAGTTTTTTAATTTTGGATTCCAGATTGTGCATCTTGCTGCCGAAAACACTCAAGCCAAGAATAACCGAGTTGGATTTAACTGCATGGACAGACTGATAAACCTTAACAAGCGCTTCGTGCGCAGTAAGTTCTTCGTTCTTGAGATTTTTATCAATACTGTCAAACTCGAATTCCACATCTTCCATAAAATCGTTGAATACATCGGGCTCAACCTGGACAAGCTCAAAGAACGACTGCATTTCTTCCTGGCGCTTGGCTTCTTCTTCCGCCAGTCTTTGCTGCAATTCCACTCTAAGGGTTATATCGTAAACTGTTACGAGAATAAAAACTTCGCCGCGCCCGCGCTCTACAGTTGAAAACGCGCACTGGAAAACCTTTCTGTCGCCGGTAGTCTTGTTTACATAATGAAGCTCATTAAGCGGATTAATATCTTCCAGCATTTCCTGATCATATGAGCGTTCAAGAATCATATTAAAATAATCTTTAATAGCTTCAAGCTCGTTTTTGCTGACCGAATCGGAAATAACATCCGTAAAGAGCTTTCCGAATAATTTGGTGTCAGATAACATTTCTTCCAGGTACCGCGAATAGTGATCCTGGATAATATAATTTTTATCCATAAAAAACAGGCCTATTTTCATACTGTCTTTCATGGCTGCAATTTCATCGCGTTCAGCAAGGTGTGTCATGTCGTATAACGATATGAGCGCGCCGCCGCTTCCTCCGGGCAGGCTGTGCGAAGATGCTTTAAAATATCTCTTTTGCCCGTCCAGGTAGAATTCCCAGTCCCCCGTATAATCGTCTTTTTCCCTTAACATTCTCCCCGTGTGCACCTTAAGGCTTTTTCCCGGGAAAAGATCAATTATCGGCCTGCCCTGGGCAAGAGAATGTTCTTCAATGTTGCCAAGGTCAGAGAGCGTCTTGCTTGAGTAAACAATTTCATTGCGTTCATTAATCATGGCTACATAGTTTTCTGTTGATGCAAGAAGGTTATGAAACGAGTTTTGATGTTCAAGGGCTCTGTTAAGAACAATTGTCGCTGTTCTTGTAAGCAGCAGCATGATTATACTGGCAAAAAGGCAAATGCCCCAGTTAATAAAAACCGCAAAAAGAGATACGCCCTGTCCGCCAATCGGATTCCCCCTGAAGAGCAGGAATCCCATTATCGAATTGGTAATAATGATAAAGACCAGCGTTCTTGTATAATTTGAGTACAAACAGCTGATCGCACAGAAGGAAACGCAAATAAGAAGGTAGTGTGAAATATTCCATCTGCAAAGCATCATCAGCGCTGTGTAAAACAAAAACAGCATGAAAGGAACATTAAACGCCATTTTAGTTTTATTTATCGAATTACTTTGAATGATAATTACAATAACAAGGGATAAAAGCATTACAAATCCGGCTATGCTGTAACTTACCTGGATTTCATTCATCTGTGTTTCAAAGATGTATACCGTGCTTAAAAAAATGATCATCGCAATGGATGCGAAATTTGCAATGCTTCTTAGTCTTGATTCTACAGTTTTTTTTGCTGCCATGGATTAAGCCTCCGCCATTGAGGCTATCGGGTAAGATAAACCCTTTGTCGCCACCATCTGTACTGCATGTGAAACAGCGGTCAGGGTGATACCTGTATCCTGGATGTACTCGTTATCCAGTTGAATCCAAATCTGGTTTTTTGATTTAACAGTTATTGATTTTCCCTGAACGATGATGCAGTTTTTAGGTCTCTTGCCTTTTGAGTATTTTCTCATTGATGCCAGTGTTCCAAGCGGATGTGAAGATTTTAAGAGCGCAATGTCCAGCAATCCGTCATCCGGCACTGCTTCTTTAACGCCTGTAATTTTGCCGGCATAATACGGGCCGTTTGCGACATGAATAAGACTGTAATGCCCGCTGTAATTAACATCATCAATTGATATTTCGAATTCCCTGGCCGACATATTTCTGTCAAAGGCTGTCATGAAAAAATTAAGAGAAGATGAAAGATTGGAAAAGATAGTAAAGCTGAACTTGTTTAATTTTGATTTCATGTCTTTTACTTTTTTTGAAATAACGGCGTTCATTCCTATGTAGCATGAGTTAAGGGCATAATTAACATCCCATCTGATCGCATCTGTAGGAAGCGCATCGGAAACTACAAGAGACGGAATGTCCCTGAAAGATTCGATGTTTTCATCGCCGAAGATTTTTAAAAAATCGTTTGATTCTCCGTACGGGACAGCCGCAAGCTGAATGTTCGGAAAATGCGCCGCTCCGTTCAGGCAGTCAAACAAAATTTCCTCTCCGCCGACAGCGTAAATTCTTACAATATCGCCGGGTTTTGCCTTGTCAACTTCATCCTGAATCAAAGTGATGGCATTCCTCCGGTAGCGGGAATACAAAATTGAGAAATCAACATTTTCCTGCGTTCTGAAAAATTGCCCTATACTGTCAAGAATATTGTCCATCTTCCATTGCTGGTTATAGAATGCTTTTGGATCGAACACAAAAACATGTTTCATTATGCCATCTCCCGCTTATTTTTCGAGATCCAGCTCAATTGCCACCATTAGATGAAAAATATCGTTCTCGAATGCTTTATGGGGAATGCAAAGAATACGTGTCTGCTTGCTGGGCCATGCGATTGAATGTTCTTTTCCTTTAATAATAGTAGGAATCGAAATAACTATTTTATCCCCGTTTGGTACTTTTGGTTTAATATTTCCTGCAATAATATTATTGATTTCACCAATGGCATCAACAACATCAGCATCAATTTCCGTATGTCCGTCTCCGGCAAGTATGTCAGTCAGTTTAATTGCCAAGTCCGATTTCATAGAGACGATTACCGCTCCCTTTACAGCGCCCGAAAGACCGATAACAGCCGAAATATCCCATTCAAATCCTTTTTCCGGATCCAAAAAGTGAGGATGTCTCGGAACGATATCTACACCGACAAATTCTTTAAAAGTGTTGACTGTAACTTCCACAAATGGTTCAACATAATCTTGTAATTCTACTGTCATTTTTTCACATCCTGAATAAGCGTAGTTTTGCCAATTTACTTTTGAATAAATCAAGTTTGATTGGCTTTGTAATATAATCAGTGGCTCCGTGTTTTAACGCTTCTATAACGTTAAACTTGGCAGCCTCACTGGTTACCATGATGATGGGCAGATCTTTATATTGGTCCATTGCTCTGACCTGCTTCAGAAAGTCAATTCCTGATAACCTTGGCATATTCCAATCCAAGAGTATCAGATCAACAGTCTGTGATTCAAGCAATGCTAATGCTTCTTCTCCGTCTTTTGCCTCTATAAAGTTGCAAACAGAATCTACCCCGGAGAAAACACCTTTTACGGTATTCCTCATTATTCTGGAGTCATCCACAATCATTATTGTTACACCGGCGGGCATAATATCTCCTTATAATAATAAGATAATATATTAATGTTAATATATATTTATCCAAAAAACAATCAAAATACTCTATTTTTTACGATTTTCCCTGAATTATCATACGCCATGATATATTCCAGTTCCATTTTTCAGGAAAATCCGGAGACTCCATCCTTAAACTCAACCTTCCCTGTTTAAAACGAATCATTGCGCTGACGGAAAAGTCCAATTTATCGTTTTTTTCTGCTAAAAAAGTATATCCTGCTTTTGATCTTATTTGAATATGGGAAACCGGTATAATTAACTCGAAGCTGAGGGCAGCAGAATCCATATTCCATACCTTTTCCGGAATTGGAAACGGCGATGGATTATCAGACTCAGAAAGACCCTTTATTGAACCTGAGATATTAAATCTTAGCGGATTAGGAAGGCCGATTTGCCTTAAGTTTATGCCAAGTCCGACAGTGCCGGAAAAACTGTCATTAATTTTTAAATTATTTTCCGCATTCCTGTCTGCAGAAAACGATAATCTTGCCAGGCGGATAACGCTGCTGCCGCTGCTGCGCACGGGAGAACGGTAATAGAAACCTGTCGAGCTGCGGTTAAAACTTCCGTCGAATTTGTTTGTGCGCAATACAGAATCTGCTCTTGCAAGAGCGTTATACCGGCCTCTCCATTCAATTTTTAATCCGCATCTGCCGGTCTCCGCGCGGCTTGCGCCGTCCCTGTAAACAAAACGTTCTCCGGCTTTGTCGGCTGCAATTGATATTAAAAACGGGCGGAGCCTCCCTGAATTTCCTATAGAAAAAGGCGGTGAATACGAGATGCCCAGATTGGCATAAGTATCTGTTCCCCATGCGAAGGTTTCAGAAAGAGCCAAGTCCGAACTAATGGAAAAATTTGCGCTCTTGTACAGAAGTCCTGCGGCGTAAAGCCTGAATTCCCTTTGCGGCAGCGCCGGTGTTGGTGAGGAAAACCATGTGCCGGGTTTTGACGGCGGGAGCATTCCCGATGTATAAAATGTTTCCAATAGCAAATTTGTGTTTCTGTTAAAAATAAAATCTGCGCCGCCGGAGAAAGCCGCTCCCAGGCCTGAAGATGCATCTTCGATCGGCATTTGCACAGAACCAAAACACCTGTAATTCAAATTCGGGTAGAGGGATAAAAACGGGCTTGAAAGATACAGGTACGCTTCGTCAATCCTTGTGCTGGATGCCTCTGTTCTTAGATTGGCAATTGATGGTCTGTGATTTTCCGCATATGGAGGCGAACGTATCCACGGATTGCGGATTCTTGCAGGCAGCCCCCATTCATCAAGAACGCCGAACAAAAGCCTGGAATCAGTGCTTGTGTGATAAAAACCTCCTGTAAAATTTGTTACTTCTCTTACAGGGGAGGTCCATGGATTTGCAAGATCGAGGTTGATTGTGCGCCTGTCCAGAATCTGGGTACGCAAAAGGAGTCCCAGCGGGAGCAGGTTTAGTTCCGCCTCCGCCTGGTTATGAATGGTCCTGTTCAGCGATATTGAGCTTGTTTTCTCCCATGCTCCGCTCCATATAAAACTCCATTCGCACAGAGGCAGAGCGGGAGTGTCATCAGAGGCAAAAAGCGCCGTGCCGCATAAAAAGGCAGCAATTAACATGTGCTTGTTTTTCATGCTATTATATGGCGCAGACTTGCCGTTTTGCTTTAGTAAAAATAAATATTTTTAACTAAATTCAATTGCGTCCTCCGGATTTTGCCGTTATTCTTGTGAGTATGTGGTGGAAAAATAATATTGTTTATCAGATCTATCCTCGCAGTTTTCAGGATTCCAATAACGATGGTTTTGGCGATATTCCGGGGATTATTTCCCGCCTTGATGAAATCAAGGATCTTGGCGCGGGCATTATCTGGCTTTCGCCTGTGTATAAATCACCGGATGCAGATAACGGTTATGACATAAGCGATTATTATGATATTAATCAGAAGTTCGGTACGATGGCGGATATGGAAACGCTTTTTGCCGAAGCAAAAAAACGCGGTCTGCGGATCATTATGGATCTTGTGATAAACCATACATCCGATGAGCATGAGTGGTTCCAAAAAAGCCGCGATCCCGCAAGCCCTTACCGCGATTACTATATCTGGCGCCCGGGGAAGCAGGATAAAAACGGCCGTTTAAGGCCTCCCAATAACTGGACAGGTTTTTTTACCGGCGATGCATGGGAGTACGATGAAAAAAGCGGAGAGTATTACCTGCATTTGTTTGACAGAAAGCAGCCGGACTTAAACTATAAAAATCCAAAAGTAACAGAAGAAGTAAAAAACATTCTGCGTTTCTGGCTTGATAAGGGAGCGGCCGGTTTCCGCTGTGATGTGATCAATATTATTTACAAGACAAGCCTGGAAGACGGCAAAAAAAGCATAGCTGTCCAGGGCCTTGAGCATTACAAATCGCAGGAAGGAAATCACGCTGTGTTACGCGAACTAAGACGCGATGTGCTGGACAAGTACGATTGCTTTACAGTGGGAGAAACAGTTTTTGTAGATCTTCCGGATGCGAAACTTTTAAGCGATGAAAGCCGCAAAGAGCTTGATATGCTCTTCTTTTTTGATCATCTGGAAGTTGACAGGCGTATTGCGCAATTTATACCAAAAAAATTCCGCGCCTTTAAGCTGCTTAAGGTAATGACAAAATGGCAGCAGGGTCTTGACTGGAATGCCGTATACCTTGAAAACCATGATCAGCCAAGGATTGTGTCTCATTACGGCGCTGCGGAAAAATCATCCGGCGAATTACGGCAGAGGAGCGCAAAAATGCTTGCCTTGTTCGCCCTGACGCTGCGCGGCACTCCGTTTATTTATCAGGGACAGGAAATCGGCATGACCAATTTTGATTTTAAAAGCATTGATGAACTCGACGATGTTGTCAGTCACGGCGTTGAAAGGCTGATGAAAAAATTTCACATACCAAAATTTTTACGCTGGAAATGGATAAAGGCGAGTTCCCGTGATAATGCCCGCACTCCCGTACAATGGGATGACAGTGAAAACGCAGGGTTCAGCAGGGTAAAACCATGGCTGGGCATTAACGGCAACTACAGGCAAATAAATTATGCCTCGCAGAAAAATGATCCGCAGTCGGTTTTAAATTTCTATAAAAAATTAATCGCTCTGCGCAGGGAAAACAAGTGCCTTATTTACGGTGAGTTTCTGCCTGTTTACGCTGATACCCGGCTTATGATATATCAGCGCAGACTGCCTGCAGGTGAAGGCTTTAAGGAAGAGGCTTATACTGTTGCATTGAATTTTTCTTACAGGACTGTTAAAGCGCCGAAAAAGTTTGCGCACCTTTTTTCCGGGGCGCAGGCTGCCAGCGCGTCCGGCGTGCAGTGGAACGGTTCGCTGCTTCCCTGGGATGGAGTTCTGGTGAAAACGCAGTGATGCATTTGGTTCACGCTGTTGCACCTAACAAATGAAGCCGGCTGCTGCGAGGCGTCAATAACCCCTATTGCTTAAATCTCTTGCAATATTTAAATATATGTCCGGAATAAATATTTCTGATTTATTAACTTTTTTATAATCAATAATATCTCTGTGGGATAAGCCGTCTATCCTTGTAATATTACTGCTCCATCTTGCCGACACTTCGCTTACAACTCCGTCATTGTCTCCGGCTACCCTGTTTAAGTACAAATAGCTGAAAAAGAATAATAAGTCATTAAACTGGTTTTTCTTTGCAGCATAAATACTCTGATAAAACACTCTTTCATCAATTTCGACTATATCGTTAAATTCCATCATGTTTTCTGTTGTTAATTGATAATTTACATTGTATATATCAGGATTTATATCCCCGTAAAATTTCCCAAAAACATCGAGAGCTCTTCTTGTCATATTTGTATGAACTATTCTTTGCTGAAATACCAGGTCTGCAAGTTCAGCGCCGTGATGCGGCGTAGAAATAGTTGTCAGGCTTGCTACTTTGCCGCCGTAATCATACTTCCAGATAAAATAGCGGGAATCCAGACCGCCTTTTGAATGAGCTATTATGTTTACTTTATCGCTGCTGGTTTCCAATAACACTCTATCGACAGTATCTTTTAATATTTCCGCGTTTGATTCATAACTGCCCCACGCATCTGTATTTCCAAAAAATACTTCTATTCCGTTTTTCTCCAGGGTTTCGGGGATTCTTCCCCAAAAATCAATAATGCCTCCCCTGTCATGCGCGATAATTCCGTGCACTAGAATAACAGGGTATTTTAAATTAATGTTCTGCGGATATTCTTTTGTATAATAACCTGCACTGGCGCAGCCGCAAAACTGAAGTATTATACAGATTACTATTAACCATTTCATTTGTAATAATATATATTAATTTTGTCAGTAATTCAAAGGTGTGCGGGTAAAGTGTTTCTATATTTTATCATAGATGCTATTTTATAGAAGTGTCTGCATGCTGCATTTGAGATGGCGCTTGACAGATTCTAATATAATATTATACTTAAAATGACTGAGTAAATATACTCAATAGACTGAGTAAAAATACTCAACAGACTGAGTAAAAATACTCAACAGACTGAGTAAAAAGGATAGGCAGTTATGGAATACAAGCGCGCTCTGTTGAAAATTTTAACGGAGAGAATAGCAGGCAAACGCAGGTTCATACAGGTCATTGCAGGACCTAGACAAACAGGGAAAACCACGCTTGCCCGACAGCTATATAAAGAGACAAAAATGTTATCAGATTTTTATTCTGCAGACGATACTATAGAAGCTGGTTCTGTTTGGATCGATCAAATATGGGAATCTATGCGTTTAAAAATGCAGCTTAAGAATGTAAAAGAGGCTGTTCTTTTTATAGATGAGATACAGAAAATCAACAACTGGAGTGAATGTGTAAAAAAAAATTGGGATAAGGATACCGCTGATGGCCGGAAACTTAAACTGGTTATTCTTGGCTCATCGCGGTTATTGCTTGAAGATGGTTTGTCCGAATCCCTTTTAGGACGCTTTGAAATGAATTATATGGGACACTGGACATTTGCAGAAATGAAAAAAGCGTTTTCTTTTTCGGTACAGCAATATGTGTGGTTTGGAAGTTATCCGGGTGCGGCAGATCTAATTAAGGACGAAAATCGTTTTAAAAATTATATCAGGAATTCTGTGGTTGAACCTTCTTTAAGCAGAGATATTTTACTTACAACAAAAATCTCCAAACCTGCTTTATTACGGCAGCTTTTTGAAATTAGCACGCAATACAGCGCTCATATTCTTTCGTTCAACAAGATGCTTGGACAGCTTACTGATGCTGGAAACACAACAACGCTTGCCCGTTATCTTAATCTTCTTGGACAAGCAGGTCTCATCACAGGACTTAACAAATACAGCAAAAAGCCAATCATCGAAAAATTATCTATTCCAAAACTACAAGTTTACAACACCGCTCTAATCACCGCTCTGCGAACAGAATCATATACAGAAGCACTCGGTGATCCGGCGTTTTGGGGACACATGCTCGAAAGCTCGGCAGGAGCGTATTTAGTAAATCAGGCAAACGAATACCCTGATATTAAACTTTATTACTGGCGTGAGAAAAACGCAGAAATAGATTTTGTTGTAAAATACGGAAAAAAAACATTTGGTATAGAGGTAAAAAGCAGCACAGAGAAAATTAATGCAAAAAGCCGGGAATTATTTTCTGCCCGCTTCCCTGGCGCACGTCTCATTCTTGTAGGCAGCAGCGGTATTTCATTTGAGGAATTTATGCTCACGCCGCTATTGGAATTATTCGCAGGGTTTTAATAAACGCGCTTTCTGAACCCTATTGCGCCTAACAACGCTGCAAAAAGCGATTACTGCTGTTGGGGTGCCAAGTGCCAGCCATAAAACAACAGTATCAGGCAATAGGCATTACTTGGGGTCACTTATTACGTAACAAATATCTTGTTCAGATCATTTTCTTATGATATATTGAATTTTAATTATGTTAACAGAAAAAATAGACAGATCGCAAATAGTTATCGCAAAAAGAGATGTATTTGACAATAATGATGCAGAATACTGGAAGCAAGCCACGATTAAAGAGAAACTGCAAACAATAACATATTTAAGGGAATGTTTTTATGGAGAAGAAGCAACTAAAAAGCATCCCGTGGATGCCGGAGGATTTCAAAGAGTTCATACAATGTTTAAACTCAAATGATGTCCAATATCTGCTGGTCGGAGGCTGGGCTGTCGGAATATACGGTCATCCAAGAGCCACAAAAGATATTGATTTCTTAATTTCAATTGATAGTGAAAATTTAGAAAAGCTGCAAAAAGCATTGTTTTCATTTGGCGCTCCCCCGGTTGATTTAGAGCAATTCCGGGAGAGAGGTTATGTAATCAGAATAGGAAGTTCCCCTATACAAATAGATTTAATAAATGAAGCCGATGGTATTAACATAAATGATTGTTTTCAAAGAAAAAAGATTATTAATGTTGATGATACAGACATATTTTTAATATCAAGAAATGATTTAATTATAAATAAAAAAGCAAGCGGACGAAGCACAGATATTGCCGATGTTGAAAAACTTGAAAAGTAAATAACCTTTTTTGTTAAAAAGCGGTGCTGCTGCCGAGGTGCCTGCAAAACAACAGTGTCAGGCAATAAGCATTACTGTTTTGAAACAAACCTGTTTCCGGTAATGAAAAATCTTAATTCAAGTTCTTTGCCGGCAGAAAGACCGATGCGCGTGCTTGCAGTAATCTCCGGTTTTATTTTATTGTCATAAACCTGTAAAAAATTTGCGGTTCCGGAACCTGGCTGAGGTTCAAACAAAGACATATTATTATGTTTTCTTGTGATCGCAAAAGCCTGTGTCAATTTCCCGGGACCTGAGCAAAGATTTTCTATCTTTGCAGTTTTACGCCTTCTTTGCATAAGAGGAATTCCGTCTACTGGTTCCAGCGCGCGGATTAGTACAGCTTCTCCTTCTCCTGTTTTACCGCTTACAATATTAAAACAATGGTACATTCCGTAAATAAAGTAGACATAGGCGTGCCCTGCCGGGCCGAACATCGGCGCATTGCGGGCGGTTATTCCGCGGCTTGCGTGACAGCCGGGATCGTCCTTGTATAAATACGCTTCTGTTTCGACAATTGTTCCTTTCAATTTACCAAATACAAGTTGTTTGCCAAGAAGAGCTTTGGCAAGATCTACTGCAGGCTGATTAAAAAATTTCTTTCCAAGCGGTTTCATTGTTATAATATTTTAGGGTTCCTATCTGTTACTATATATAGTATAACGTTCAGCCAGCATCTGTAAATCCGGAAGCATCAATTTTTGATCGAATTAAATTTTTATATTTTTTTTACTCCCTCTTGACAAATACACTATATATATGTATAGTCATCATAAGGAACAAACAATAACGATTTCCGTAATGCCTATAATTTGATTCCGGAGAATAATATGCTCAAACCAGATGAACTGCTTAATAATGTACTGCTCAATATAGAAAACGGCATTAGAGACGATATACGCGTAAACGACCTTGCAAGGCAATTTAAGTTATCGCCGGGTCACTTGCAGCGGCTCTTCAGGTTTGCGTTTAAACAAACGCTTGCAGGGTATATGCGCTCCCGCAGGTTAGCTGAAAGTCTTGATGACTTGCTTAAAACAAACAGCAATATACTGGATATTGCGCTTAATTACGGTTTTGGCTATGAACAGTCCTATATAAGGGCCTTTAAAAATGAGTTTGGAATAACGCCTGGCGAGCTTCGTAAATCCAGGCAGATTGTAAAAGTAAAACCGCCTATTTTTCTTTTCGATGAAAACAGGTTATCAGACGGTGTCATTTTCGGGCCGGATATCGTGATGGTTCCGCAGTTTCATATTGCCGGTAATAGCCACAGGATTCCGTTTAATGATTCCATTACTTTGGCGCCGGAACTTGCAAAACATTTCTGGAAAAATGACCGCGCCGGAATAAAAAATGCGGTTAATCCCAATGTATATATCGGACTGACATGCAATATAAACTGCGAGGAAAAATGCTCCGACTATATAACAGCGGTACAGGTGAAAAATGAAAAAAACTTTGCGCAGGGTTATAAAAGATATACATTCAGGGATTCGTTATGCGCAAGATTCAGATATATCGGTCAGCATCATTATTATGAACTTAACAGAAATATCATGAAAGCGATGTACAATGCAATTGAAAAATACTCCGGTGACGGGCAGGCAAAATACATTTTGCTGAACGACAGGATTTATTTTGAAAAAATAGATACCAGTCTGTATGACGGCAGGTATTGCCAGATGGAGTGGTTTACGCCTGTTGCCGATATTAACAATCCGCCGCCGAATTACAGCTAAAAAAAGCCGCTGTACTGTTTGTACAACGGCATGTAAAATGAAATCAATTTTATGCGTTTTCGTCTTTTAATTCACCACGCGCGCGCAGGTCAGAAAGAATCTGCGTATAAAAATTACTGTCAATCTTAAACTTTGCCCTGTAAATTAAATAGCTTGCAACAAAACAAAGCATAGGAAAAATAAACATCGCTATCTTCATCATTAAAAGGCCTTCGGGCGTTACATCCGCTGCGGTATTGGCTTCCTTAATTCCGGACATCAATATTACAGCAGCAACAACTCCCGAACCAATTGCACCGCCCATCTTGTATATAAGCGGCTGAAGTGAAAAAGTTATGCTGTCGTTTCGTTTGCCGAGTTTCCAGTGCCCGTAATCAACTGAGTCTGCAATGAACATTGTCATTAAGAGCTGTATAAATGCCTGCCCGAAAAAAATTAATACGCCTGCAATGCCAATGAACAGCATTGTCGTAACAGGCGCAAAGAAAAAGACTAAATAGCCTGCCACCATGGAAAAAATCGCGCCTGTAAAAAGGGTTTTGCGGTCGAACTTTTTGCTGAATAAGGGAAAGACTGCAAGGCCGGTCAGCTGGGATACGCCTAAAATAAGGGAAAAAATTGAAAACATATTTTCATCGCCGTATGCGTATTTAAAATAGTAAAGCCCAAAACTTGTTGTTGTAATATAGCCTATCATAAAGAGCACAAGCGCGATTGCGGTAAAAAACAACTGGTCGTTTTTTATTATTATACGCATCAGTTCGCGTATGGGAGTGCTTTGATTTTTATTCACGACAATTCCGGATTCCCTTACGCCGAATATTGTAATGCAAAGCCCCATCGCCATGAATACCGATATAAAAACAGAAAAAGCAAAATATCCGCTTTGATGTGAACCGAGTTTTTCTCCCAATAATCCTGTGAGCGGAACAATGCCGACAACAACAAAAAAGAGCCCTATGTTTGCGCATATACGGGCAAGCGCGCCTATTTTTTCACGTTCCTTCTGATTTGTGCTTAAGACGGGAAGCATCGACCAAAAAGAAATATCGTGGGTTGTGTAGCTGATTCCCCACATGAAATAAATTATTGCAAATACGACAATGAAAGCGCCGCCATGCAGGCCAAAATCCGTAAACAGCAGCATAGTAAATACCGGAGATAAAACAGCGCCTATTACAAGCCACGGTTTAAATTTTCCCCAGCGTGTCCTGGTGTTATCGATTATAAAACCCATCAGGGGATCTGTCAGGGCGTCGAATATACGGGCGGCAAAAATTATTCCCGTTATCCACCACATCATATTTTTTGGCAAATCGATAATATCAGTAAGATAAAAAATTAAAAACATGCTGACTATGGCATAAACCATGTCCCTGCCGATTGTGCCAAGTCCGAAGGATACGCGATTTTGAACGGAGTTATTATTCATGAGCGTAATTATAACACGGAAATAACTAAATTTAATACCTGTTATCAAACACGCGTGTTGATTTTTTTTCGCTCCGTGGCAGTTCGCCCATGCCGACGGCTTTAGCTTTCGGCGTAAGTCCGATCTTTTGCTTAAATTCATGCTCAACAGTTTTTTCCAAACCGGCGGAGGCATTGCCTATTTCAACATTTGTTTCAAAGAACAGGGTAAGCATGTCCCTGCCGTTCAGGTGATCGATCATGATTTGATACTCACTGCTTACACCGTCGATTGAAGCAAGAAGTTCATCAACGCGGCTTGGGTAAATAATTGAGCCGCGGACTTTAACCATGTCATCGGAACGGCCGATCAGCGTTGCGATTCTTGGATAGTCAAGGCCGCATTCGCATTTTCCGGGAATTAATTTTGTAAGATCGTGCGTCCTGTAACGGATAAGAGGCGCGCCTTCCTTGCAAAGCGTTGTGATTACAAGTTCGCCTGTCTCTCCGTCAGGCAGGAGCTCACCTGTTTTTGGATCGATGATTTCGCAGTATAAATAATCCGTCCACATGTGCATTGCCGCCTGCTTCTGGCAGTTAATTCCGATGCCGGGGCCGTAGATTTCCGTTAACCCGTAAATGTCATAAAGCTCAACGCCAAGTTCTCCCGCAATGCGATTGCGCATTTTTTCGCCCCAGCGTTCGGAACCAATTACGCCCTTCTTTAAATGTATCTTGCTGCGGACGCCGCGCTTTTCAATTTCTTCGGCAAGCAGCAGAGCGTAGGATGATGTAGCGCAGATGACTGTCGATTTTAAATCGATCATCATTTTGATCTGTTTATCCGTATTGCCGGGCCCCATAGGAATTGCAAGCGCGCCCAATAATTCGGCGCCGGCCTGGAAACCAATACCAGCAGTCCACAAGCCGTATCCCGGCGTTATGTGAATACGATCAAGGTTTGTACAGCCGGCAGTCTCATAGCAGCGCTTGAACATAATGGCCCAGTCCTCTACATCTTTTCTGGTATAGGGAATGATTACAGGCGTGCCTGTTGTGCCGGAAGATGAATGGATGCGGACAACTTCTTCATCGGGAACCGCCTGAAGGCCGAAGGGATACGCCTGCCTTAGATCTTCCTTGTCTGTAAACGGCAGTTTGTTGAAATCATCTATAGAATTTATATCTTCTATATTAATATCAGCAAAATGCTTTTGATAAAAAGCGCTTTTCTTAGCATTCTTTATTGCTTTTTTAATTTTATCCATCGATTCCATTGACTGCTCCTTTAAGGACATATTTCTCTTCCCAGTTCAAATGCGTTCAGGTTCATTTCCAAAAAACGTTCCGGTAAAATATCCGGCATTATTTCTTTTAATGTATCCGCATCAAAGGGAAATATTCTGCTTTGCGCTGCTGCGCCCAAAAGCGCAACGTTGAGTGTTTTTGCATTCGGCGTCCCGGACAGCCGCCGGCCGTCCAGAATGATTAATCTTGGCGCATGCGTCTGTAAATAATTTAGCATAACAGAAGCTTCATAACTGCCGGTGATGGGATTTACCGCGCTGTCGCATGCAACTACTACGCCGTCATTTTTCAGATAGGGCAGCTGCCGCACAGCCTCGGCCGGTTCAAATGCAATAATAGCGTCCGCCTTGCCCAGAGGTATTATCGGTGAAAAAATATTTTCTCCTATACGTACATGCCCGAATACGCTGCCTCCGCGCTGGGACATGCCGATTGTTTCTGTAGTTCTGACATTGCAGCCATTTTTCATGGCTGCCGCAGCGATCAGCTTGGATGCAAGAACCGTGCCCTGTCCGCCGACGCCGGCTATCATTAAATTGAATGTCATTTTTTTCCCGCCTTTGAATTCTTGTTGGAACATTTGATTGCGCCTGTCGCGCACAGATCCACGCAGATGCCGCAGCCGGTGCAAAGCGCAGAATTAATTACCGCTTTGCCGTTTGAAAGGCTTATGGCCGGACAGCCAATCTTGTTAAGACAGGCCTTGCATCCATTGCATTTTGATTCATTAATAACCGCGTTCCCGCTGCCCTTCGATATAATAATACACGGCGCTTCAAATAATAATACACGCACGCCTTTTTGCGCCATCAGCTTTTTAACCGCTTCTTTTGACGCTTTCTGATCAAAGGGATTAACCTTTATAAGGGCTGCTACATCAAGCGCTTTAATAATTTTTTCTATGCTGATTTTCGGCGGCCTTGTATTCATCATTGTAATGCCCATGCCCGGATGCGGCTGGTTGCCTGTCATCGCTGTTGTTGAATTGTCAAGAATTACAACGATAATGTCAGTCTGATTATAAACTGCGTTTATAACTCCGGGGATGCCTGTATGGAAAAAAGTTGAATCGCCGATAAAGGCAAAATGGAAAGTATCCGGCTCAACCCGCTGAAGTCCCTGCGCGACAGTTATGCCTGCGCCCATGCACAAACAGGTGTCTACCATGTTGAGCGGCGGCGCATTACCCAGCGTATAACAGCCAATGTCTCCGGTGAAAACGGCGCGTTTGCCTTTCGCCGCTTCCTTAACCGCGAAGAAAGATGCGCGGTGCGAACAGCCTGCGCACATAACAGGGGGGCGGACAGGCAGAGCAGGCGCTTCAGTGTTTGCAGCTTTGTCCGTTTCAGGTTCACTTTTCCCGAAGAATGATGAGATCACTTTCACCGAGTTATCGGGTGAGTTTTCGCCTGCAATTAAAGTGTTGCCGCTCCTCTTGCCGAGTATTTTTACATTAAGCTGATATAAACCGCAGAGCCGCACAAGCTCATCTTCTATAACAGGATCAAGCTCTTCTACAACAAGAACTTCATCAAGTCCTTCAAGGAATTTTAACGCAAGTTTTTCCGGGAATGGATATGTTGATACTTTGAAAAGTTTGCAGTCTGTATTTTTTTCATTTATGCTGTGCAATGCCTCGCGGACGAATGTATAACTTACGCCGCCTGCTGCGATTCCTTTTTTTACCGCCTGCGGATTGTCCGGGTATTCAAGTATATTTTTTTCATAATCAGAAAACTCATCGCTCATCTTTTTTAAGTTTTCCAGTATTTTAAATTTGTTTGCGTACGCAAGCCTTGGGAAAATAACCCATCCGGGGCTTTTAATAAATCCGCCAGGTTGTGATACAGGCAAAGCATCGAGTATTTCTACAGAAGCGCAGCTATGGCATACCCGCGTTGTGGGGCGGAACAGCACAGGCTCGCCGTATTTTTCCGAAAGCGCAAATGCGTCTGCAATCATTGTGTATGCTTCTTCCGGAGTAGACGGATCGAACAGCGCAAGTTTTGCATGCTTTGAAAAATGACGGGTATCCTGTTCTGTCTGCGAAGAAATCGGTCCGGGATCATCTGCAACTATTATGACCATGCCGCCTTTTACGCCAAGGTAATTCAAACTCATCAAAGGATCGGAAGCAACATTCAGGCCGACTTGTTTCATTGTTACCATGACACGCGCGCCAGCAAAGGCCGCTCCTGCGGCTACTTCCAATGCTGTCTTTTCGTTGACAGACCACTCAACATAAATGCTGCCGTTGTTGTGTTTTGCAACAGTTTCCAGCACTTCAGTTGACGGCGTGCCCGGGTAACCTGTAACAACTCTAACTCCGGCGCGGATAGCGCCAAGGGCAATTGCTTCATTACCCATTAATAATTTTTTCGGCATTGGGTCTCCTCGTTCTTTTTCTTTAATATCAATAATAGAATCATCAGTATAACACCGCCTGCTGCCATTACAGAAAGAGTTATAAATTTCATTACATCAGTATGTATCAATCCGATAAGCATGGGGAAGGTCAGCGCCGATAATGCAAAGCCCATCATAATCATGCCGTAGTTTGCGCCGGCATTCTTAGTGCCGAAATAATCCGCAGCAAGCACAGAGTATAATCCGGGAAGGCCGCCGAAGCAAAATGCAATTAATAAAATAACCGCAATAAAAAGGAAGTTCTGGGCAAAGCATAAAAGCAGCGCGCATATCGATGTAATTAATATAACTGTCAGCGCCGCTTTTTCGCGTCCTATTTTGTCTGACAGCATCGGTACGGCAAGGCGGCCGCATGCATTTGCAACACCGGTCATCATGACGATGATTGTTCCCAAAGCGGCAACGCCGCGTTCGGCTGCATAAGTTTTAAATGCCGGATTCAAAATGAAAAATGTCGCCGTTGAGGCCATCAGTGAAAAAGTTATAATGTAAAATTCTTTTGTTCGGATTGTTTCCGATACCGTGTATTGTTTCTTTGCAGGCATTGCAGCCGGTATTTCCGCAGTTTTTTCATCCGGCAGGCGGATAAACCTGAAAAGGCATATTGTTGCGGTAAAAAAAGCTCCCGCAAGTATCAAGAATGTACTTCTTAAATCAAACTGACTTATAAGCGTTTCTATCAGCGGGGCGAATACAACTGTTGAAAATCCAAATGCGCATACGACAACTCCTGTGGCAAAACCGCGGTTTTGCGGAAACCATTTCTGCGCTGCGCAGATAATTGCATTGTACGCGGAGCCGACGCCGAAGCCGCCGGCAATTCCGTACGTAAAATACATAAGCCATGCCATATTCTGCGGCAGAAGCGCTGTTGCAAGCATCCCTGCAGAAAGCAGCAGCCCTCCGCCAAGAACAACCTTATCAGAACCGATTTTAAGGTGAAGTTTTCCGCCTGCCAAAATTCCTACAACAAAGAAGCAAAGCATAAATGACGATGTAAGTTTTACGCTGTTAACATGCCAGCCAAAGGCCTCGCTTACCGGGTTTACAAAAACACTCCATACATAGAGGATACCCAAAAAAAGCTGCATGATGCTTCCCGCCGCCAAAACCGCAAACCCGGCGCCTGAACGCATTGACGCTGAATTGTTTTGGGCAGCAGCCGGCATAATAACTCCTTGAGTTTTTATCATATAAAATTTGAACGATTTTTTCTATACCTGAATAAAAAGCGGTTGTATAAAAATTAACCCTGTTCTGTTCTGTTCATTTCATTAATATTATCAAGATAAGCATTTTCCAAATCTGACAATGTTTCGGCTATTGCGGCCTTTTTGTTTTCTTTATAACGTGAAAGGCGTTCTGTCAGATTTATAACCGGAGCGGTTTTTATGATCACCTTGCGCGGGAAGATGCTTACCCTGTTGGAATAGGCCCCGCCCATTGTCCGGTTTGCAAAGTCATGAAGATTCTGAACATATTCAATCTTATTATGAAGAGCGGTTTCTTCAGATGGAATTTCACTCTTGAAGTACCAGCATAGATCCGCAAGTTCCTGATGACGCGCTATATGCCAGGCTTCTCCGGCTGCAAGATCCTTAACGCTGCGCTCAATTTGCGGAATGTTTTCCAGACTGTATACATTGTGTAAAAAAATCCGATCCCAGCAAATCTGACGTATCTTGTACAAGCGCGAAAAGTAATCGCCGTCGCTGTTCAGATTAAGCATTCGTTCGGCTGTTTCCAGCGCAGCTAGTGCCACTTTTTCCAGACGATCTTTAAAGGAAAGCGAATCATCTTTTTTTATTTTATAGCGCTCTTCGTTTATTTCCAGGATTCGATCCCTGCACCTTCGCACTCTTTCCTCGAAACTCTGCCCTTTGGAGGTTTTTTTAAATGGAAATTTGCCTGAATTGTTGCAAAACTTTTCTATATAACGCAGCAATAATTCAATAGTGCCCTTTCCCCACGAGCCGAAACGGAAGTGAATTGATAACGGAAGAATCTCAACAGGGCAGGAAGGGTTTGTTTTTTCCATATTCAGCGCTGCGTTAAAGCCAATGCGGATAACGCCTGGTTCAAGGCGCGGAACGGAATCGGCAGTGTAGGAAACCTGTCCTTCCGGCGCTATTGCAAGCGGATATACGCCGTCGGTTATGGCCTTGTAAATTCTTGTCATCCCCTTGGTATCCATTCTGGAGTGATAAATGGGCATGCCTCCCACATTCGGCATAACAAAACGGGCAACCCAGCCGCCCCAGCGGACAACTTCATAGCCATATACAAACACCGCATGAGGCCGTTTGGCAAAACGCACGCCGAACTTTGCCGCATACCTTCTGAACTTAAAAAGAAAGAACCATGTCAAAAGCTGAGGCTCTCCTCCGTTGGGATGCCTGAAGGCGATTATACATTTACTTTTTCCGGATAGAGCTCTCTCAAAAGCTTCAAACAGGCTTTTATCTTTATGCGGAACTATTTTTGTAACGCCGTAAAACAAAAAAAGATAAAGTCTTCCCAAAATTTTAACAATCAGAATAACTAATTTTGATATCCGGGGCTCGGGGAGTTTTATATCCGGCGAGGCTTTTGTAACTGGTATTCTGTATGGTCTGTACATAAAATGTAATGGGATTATACCAGTTAGCAAAAATGGTTTCAATGGTACGGAGCCAGGTTGCAGCGGCCTATAAATACTGGAATTTATATAGAAAAAAAGCATTATTTTTGATTATGGAGATATTTATTGTATATTTCATGTTATGAAATGCAGAAGCATTTATTTACATTTGTATCAATTAATATGACCATAACGTTCTTCCCGATATTCGTTTAACTCTTTTTTTGTAGTCAAAACCTAAAGGCAAAGTTCCGCTGTAACTGCTTCTTTACTAAACTCACAAAGACATGATAAAATACTAGCAATGCACAACAAAAAATATTTCAAAAATATTACGATTTTCGCACCACTTGGCACGGTTCTTGCTCTCTCTCTCTCTCTCTCTTTTATAGTGCTTCATTTCTAAAAAATAAATTTATAAAAATTTTTCTCATCAACACGCAAAATTATACGAGGGCGTATCTTTGTCTTGATAAATTTTGAAAAAATTTTAGAGGAGTTAAAAATGAAAAAGATTTTTGGGCTTTTATTTTTTTTGGCGATAACAGGTTTTTTCCTGGTTTCCTGTCCGGAACCTGATACCGGGCCTCATGCTCTTGACGGGGGAATCAGTATGGTCTGGATACCTGCCGGCACCTTTACAATGGGCAGCCCCGAAACCGAGCCGAATCGCAGTAGCAATGAAACGCAATATCAGGTAACGCTTTTAAATGGTTTTTACATGGGCAAATATGCGGTAACGCAGGAGCAGTATGAAGCAGTAATGGGAACTAACCCCAGCTTGTTTACAACAGCTAACGGTAATCCTCCTCTAAGTGGTGATACACAAGGAAGACGTCCTGTAGAAATGGTAAACTGGTATCATGCGATAGCGTTTTGCAACAGACTAAGCTTACTTGAAGGGCTGACCCCTGTGTATAGTATAGAAGGCATAGACAATACCGATGAAGACGCCTGGCTGCATTCTGCAGTACCTACAGTTACTAATGCAATATGGAATGCTGTAACAGCGGATTGGGATGCAAGCGGTTATAGATTGCCGACAGAAGCGCAGTGGGAATACGCCTGCCGCGCGGGAACCACTACAGCCTTTAACTGGGGCACTAATCAGATAACATCAGATCAAGCTAATTTTTTTGCTAGCGGTGATTTATATAATGGCAGTCCTTTGGGAGTATACCGCGGAGCAACAACAGAGGTTGGAAGATTTACAGCTAATGCCTGGGGCTTATATGACATGCATGGGAATGTAAGGGAGTGGTGCTGGGATTGGTATGGAACATATCCATCTGGTTCTGTGTCTGACCCGGAAGGAGCGGTCTCTGGATCGCTCCGTGTGATACGCGGCGGGAGCTGGAGCCACTACGGGCGGTTCCTTCGTTCTGCGTCTCGGATCTTCGACAACCCATGGGTCAGGTACGTCGACGTCGGCTTCCGGCTGGTTCGCCCCTAGAGTTTCTAAAAAATCAACATCCATGTTGATTTTTTAGATCGAAGTTTTGCCTCGGCAAAACTTCATTTAGGCATAAATAACATCGGCATCCATGCCGCCCGGCGTAATGACCATACCGGAGGGAGCGCGGTTGGGCATGGAGCGAGTGCGAGCCGCAGGCCACGCCTCGTATTACAAGTAATTTATGTCTCTTACTTCCAAAACTATCAGGTTAGTGCGAGCTCCTGTATGGTTTGTAAATTGAGCCCTGTTATTTTTTGTATAAACTCATATGTCGAGCCTTCTGCCTACGCATCATTATTGGGCGTCTCCGAGCTTTCATGTATTCATACTAGAGCCTGTTGTCTGCATTAAAAGATTTTTCATCTCTTCAACCTCATCTTTTGATAATCTATGTGAAAGCAACTCAAAGACCTCTTCTCTGCCTTTTTCTATGCCATCTTCACGTCCTTCCTTATATCGAATGGCTCCAAGCCTCTCAACACTTATTTCTTCAAACAACATATTTATTACCTCCGAACTGTGCTTTTTTAGAAAATCCCCTAGAATGCCTTTTTCTATGCAGTATTTTATCGCAGCTCTCATGGATTCATCAAGCGATAATTCCTTATTATACTCCCATATCATGGATATGAATATGCTGTAACTGTCCAGCGTCTTGCTTTTTGCCAGTATCTGCGGATTACAGCCGTGGTTAATGTTGTATACATGCACCACTAGCTCCAAGGGCAGGCCGCTGCCGTTTATCAGTTTTAAACCTTCAATATCCTTAAAGGCAGCGGAAAGTTTTAATTGATTATAATCTGGATACTCCTCCTTGCCGTTGTACAAAACGATAAACTCCGGTGTGGGAATTTTTACAAGTTTTCTCTGGTATAAATTATCCTGTTCAAGAATTTTCTCGTACACACGCCCAATATACATCAGCAGTCTGACAGGGACGTTGTTGTTTATGGTAGATTGATGTTCTATTAACACGACAATACGATCATTGATAGTGAAAGAGATATCGTTAATCTGATTCATGTAGATCGCATCGGATAAGGTGTTAATGTCGATGATTGCATCCGGCGGAATGTCGATCCCTTCGATGGCTGAATAAACCTCTCTTAGAACTTCCGGATTGGAAAACAGAGTTGAAAACACGCTGCTTTTGTGTCTCCTGTTTACATTTGAGTCCATATATACCTCACAAGAAAATGATTAAACCTTCATAAAAAGGTTCACATATATATGGCGCGGCCATGCGTGGCGCTTTAGTGAAACAGGAAAAAATATTCAATTATTTACCAAATTTTCTAAAATGCAGCAGCCACATTTTCGTAGTTTGGTTTGGCATCATACCTGCACCACGTATAACGTAGCTGCACAGTTTTTACGGAACTGCCATAATCACGCTCCGCGCCTGCCAAGCCGCTGTACAGAGAGCGGTTAATTGCAGCATTTACCATCAATCCCTTGACATCTATACCTTATCCGTATAACATATAAGCAGGAGTATCAGATGAAAAAAGTAAATCATATACCAAACATAGGTGAGGTGTTGGCCCTGGAGTTTCTTGAGCCTATGGGTATAAGCCAAAATTCGCTGGCAAAGGCGTTGGGTATACCGCAGAACCGTTTGAGCGAGATAATAAATGGGAAAAGAGGTATTTCTGCAGATACAGATCTGCGTCTTTGTAAATACTTTGGTTTAACTGATGGCTATTTTACCGGTATGCAAATGGATTTTGAACGTATTGCGGCAAAACAGGCACTGAAAAAAGAGCTTGATAAAATAAAACCATTAAAAGTGGCTATAGTCATATAAATGATTCAATCTTTTAAATGCAAGGAAACTGCAAAGCTTTTTGATACCGGTTTTTCCCGCAAATTTCCCAATAGTATATTAAAGTCTGCAATTATTCGTCTTGCAATGCTTAATCATTCCGGAAAACTGGATGATCTTAAAATTCCTCCTTCTAATTGTCTTGAAAAACTATCAGGAGACAGGGAAGGTCAATATTCTATACGTATAAATAACAAGTATCGAATTTGTTTTAAATGGGAAGTGAACAATGCGTATGATGTGGAAATTGTTGATTATCATTAATATTAATTCTGGTGACGCACGGCAGCAGCTGCTATCAAAGCACTTCAATCAGCCTAAATATTTATGCGCGCTCTTCATGTTTTCTATTATTGTGACGCCGAAAGGACAGCGGGTTTCGCAGCTTCCGCATTCTGTACATTCATCGCCTTTATGATCCAGGTTCTGATAATGAGAACGGATCGAAGGCGGGATATTCGCTGTATCCAGTTTTGCAATATCAAGATATTTGTTAACAGCTGCGATATCAATCTGCGAGGGACAGGGCTGACAGTGGCTGCAATAAAGGCAATTTCCCTGCAGGCCGCCGCGAATGGAGCTTAAGATGCCTGTATAGTCGCGCTCAGCCTCATCAAGTTCCAGATACTTTACGGTGTCCAGAATTTCTTCCGGTGTTTTGCAGCCGGGCAGAACGCTTACAACAGCAGGTCTTGAAAGAGCGTAGTGTATGCACTGTGCAACGGTAAGAGCTTTGCTGAAAGGAGTATGTTCAGGTGATATCAGTTTTCCGGCTCCAAGCGCTTTCATAACCGTTATGCCAACTTTTTTTTGCTCGCAGAGTCTGTACAGTTCCGCGCGTTTCGGTTCTACTGCGGTAAGGCTGTCTGCGTTAAAGCCGTTTTCAAGATGCGGAAAAATGCTTTCGCCTGTGGGGATTATATCAAATGCCGGATTGATGCTGAACATCATTATCTCAGGGAGATTTGTGTTGACCGCTTTTATTGCCATAACCGGATTATGCGAACTAAACCCGATGTGCAGGATATCACCCTTTTCTTTTAGCTTAAGGGCATAATCTGCGATTCCTGTTTCAAAGACATTTTTATAGTCGTCCTCAGAGTCGATAAAAAATAACATTCCAAAATCTATGTATCCGCCGCACAGGCGCAGATGCTCTTCAAAAAAACGCCGGACTGTGGGCATGTCACGGCTTATGTCATATTGCTGTCCGGCATTTGACGAGCCGATATGTCCCTGAATCATTATGTCTTTGCGGCGTGAGCCGAATGCCTTTGAAAGATTTTCACGGACTTCTTTTCCGGGCATGAATATATCATATATATTGATGCCGTTTGCAATTGCCGCATCTATTGTGCTTTTAACCTGATCATAGGGCTTACAGTCCAGGTGCTCGCAGCCAAGGCCGATAATGCTTGCTTTTTTTCCGGTATTGCCGATTTCACGATATATCATATGGTTGCATTCTAACATGAAATTATATTTTGTGAAACAACGGCAAGCAAGGGGAGCTGCGCAGGGCTGCGCTGGCTCCGGGCGGCTGTGGCTGCAATTAACGCACGCTCTGGCGTGACTGGCTACGACTTCACACCGAAGTCGCCAGCGCAGCCCTGCGCAGCTCCCCTTGCTTGCAGTGATTACATATTTATATGTTGAAATGCTTGCGGGGGAAGAATAGAGCCCTGTCGGCAGTGGCTGCAATTTATATGTTATCTTGTAAACCTTACGGAGAGGATGTGTCCGCGGGGCAGTAAAACCAGGGCTGAGTTTTTGTCCTCGCAAACATGCACATCTTCCCATTTTGCGTAATTGTTATTGCTCGATCTCATCGCTCTTGCCTCATTAATTATAAAATCATCGGGCAGCTGTATTTTTACAGTTCCCATGTCTACGCCGCCGGAGCCGTTGATTGATGTCGGAGTGAACATTACAAGGCTAATTGTATTGCCGTCCTGCGATACAAAAGCCGTCGCTCTCGCCGTAAGGCCGTCAATGTTATCTAAAAGAGTGTTAAAGTTTCTTGTGCTGATATTGTCTCCGTTTGCTGCGGTTCCTTCGGCAAAGGCGTAAACGCGGTAAGTTTCATTTGCAAATTTCGCGTAATGCGATATTGCATGACCGCGCGGGAGAATCCTTCCCTCCGCAGTACCCCATTGGCCGTCGCCGATAAAACTGTAGAAACGTTTCGCCGCCCACCAGATAAATGCGCTTTCGTCATTTAACCTGATACTTAAATCGATATCGTTCATTAACTTCCATACATAGTTCCATTTTGAATCATTCGGGTATCCGGCTGCGTTCCCGCTGTTTATATTATGCTCTGTCATCCAGACTTCTTTTGGATCTGTTGGGTGATCAATGGCTCTTCCGTAGCGGTTCAGCCTGTTGCCGTAAGTATGACGGCCGATAAGATCAATTGCAGCCCTTGACTGCGGATTATTCAAAGCGGCATCGTTGATGTTCGGATGGTTTGCAGATTCGCCGTTCATCGTCAGAACAAAGGGAATCTCCTTTCCGCCGCCATATCCCCTAACGCCCTCTGTAAAACGGCCTGTCTGTAAAAAGAAGTCCCTCATTTCATTCTGCGACCACAGGCAGCCGTCATAATCTACTTCATAATTCGGTTCGTTTTGTATTGAAACGGCATAAATAGGCGCGCCGTTCTGATACATATCCAATGCGAATGCCTTTAAATAATCAGCATAATCCTGATAATGCGCAGGGCGCAGCCTGCCGTTGTTGCGCGTGTTATGCGAATTATTGCTCTTCCATGCGGCTGGCGGAGTCCACGGGCTTGCCAGAACATAGCCGCCGTATTTATTTACGATTTTAACATTCTCGTAATAGTCTGGCCTGTCATTGGAAACAAGCTCTTTCATTGTGGTATTGATATCAGTATTCCATGGCATTATCATTATGCGCAAAATATTAAGGCCAAGCCCTGTGTCAGGGTTATACATTAATTCAGTATCACGGGCGCTTGTCCGCGGGAAGTTTCTCCATGCAACATCCATTCCGCCGAAGCCGCGAACATACTGGTATTTGGCGCTTGTATCTACCGTTATGACAACATTTACATCTCCGATTTCACCCAGTTCCGGATTTGAATCTTCCTGTGAAAAATTCGATATGCAGCCTGTAAAAATAACTGTAATAATAAAAATCGCAAACCCAGAAAATAATTTATTTAAACTCATATTATTGCCGCCTTTTCTAATTCTATAAAACCATAAATAATATCTATAACTTCTAATAAAATATCTTCCGGAACATCTTCAATAAATTCATATTTACGGGCTTTAATATCCAATGTCCTTGCCTGGTCACATAAAATCACACCTGTTGTATTTGTCTTTTCATTTAATTTAATATGAAACGGATGATTTTTATTCACATTTGTTATTGGGCAAACAATAGCCATTTTTGAAAAATTATTAAAAGTATCATTACTTATTACGAGTGCCGGCCGTCTGCCCTTTTGCTCATACCCTGTCTGTGGATCAAAATCCAGCCATACTATATTTCCCTGTCTTACCATACTTCATTTCCAACAGGTTTACCCCAGTCAATTTCCTTTTGATTTGCTGCATATTGCTCAAAATTATTCCCATAAAAATCTATAAGCCGCTGTTTTGTTGTTTTATGTTTTTTTTCATTAACTTTTCTTATTATAATTCTCTCATTATCTAATGTGACATCTACAGGATCATTCTCAAAAATTTTAATATTTTGAAGAAAAGCCTTTGGCAATCTTATTCCATGACTGTTTCCCCATTTTACAACAGTTGTTTGCATAAAATACCCCCATATATCACGTATATATAAAGTATATCCCTAATAGATAAAATGTCAATAATAATTCGTACTCATAAAAAAAGTGCCGAGTACTGCAATACCCGGCACCGCAATTTTAATATAGTTGTTTAATAATTATGTTTCCAGGTTCCAATGGAGTAGATATTCCTTGTATTGGAAAAGCATTATCAGCGGTTTCGTCTTTCTTCTTCGGATTTACATTCGATGCACATAAGGGCATACGGAATCGCTATAAGCCTGTCCTGGGGAATGCGCTTGCCGCATTTTATACAGTGGCCGTATTTACCCTGCTTGATCCTGGTTAAGGCGGATTCAATTAATTTAAGGCGTTTAAGCTCCTGGGCGCCGATGGCTTCTATCATCTTGCGATCGATATCGTCGGACGCAATATCGGCAAGGTCTTTTGGCTCAACCCCGTCCATTATCTCTTTAAAATCTTCATTGCTGGTAATCAAATTATCAATAATTTCAGATTTAAGCGTTAGAAGAGCATTTTCCATTTTATCGAGGAATTCCTTGTCAATCGGCGGGATTTTCTTTTTCTTTTTACCGGTAGCAGCCATTGTACCCCCTTTTACAGATACATGGTTAATTCACAACACACGCAAAGGGCTGTTGATTAACGCTGATTACAATAACATGCCTTTTCCAAAGTTGTCAACATAAATTTATTCCATTTTTAAATACGGAATTACAGGCGCGGTGAGTTCCATTGCCGCCGGAAAGTCACCCGGCTGCAAAAGAATTGTTTCGCCGTCCATCTGGGCCAGAATCGGGTGGCTGCCGGTAAACTCCAAACGGTGCGCCTTGAAAATAATTACTTCACGGTTGTTAGTATGCTTGCCCTTTGAAACCTGGCTCTTTATTGCAAGTTTCCGGAAAAGCGACATCTGCTTTACAAAACATACATTGCGATCGTCAGGGAATATTTTTTGCTGGGAGCCGTAAGATCGATAACCTGAAGCGCCCATTGCCATAAGCAGCATTTTTTCCCTGAAGGAGTGTATCTTGTTATTTTTTTCGTCAAAAGCCTGCACGCTAAAAAAATCTACCTTGTATTTGCGGTCATATGACAGGGCGGCCATATCCAGCCAGAATTTATAAGAGTCGCCGGGTGTTTTGCCCTTCATTAAATTTGTCTGATGAGTTACATAGGCATCCAGCCCGAGGGATAAAATATTAAAAGCAAGGAATTGCCCTTTCCAGTTTGAAGGTCCGTTTTGAGCCGGTATCAATTGAACGGCAGGAGTTAATTCGATACGGACAGGTTTAAGAAGTAAATCCAGGGCATTTGAAAGGCAGGAATTATCCGCTCCGTCATTGCCTGTTCCCAGGGGGAGCCGCAGTACTGCCATGTTTGAGCGCACATGGGCGGGCGCATTGAAAAGGGCGGCCATGACTTCGCTGTGAGTTCCGTCTCCGCCTGCGCTTATTATAAGGTAGAAAGGCACAGGATCCTTCTCGATTCTGTCCACGAAGGCCTTGGTAATTTCCCTGGCGGAACCCTTGCCTTCTGTAATATTGATGATCATGTTTTTGTGTATTTGCCTGCGCGGATTCAAATCGGCCTTTTCCCGGTATTTGGTTAAAGTGCGTACGTGCGCCTCCCATTTTGAGGTAATGGAAAACCCGCCGGCAACAGGATTAACGACAGTCATGCAGCGCAGAGGACGTCCCGGAGATACCATGGAATGCTCACAAATATCATTCAATGTTTGAGCGAAAAAGTAATTCATGGGGGAATTATAACATTTATATCCATTAAAATAAAGGTATATGTATTATAAGAAAAACCGTTAATTTTGACACGGTTTTTGAATTAGCAGTCACCCCTGACATAAATTAATAAATTTCCTATACTTCCTTATTATGGCAAAGTATCCTTTTGAAACAATCGAGCCGAAATGGCAGAAATTCTGGGCAGATAACAAGACTTTTAAGACTGCAGAAGATCCCGCAATCCCCAAAGACAAGCGCATGTATGTGCTTGACATGTTTCCCTATCCAAGCGCATCCGGGCTGCATGTAGGCCATCCCGAAGGCTATACGGCCACCGATATTTACTGCCGCTACCTTCGCATGAACGGATATAATGTGCTGCATCCCATGGGTTTTGATTCCTTCGGTCTGCCCGCTGAAAACTATGCTATAAAAACCGGCACTCATCCCGCCGTTACAACAGCGGCGAATATAGACCGCTTCCGCATGCAGATAAAGGCTCTGGGCTTTTCCTACGATTGGGATTGCGAAGTTGATACATCGGCGGAAGACTACTACCGCTGGACACAATGGATATTCTTAAAACTTTTTGAAAAAGGGCTTGCCTACGAGGCGGAAAGTCCGATCAACTGGTGCCCGTCATGCAAGACAGGGCTTGCCAACGAAGAGGTGAAGGACGGCCTCTGCGACCGTTGCGGCGAGAAAGTTACCCGCAAGCGTATCCGTCAGTGGGTACTCAAAATAACTGCATATGCAGAACGCCTGCTTGCAGATCTTGATTCTCTGAACTGGCCGGAACCTGTAAAAATGATGCAGCGCAACTGGATTGGCCGCAGTGAAGGCGCAAATGTTTTTTTTAAAATTGACGGTCATCCCGAATCGCTTGAGATATATACAACCCGTCCCGATACGCTTTTCGGCGCTACCTACATGGTGCTGTCGCCGGAGCATCCGCTTGTTGAAAAACTTACTACTGCAGAACAGAAAGAGGCCGTAACGTCATACATAGAAGCTGCGGGAAGAAAGAGCGATCTTGAACGCACAGATCTTGCAAAGGAAAAAACCGGCGTTTTCTGCGGCGCATATGCGATAAACCCGGTGAATGATGAGAAGATACCTGTATGGATAGCCGACTATGTTTTAATTTCCTACGGAACAGGCGCAATCATGGCTGTCCCCGCACATGATGAAAGAGACTGGGAATTTGCAAAAACTTTTGGACTGCCTATTTTGCAGGTTGTATCAGGGAGTGGGGATCAGGGAATAGGGGGTGGGGATCAGGGAATAGGGAAGGGGTTAAAAGTTGATAAAGACATTCAAGGATTTGATAGTGTGGCAGGAAGCGATGAATCTTGTCGATATGATTTACCATCAAACAAGAAATTTTCCGAAGGAAGAAATATACAGCCTGACCGTTCAAATGAGGAGAGCTGCAGTATCGATTCCATCCAATATTGCAGAGGGGCACGGACGGAAGAGCAGGAAAGAGTATCTTCGGTTTCTATCAATAGCGAACGGTTCAATAAAGGAGTTGGAGACGCATGTAATAATAGCGGAAAGACTCAACTTTCTAACGAAAGAGATATCAGAACAACTGCAAACACAGATACAAATTGTAGGCCGCCTTCTTTCAGCTCTGAGAAAATCTCTAACCCAGTAAATTCCGCCCCCTGTACCCCGCACCCCATACCCCATACCCTCTTTACAGCGGACGGCTACTCAGTAAACTCCGGCATGATTACAGGGCTTCCTACTGCGGAGGCAAAGGCAAAGATTACATCCTGGCTGGAAGAAAAAGGCCTTGGTAAAAAAGCTGTAAATTACAAACTCCGTGACTGGATATTTTCGCGTCAGAGATACTGGGGTGAGCCCATTCCCGTTGTGCATTGTAAAACCTGCGGTATTGTTCCGCTGCAGGAGAGCGAGCTTCCGCTGAAACTGCCGGATGTTAAATCTTATGCGCCGACAGGCACAGGAGAGTCTCCGCTTGCCGGAATCGATGAATGGGTAAACACTGTCTGCCCCAGGTGCGGCGCCGCAGCGAAACGCGAAACAAATACCATGCCTCAGTGGGCAGGTTCCTGCTGGTACTATATCCGCTACCTCGACCCAAAAAACGATAAGGTCTTTGCTGCAAAAGATAAAATCGATTATTGGCTGCCTGTAGATTTATATGTCGGCGGAGCGGAACATGCTGTTCTGCATCTTTTGTACAGCCGTTTTTGGCATAAGGTATTGTACGACTGCGGCCTTGTAAACACGGTCGAACCCTTTCAGAGGCTGATAAACCAGGGGATGATTCTGGGAGAGGATAATCAGAAGATGAGCAAGAGCCGCGGCAATGTAATAAACCCCGATGATGTTATAAAGGCGTACGGAGCGGATTCCATGCGTGTCTATGAAATGTTCATGGGGCCTCTGGAAGTCAGCAAGCCCTGGGTAACTGCCGGGCTTGTCGGCGTATCAAGATTCCTTGAGCGCCTTTGGGCAATCAGTGAAAAGATCGGCACAGCAGCTTCGCAAAACGAAGGAGATATGGTTGAACTGAAAAAGCTGCTTCACCGCACCATAAAAAAGGTAACAGATGACACATCCAGCCTGAACTTTAACACAGCCATAAGCGCGATGATGATCTATACAAACGAACTTGTAAGACTTACAAACGAGCAGGGGGTGAAGGTTCCGCGTTCAATGTGGGAGCCGCTTGTTATAATGGCAGGGGCATATGCGCCTCATCTTTGCGAGGAACTTTGGGAAAAACTCGGCAACAGCGGATCTGTATCAGCCTGTTCATGGCCGGTGTATGATGATGCTCTGACGCACTTTGATGAGGTAACCGTTGTGGTGCAGGTTAACGGAAAAATCCGTGACAAATTTACCGCCGCTGCCGGAACTTCCAAAGAAGAACTTGAGAAGATTGCTTTCTCTCTGCCCGGCCTTCAAAAATGGCTTGAACCCGGCGGACAAAATTCTGTGGAAAGTAAAACTGTTAAAAAAGTTATATGCGTACCTGACAAATTAGTTAATATCGTGTTATAATTTTAACCTATAACAATGATTTCTAAAAACATTGATGCGCCGGACACGGCCTATGATCCGTATTTTCGCGATGATCCCGGTGAAGGTGTTGAAAGAGTTCCAGTTCATATATTCGACCTTGAGCACAATTTCTCTGTCTGGAAATCGTGGCGGACAAATGACGGCCGCGTCCTTCCGAATGTAAACAGCGGTTTTGAGCATGTAAACGATCCCTTCGAGACAGGCAGCCTTATTATGCTTACAACCCACTTTGATCCCGTTATTGCAGGAAAGGCCTTCGGCGGCTTCGGAATGAGAGCGCCCATTTCTCCGGCTATAAGCATGAACAATCAGACATTCGTAGAGTTTGATCTTTTCTACCCAAAAAGCGCTGTCGGGAAATACATGAGATTTGAAATATGGTCTACGTCGACAGGCGGCGAGGGGTTTCAGGGTGAAGCAGGTTTTCCCGGAAACAATAGAACGCAGGTTTACATAAGGACTTCTGATATCGAAAGCCTTGCCCAGATAAAACCGGAATGGATTGGGTTTCATGAAGGGGAAACATGGTATAAAAAATCCATTTCCGCAGTGACGCCTGTATCATCCGGAACATGGGAATATCTTAATATCGATCTGCATACAGAAACAGGAACAAAGCTGGAAGGCGATAAACTTTTAATAGGCAATATAAGAATAACCAGGGGAGATTCCAGCGGAGTGCCAATCCCCGATATTGTTAATTTAAAAAATTACCTGGAAGTTGAACCTGTCAAAAGCAAATACAATCCGGGAAATGGTTATTTCTATATCGGTACAGTAGGAACAAGAGATATCGATCCAAAACTGCCTATCGAGCCAAAATCTCTGCTGGGTTATCACTTTGAAATACTGGCTGATGAAAACAATCTGAAACCGGAGCGTCACGTAAGACCTCCCCAGTGGCTCAAGGATTTATATCCGAAATTCAATTTCAGGTACGACGGCGAGGGCACTGAATGGGAACTTCCGACTGAGGAATATTTAAACATAAGGAATTCGCATACTGACGGAGGCGGGGAATATAAAATACACGGACATTGTCTGGCATGGATTAATCAATCGCCTCCCTGGATGAGGCAGATGCTGCCGGAAAATGTTACTTCCATGCAATGGAATTCCAGCGGGCTCTTTTATACCGGCGGAACAAACGCAATAGGGCCGTATTTAAAGGTTAACAAGGAAACAGCAAGAAGGATTTACTATAATCACATACTGTACCAAATGCGCCATTTTATGACCACCGATGCCAGATATGATTCCAGCAAGGAAAGGGGTATTATACCCTTCCATTCATTTGATGTGGTTAATGTCGAGATTCATGAAAGCCGCCACAGCACAATAACCAAGGACAATCCAGTTGAATGGAAATCCGCATTAAGGCATGTCTCGTGGTTTATGGCAATGACTGATGATAATGTCGGCGATATAAGGCAGAACTATATGTATCTGCTTTATAAATACGCGCACATTGCAATTCCCAATGCGCAAATGGCCGAAAAATACAAGGCGCACTTTAACGATCCTGATATAGTCCCCGAATATATGAAGCTTGACAATCACGATGATAACGGCAGCATAGACGCTTTTGTAAGCGATAAGCCGCCCTTGCTTGTCTACAATGATTATGAAATAAATGTATGGTCAAAGATGACTGTGGCTTTTAATATGATAAAAGAGTTAAATACCGCATGGAAAACCGATCCCCTGTATGACGGCAGAAACCTGGTTGAATGTCTGGGGATTCAGGGGCACGGCACTGTTAATCCGAATATTGCAAGCCAGAATCAACGCGCAGTTGCTTTTTTTGCGGATCTTATTAATGAGGGTTTGCTGGATTCCATTTGCTATTCCGAGGTTGATGTAAGGCAGCCCGACGGCGCTCCCGGCGGCGAAGCGCTTGCGCCCGCTGTTTTAAACCAGAAACAGGCCGATGCCATCGCCTATCAATATGCGCTTTTCTTCAAGACCTTTGAAAACTACAAAAAGTATATCGACCATGTGATTATCTGGAGCCCGCACAGCTCCGGCTGGATGAGCAGTTACGTGCTATTTGATCATGAAAAAATGGCAAGCCAGGCATATTACGCTGTAATGGATCCCGACAGGTTCATACAGGGGCATTCATATCTGGATAGCTATTTTATTGATGAGTATAATAAAATCAAATCCAGTTAAATATAATACAACTATTTGTATTTAACAAGATTTTATTTAATGTAAAGCAGCTATTGATTTAAATGGAAATCTGTGATAAAGTAGCTTAAATAGCTCGTTGAGCTATTGCGGACACAAAAAAATACGTTGTGTTTTTTTGTGTCTTGTTATTATCCATATAAAAGAGGTTATGTTATGGCAGGATTAGGAGTAGTTATTTGGAAAGTCGCGGTTGCTTTGTATCTTATGGCAACTGGTGTTTTGGGATTGAGCAAGGCTGGTGATTTAAACGCTATTTTAGGAGCAATTAATCTGAGCAATAGTATCGTTGTAGTAATTGCAGGCGTTATTGCGTTAATTGCAGGTATCTTCCTTCTGCTTGAATTGTTCAATATTAAAATTGCTATCCTTGATACCCTTATTTTCATTATTGCGATTATCTGGGCTATTTTTATCGTTCTCTTACTTATTCAGTGGATCGTAAGCGGCTTTGCTGGTATTTGGACAACCTTACAAATGCTTGGTACATATGTAATGGTTCTTGCTTCCTTACTGATTGCAAGCAAGAGATTTGGTTAATATAAACTGAATCATATCTTTTGAAAGTGACAGCCGCCTAGCTGTCACTTTTTTTATGCGCAGACAGATACTGTTTATATCCATAATAAAATGATATACTGCCGGCATGGCGCTCACTACAGAACAATTGGATGCTTTTTTTAAAAGTCTTCTCGAAATAGACGGTTTTGCATCAAATGACAAGTCATTAAACGGAATCCAGGTAGACAACGACGGCTCTCCTGTCCGTAAAATAGCCTTTGGCGTTGATGCTGCCATGGAAACATTTGAACAGGCTGCGGCTGCCGGCGCGGGTATGCTCTTTGTCCATCACGGCTTGTTTTGGGGCGCTCCTTCCAGAGTTGCAGGAAACTTAAGGAAGCGGATTAAATTTCTTTTGGATCACAATATCTGCCTGTATGCGGTGCATCTGCCGCTGGATCAGCATCCAAAACTTGGAAACAATGCCGTGATAGCAAAACTTCTGGAACTGACAAACATTGAACCCTTCGGCGATTATCACGGCCGGAAGATAGGTTACAAGGGAATTTTTGAAAAACCTGTTACCATAGATGAAGCAGCAAAAAAAATCAATTTTATGGACAGGCCGCCGTCAGGTATATTTCCTTTTGGAAAAAAAGAAATCTCAAGCGCGGCAATTATGTCAGGCGGCGCTGCGGAAAGCGCGCGGGATGCCATTGAAAACGGCGTGGATTTATTTGTAACAGGAGAGAGTTCCCATTCGGTTTATCATGACTGCCTGGAAGCCAGGCTTAACATGATCGCAGGCGGCCATTACTGTACGGAGGTCTGGGGGCTTCAGGCCCTTATGCGCCATTGCGCAGCGGAGCTTGGCATTGATGTTGAATTTTTGGATATTCCTACAGGGCTTTAATACACTATGAACTTAACGGAGTGCAGTAATGAAAGAGCTTATTAAAGAAAAAATCATGCCCTTGTCGCTGACAGCATTTATTATTCTTGCGGATCAAATTACAAAGGCAATTATTGTAAATATCCAGCCGGGATACGGGTTAATCAAGGATGTTTTTAATAACGGTTTTTTATGGATATTCCATGTGCGCAACAAGGCGATTGCATTCAGCATCGGAGAGAATCTTCCCGAATTTATAAAGCCTGTGCTCTTTATTATTGTTCCCATTCTGGTTTTGTCATTTTTGATGTGGTACTATTTTAAATCCGGCGAGTTTACATTATTGCAGCGCTGGGCGACAGCGGGCATTATCGGAGGCGGTCTTGGAAATATAATCGACCGTATCTTCCGCCCCGACGGAGTAGTGGACTTTATAAGCGTAAAATTTTACGGTTTTCTCGGCTTTGAACGCTGGCCTACTTTTAATGTTGCAGATTCAACCGTTGTTGTGTGCTGTATCTTGCTGCTTATTACAATGTTTATTCCGGTAAAAAAACCTGCAGAGGATGCGGCAGATGAATAAAAAAGTAAATACCTTATTGTTTATACTCGGTGCGACTCTTTTTAATGTTATTGTTGCTGTAATAAGTTTTATTTTGCTTTTAATTTTTTATGCCAGTTTTATAGCTCCTATAGTACCGGGTTCACAGGCCTGGGCTGTCTCCCTTTTATTCCTGGCCGCTATTGCAGTTTCTATATTTGTTTACCGCATTGTTTTAAAGGCGCTGCTTGCAAAAGTTGATGTAGAAAAGTATTTTGATCCGCTTTTTGTAAGAAGGCCCGGAAAAAAACCGGGTTCGTCAGCCTAGAATTCTGCCCTGAATAATCTGACAAATTCATCCGGGCTTATGTCTATGGCGCCGAGCCTGGCTTTGTAATCCAGCGGCATCCCCATATCAAAAAAACTGAATCCGTGTTCCTGTAAATAACGCGCGGCAAGGATTATCTGCACAGTTCCGGCATTATCTTCGTTATAGAAGCCTGAGTAACTTGTATAGACCCTGCCGCAAACTATTCCAAACTCCCCGGCAGCCAGTTCTCCGTCACGGTAAAGCGCAAAGGAAGCCGGCCAGGGATGCGCCCAGGGAGACAGGGATTGCTGCTCCTGGCCGTTTAAATCCCTTATTTTCTTTATGCAATCTACAAGCGGAGGGGTAAGCCAATCCGCGCCGTGTTTCTCCACACAGCGGTCAATAATATACTGAAAATCCGTATTTGCCCGCAGTTCGTATTTGCCCAGCAAACGGCGCACCGATTTTTTTACATGCAAATTTTCAAAGAAGAGGGCGGAACGTGTAAGATGCAGTTTTGGCAGCAAAATATACTGAGGTTCCCCTTCTCCTGCGGATATATTCATCGACATTACCAAAAAACCGGCTTCCATAAGCCTTGTGACAAAATCCGCGCTGAAATCCACGGCAATACAGAATTCCTCGTTATAATCTGTTGCAAGCATTGCATCAACAATATCATGGCAGTCATCTTCCGGTGAAATGTATAAGTATCCTGAGACTGTATATTTGAGATTCATGCGCTTGACCATATTCCCTGTTTATTCTAAACTAAAATTCTGTTTTTGTTTATGAGAACCTTGGTTTGCCGGCAAGCCTTTTTGCGGCAAACTTTATATATTAGGAGAAAATACCATGAAACGTACTTATCAGCCCAGTAAGGTAAAGAGGAACCGTAAATTTGGTTTCCGCGCCCGTATGAAAACCAAGAGCGGGCGGCTTGTTTTGAAGCGCCGCAGGGCAAAAGGCAGAATTAAACTATCAGTTTCTGACGAGAAAAAGCCCTATTAGTATTGATTATGCATCTGACAGCTTGTCAGAAAACCCCGCAGAGGGGGACAGAGTTTCTTTTCGCTTCAGGCGGGAAGAGCATTTAAAGGGAAGGAAGGAGATTCGGGAGGTTTTTAATAAAGGCAGAAGGTACGGATGCCGCGGCGCTAAACTTTTTGTGTTAAAGAACAATTTACAATATAACCGTATATGTTTTACCTTTGCCAAAATTACCAGAAAAGAGCAGCCGTCCTGGAACGCTGTATCCAGGAACCGGGCCAGAAGGCTTGGCCGTGAGTCATTCAGATTGATGAAAGACCGTCTTTTAAAAGGTCATGACTTCATTCTGCTTGTCTATCCCGGGGAAGCAAATGTTAAAAGTGAAAGACCTAAAAAGAAAATAATCCTTTCTGACAGGTTAAATCAACTTGAATCCCTTTTTATAAAAGCCGGTTTATTAAAATGAAGAATATAGCGCTGGTTATTATCCGTTTTTATCAAAACGCAATTTCTCCCCATTTTCCGCCGGCTTGCAGGTATTATCCAAGCTGTTCAACCTATGCCTACGAGGCTGTAAGCAGGTTTGGTATTCTGCGCGGTTTTGTAATGGCTGTAAAACGGATTCTCAGATGTCATCCCTTTCATAAGGGCGGCTATGATCCAGTACCTGAGCAGACAGGGTGCGCCGGAAATTTACTTTAAGGAAATAAAATGGAAAGAAATACAATTTTGGCTGTTGTTTTATCCAGTATTGTTCTGATTGCTTCTTTTTTGATACAGGGCTATTTTGCAACACAACGTCAGCAGGCCTTAAGTGTTCAAATTCAGGAGCCTCAGGTAACAGCTGCAGAAACCGAACCCCAGCTTCAGGAAACTTCACCTGCGTTTCAAGCGGCGCCTGCATTGCAATCGGCGCCTGAACAGCAGTCAGCTTTTGCGGAAACCCCGGTTCAAATGGTGCCGCCGGAGAGCATTGAGCAATTATCGCAATTACAGGGAAATAACGTTCCCCTTGAGTATGTTACTATAGATACTGAACTATTCACTGCCGTTTTGACAAATGCAGGCGGCGATATGGTTTCATTTAAATGGAAGGATGCAAGGAATAACACTTATGTAGATCTTATTCTTTCCGGCGACAATGAGGCGCGGGCTTTTTCCGTTGCTTTCGGCGATCATAACGCCCAGCCGATAACATCCAATTTTCATGTAAGAAAATTATCAAATTATTCCGTGGAATTTTACCATGATTTTTTTTCACCTAACGCCAATTACGGTACTGACGGAAGGTTCACTCTCAGAAAACGCTACGAATTTATCCCGAATGAATACATGTTCAGGCTCACAGTTTTCCTGGAAGGAGGTTTTTCCGTACCGGGCTTTAACTTTGCAGGAAACGCATATACATTGTCTTTTGGTCCGCAGATCGGCCCTCAGTTTGTCAAGCTAGATAACATATACGATTACCGTCATTACGACATTTTTACAAACGGCAGGCGCAGAACTGTAAAAGTTAACGATGTTATAGACAGCCGTCCGTCATGGGCTGCAATTACCGGAAAGTACTTTGCATTTATGGTAAGACCCCTGATTGCGCAGTACAGTATTATTTATTCTGATAAGGCGGAAGCGGGACTTGTTTCGGCTTCCAGGCTTAATATAGTGCGGCCTGCTGTAAATGTGTCGCAAATGGAAGATGTTTATCAATTTTATCTTGGGCCGAAAACCCAGGAAATTCTTGCCAATTACAATACCGGCAGAAACGAGTTTGGCATAAGGGATGCAAGCCTTAACGAAGTAGCAAGCTCGCGCGGTTTTTGGGGAATATTCTCACCGCTGGAAAAGCTGTTAAAATGGCTGCTGCTTTTATTTTACGGGATTGTTCAGAACTACGGTATTGCAATTATTCTGCTGACATTGCTGATTAAAATTCTTTTCTTCCCCTTAACCAAAAAAGGATCGGAAGCCACATTGCGGATGCAGGCTCTTGCGCCCAGGATTAAGGAAATACAGGATAAGTATAAAAACAATCCGCAGAAATTACGGGCGGAGATGGGCAATTTTTATCAGCAGGAAGGTTATAACCCAGTTTCCGGATGCCTTCCCATGCTGCTTCAGCTGCCGATATTTATCGCCATGTATAATCTTTTTAACAATCATTTTGATCTTCGCGGCGCAGGGTTTATTCCCGGATGGATACCGGATCTTTCGGTTCCCGAATATATTGTGCAATTTCAGGACTTCAGAGTACCCATTTTCGGCTGGACAGCGTTAAGAGTCCTGCCGTTTATTTATGTTGGTTCGCAGCTGCTCTACGGCAAGGTAACCCAGATGCCGGGACAGCAGTCCAACAACCAGATGAAGATGATGTTATACGTCATGCCAATTGTTTTCTTTTTCATTCTTTACGATGTGCCGTCCGGGCTTTTGATATACTGGATTTTCTCAAACCTTTTAACGCTGGCCCAGCAGCTTGTCATTAACAAGTATGTTATCAAAAAGAAAGCCGCACTTGAAAAGGCCCAGGCCGAACAGGAGCCCAAAATTGCTCCCGGTAAAAAGAAGAAAAAGAATTTTTAATTACAGAATCATGGTTCTGCGCAGCATGAATTAAATTACCTGATCGTTATGCGATCAGGAATTAGATAAGGAGATTACATAGATGGAATTTGAATTTGAAGGCCGTACAGAGAAAGAAGCAATTGACAGAGCGGCAGGTGAACTGGGTCTTGAAAAAGACGATTTTGATGTTGAAATTCTTGAAACCCAAAAAAGCGGTTTATTCAAGAAAGGCTTAGTGCGGATTAGAGTCCATGTTGGAAATTTCGCAAGCTCTTTTAAACCGTCTTCGCGCCCTGCGGAAGGCAACTCATATGCCGGCGGCGGCATGGACAGGGATCGCATAGGAGGCCCTGCAAGCAAAGTGGTTTTCGGGGAGCCTGCTCCCCAGAACGAGTTTGAAGAAAAGATGATAGAGTTCACATCCGGTTTGATAGACCGCATGGGTTATCCCGGCAAGGCTTCTATTCTGTTTCGTGATAAAAACAAGCTTGGAATTAAAATCGATTCCGGGCATTCATCAATATTAATTGGTAAAAAAGGCAAAAACCTTGACGCATTGCAGCTTCTGTTAAATATTTATGCAGGAAGGCTTGGCAAGGAAGAAACCCGCATAATTCTTGATACAGAAAATTACCGCATACGCCGTGAAGAATCGCTTGTGCGCCTTGCCTACAATGTGGCGGAGAAAGTCCGCGAGAGCCGCGGCTCTGTATTATTGGAACCGATGAATCCCTTCGACAGGTGGCTTATACATACAACACTAAATGATATCGGCGATGTTGAAACCAAAAGCGAGGGAGATGGTTTATATAAACAGGTAAGGGTATTCTACAGGGGATTAAAACAGGGTTGATGTAAATTAATGAAAAGTATTATTTTACCGGTTATTATTTTCTCTTTTACTGCCTTCTCTGCGTTTTCTGCGCCGCTGGAGAGCCTTGTATCTGCCGCTCATGCGGCGCAGCTTCGTTCCAGCGGCGAAATTGTAATGCAGACTCAGCTGAGGAACCCTGTTCCCGGACTGGTTCCCAATAATAGCGATTTAAGGCGGCATGTTAATGCCGTAATGAGCTCTTTAAATCCCGGCACAATTGTAGAAGCCCTGTGCTTGTATAAAAAACCGGCTCCCTTTCATACATCTGTAAACAGCTGGGATGCAGAGCAGAAAACAGGCGTTTTTAACCAGATGCTTGCCATAAGCACTCTTACAGGCACCCAATATTATTCTGCAAGCCGCAATACAATGCGGACATTCTATGAAAGCTCTGTCATTATAGACGGGCCGTCAACCAGAAATCCGCTTGCGGATCCTGTCTTTTCCCAGCCTCCGGCAGCGCTGAGCCTCTATGCAAGGCAGAAAGATCTTACCTTTGGAGATAATATTTACCGGTATGACTGTGTAAATACAAGAGATGCCGTCTTTTTTACCCAGGAAAATGTTACATCGTTAAATTACGGAATAATCCCGGCAGTGGGAAGAGGTAATCTAAGATCGATAGTAGCTGTCATTGATTGCGGCGATTCAATTTTAATTTACATTGTTTCCATGGCAAGGACATTTTCTGTTCCCGGTATTGGAGAGAGAATCACAAATTCCTTCAGTAACAGGACAGAAGCTGTATTAAAATGGCTTACAGGCAGATTGGACAGGGAATTATTCAATTAGTGATTAGTAACAGGCTTTACGGACAGACGCCAATCAGGCTTATAAAAGAAATACAGTCTCAGGTTTAAATGTTGTTATTTTAAATATATTTAGTTATTTCATTTCCATTTTCCCGGGAATTATGTTATCATATATAATAACGGCTGATTATTCTGCAAAAGGCATGTATTGTCAGATTTTTGTAAGAATTAAATGTTTGATTGCCGAAAATTAACAAAGGCTTGTTCAAAGGAGCGGCGGATTAGTTCGCATTTCTTATAAAGCTTTATAATTATGTAATTAAGGACGGGTTGATATGAGATTATTTACCAGATCTGACTTTGACGGTTTAGCCTGCGGTGCGCTTTTATCATATTTAGGACTAATTAATGAATGGAAATTTGTCCATCCCAAAGATATCCAGGATGGTTTGGTTGAAGCGACAGACAATGATATTCTGGCAAATATTCCTTATATAAAAGGCTGCAAACTCTGGTTTGATCATCATTCAAGCGAATCTGAGCGTATGGGTGTAAATTCGTATTTTGAAGGCGTTTCAAAACAGGCTCCAAGCTGCGCAAGGGTTATTTACGAATATTACGGCGGTGATGCGAAATTGGGGCGGTTTGCGGAAATGATCCATTATGTCGATAAAGTGGACGCCGGCGATTTAACCACTGATGAAATTCTCGATCCAAAGGGCTGGATACTCCTTGGGTTTATCATGGATCCGCGTACCGGTCTTGGCCGTTTCCGCAATTTTACAATCAGTAATTATGATTTAATGACAAGCCTTGCCAAGGCGTGCTCGGAAAAATCAATAAGCGAAATAATGAACATGCCGGATGTCAAAGAGCGCCTCGATCTGTATTATCAGCAAAGGGATCTTTTCACGGAAATGGTTAAAAGCCATGCAAAAGTTTCGGGCAGTGTCGTCGTTGTGGATCTGCGGGATGTAGATACTATCTTTGCCGGAAACAGGTTTATTATCTACACGCTTTATCCTGAACAGAATATTTCCATGTGGATTGTAGACGGCCGCAATAAATCAAATGTAGCAATTACAATTGGCTACAGTATTGTTAACCGCACATGCAATGTTGATGTCGGCTCAATGCTGCTTTCCTACGGCGGCGGCGGTCATAAACAGGTTGGTACCTGTCAGGTATCCTATGATGATGCAGACAGAATTATTGCGGAAATAATGGAACGAATCAAAGGTTAATTAATTTTATACTAAGTTGTTATGGAATCGCAGTTCTTCGGTTCGTAAGTTTTGGTACGGTTGCTCTGGATATAAATAAAAGAGCAGAGAATTTCTTTTAGGAAGTTTATTCCGGATTTTACGGCAAATCCAGTTGCAAATGTAGTTAATAATTGTATAATATTAAGGTATGTTAGAAAAAGAAGTTACAATTCTCCTTTCAAAAATATTAACGCAGCAAGGCACAAAGGGTAATAACTTAAACTATATAGATATAATCCAGGAAGAAGAAATACCGGTTTTATGCGTAAATAAAGCTGCGCAGAAAAAACGGCTTATGCCTTTTAAAACCTTATTTGATAATAATAATGATTTCTGGCACATGAGCGGAAGCTGGGAATATTATCTTACAGAAGAAGGCTACAACAAACTAAAGAGCAAACTGCTTGAAAAGCGTCCTGACTGGAATGTGCAGAAAAAACCGGAAGAAAAAAAAGAAAAAGCCGCAGAACCTGCAGCCGGCGTCAAAATGGAAATGGGATTTGGAAGCGAGTACAAAACCTACGCGGAAATGACTGCCAAAGAAAAAATTGAATGTCTTAACAATGATAAAAACAGATTAAATGAAATTCTTTTAAGTAAAACAAAAGACAATGCTGTAGTAACAGAGGTTCTTGTAGACACAACCAAAGACGCCGCAATGATTAACCATGCAACCATTGAAGAAGCCATAAACCTTGCAGATGATGAAGCGAAGAAACTTACGCAGGATTTGGTTGATTCCACGCAGGAAATGGTAAAATCATCCGCGCAGCTTATATCGGAAAATGTTTTCAGCAATGAATTGATGAACACGCTGGTGGAAAAATCCAACGGCACAATCATTCAGCATATGACCCGCGTTTATCTTAACGGTATTGCATTTCTTTCGTATTATAACAACCTTGTATCAACATCCAGCGCTATACAGAGGCTGCGTATTTCATTTGCAACAAAATACCGGACGTTTTATCACAAGCTGCTTCCGCATATGAATTTGGACGATATTGTTCTGGAGCGCGTATTTTACAGAGGCATGAGAGCCATTCCGCCGGAGCTTTACTTTAAATGGGCAGTAGGTTTTCTTATTCACGATATCGGCAAGGCGGGCGCTGTTGAATACCACGAAGGCGAGGCATTGTACGACCGCAAAATTGTAATTGACCATGTAAAGCAGGGATACAAGTCCATCATGACAAAGACAAATTATCCCATGGAAGCCAGCCTTATGACCGGGTATCACCACGAGTATTACGGAGATGTCGATGGCTATGGATATTTCCGCGCCTATCTTCAGCAGTATAAAAAGGCAAACCCGGATGCCAAACAGGACTACTGCATTACGTACGAACTGGAACCAATCCTGGATTATCAGGCGCTTGCATATTTTCCCGCAAAAGTTCTGGAAATAATCGATGTGTATGACAGCGTAACAGATCCTCTCAGGACTTACAGAAAAGCCCTGTCATCCGAAGAGGCTCTTAATATGATGAAAGAGCAATTTGTTGAAAAGCAGGCAAAGATAGACGCAATTTTATTTGATATTTTTTCTACTTTTATCCGCGAAAAAAATAAACAAGGCCTTAAGCAGAGCGCTTAAACCTTAGCAAAAATGTTCTTTTAAAAACTCCAAATTCAACTGCGGATACACAGGGTGTTTTTCCATTATGGCTTTTACGCGCGCGTGAACATCGTTTTTTACGGCGCTGTCCAAAACGTACTTTGCCTTGCTGTTTTTGGAAGGATCTTTTTCGTTCTTTGCCTGGGTTGTTCCTTTTATGACCTTTGCTATTAATTCTCCAAGCTCTGTCATTTCCGCTTCTGTCATGCCAAGCGTGGTGACTGCGGCAGTTCCCACCCTGATACCCGATGTATACCACGGGCCGTTGGGATCGCGCGGAAGACTGTTGCGGTTTAATGTTATGTGACACTCGTGCAGCGCGCTTTCCGCCTGCCTGCCTGTAAGTCCTGCCTTGTGAACATTTACAAGTATAAGGTGGTTGTCCGTGCCGCCTGTAAGAACATCAAGCCCGTGTTTAATGCACGAAGCTGCAAGGGCCTTGCAATTATCAGCAACTTTCTGAGAATACTGACGGAATTCCGGGGCTGCAGCTTCGCGGAAAGCGATTGCCTTTGCAGCTATCACATGAGGCAGCGGGCCGCCCATTGTAAGGGGGCATCCCTTGTCCAGCGCTTCTGCAAACTCGTTTGTGGACAGCACAAGTCCGGCGCGCGGGCCGCGTAAAGTTTTGTGCGTTGTGCTTGTTACAACATGCGCCCATGGAACAGGATCGTATTCGCCGGTAAAAACTTTCCCTGCGACAAGGCCTGCAAAGTGCGCCATGTCTACCATAAAGACAGCTCCCGCCTTGTCGGCAATTTCCCTCATGCGTTTAAAATCGATCTTCCGCGGGTAGGCGGAATAGCCTGCCAGCAGAATAAGCGGGCGCACTTCCATTGCCTGTTTTTCAATATCATCGTAATCGAGCATTCCGTTTTCGGCGGATACTGAATAACCGTAAAAATCGAACATTCTCCCGGAAAGATTATGACGGTAGCCATGCGTTAAATGACCGCCGGAATAGTAGTCCAGTCCCAAAAGACGCTGATTGCCGAAAGAAGCCCTGAGCTCATTCCATTTGGAATCGTCAAGCTTGTAGAGATTTGTCTCGTTCCATTTTTCCATTGCAGGGTTTTCAACCCGCGTGCTTAAAATCGCCCAGTATGCAAGAAGGTTGGCATCAGCTCCGCAGTGTGCCTGCACGTTGGCGTATTGAGCGCCGAAGAGTTTGCAGGCTTCCTGCGAGGCAAGCGTTTCGATTGCATCGACATTTTCATTTCCGGCATAAAAACGGTGATATGGAACACCCTCGGCATATTTATCGGTTAAAAGATTGCCCATTGCAAGCTGCACTGCCATGGAACAGTAATTTTCGCTTGCAATAAGTTTTACGCGCTTTCTCTGGTTTTCCAGTTCTTTAACAATGGAGGAAGCAATTTCGGGGGTTACTTTGGAAACTTCTGACAGACTGCAGACATAGGCCAGCATATCAGCATCGATTTTATCAGGGGAAATATTGGCTATATATGCCGCAACCGGATTTGATTTCATGAGCATATGTTACCTTAAAAGAGGCAGCATTTTCAAGGCTGAAAAGCGGCAAACTTTTTTTAATATGTTATTAACCGAATGAAATACGGAATATAAACGAAATAGTTAACATTGCATTCTTATCCATAATAATAGTAAAATAAACTATGAAACATTTTAAGAATGCCCTTGTGGGTCTTGCCGCGGCTGCCGTATTCTCTTTGTTATATTTGGTAGGAGCGTTCGCTTCACTTGAAGATCGCCTATATGACTTCTTTTTAAATTTCAGAGCGAGCCGCGAACCTATAGACAGCGTTGTCTTCCTTGATGTTGATGATCAGGCTATTGCATATTACGGTTTCTTCCCATGGCCGCGCTCCATCACCGCAGACGGCCTTTTGCGTCTTAAAGAGTACGGCACAAGGGCTGTAATTTTCGATATCGAATATATTGACAGAGGCCCTCAGGGTGTAGACAGCCTTTATCTGGAACAGGGTCTTGGCTATGATTTTGACCGCAGCTTTTCCGAAATTAATTCATCTGCACAGGAAATATTTTCCGCTCTGGGATCGGGACGTTTAGGGCGCGATGACATTGCAGGTTTTGCCGGCATTCTTTCTGATATCATTGTAGATCAAAAAAATGATCTATACAGCAAGGCACAGGGTGTTGCGCGTGACAACGATGTTTATCTGGCGCAGGCATTGGCTCTTAATGGCCGCAGCTGGTCTACTATCAACCTGTGGTCGTATTATCTGGAAGGTGAACAATCCGAGCGCCGCGCCATAGCCGAAGAAAATTTTTCTTACCCTGTTAATGCGGCGCCCAATGCATCATTGGGTGCGGGCTTTGTTGACATTCTGCCTGCTCTTCCGCTGTTTGCCAGTGCCGCTAAAGGAGCAGGATATACAAATATAGAAATTGATGATGATGGCGTAAGAAGGCGCGTTTTTCTTGCTCAAAATGTTTTTGATCACTGGTATCTGCAGTTGTCCTTTGCTCCTCTGATTGATTATCTTGGAAGACCTGAAATTCTTCTTGAAAAACGCAGGCTGACTATCAAGCAGGCGCAAATGCCGGACGGCAGGGTCAAAGATATTGTTATCCCGCTTGATTCAAGGGGGAGAATGCTGCTTGACTGGCCCAAAGAAGATTATGATGAGAGCTACACTCATATTTCATTTGCTGAATTCAGTTCGTTAGACGAAATGGAAGCGGAGATAATAAGATACAGCCACGCCATGTTTGCCGCCGATTTGAATTTTTTCGCCCAGTTTGATCGTTCATTAAGTTCTGTACCCTTGATTCTGAATGAAGTCATTCAGCTTTTGGATGCGGCTCAGGAATCAAGGCACTATGCCATGGAAAATACAGATGACGATTACTTTAATGATTTTATTAAATACCGGAATTTCGCATATGAACTTCTGAATGAATTATTTGCAGATGATCCTATAGAAAAAATAAAGATAATCAGCGCACAGCTTGGAGAAGAGTATCCTGACATGGCGGATATTATAGAAGACGAAGCTGAATATATCGCATTGGTGGCAAATGCAATTACAGTTAACCTGAACCGGCTTGCGGAGTTAAACGAAATTAACGACAGGGTGCTAAGGGATAAATTTGTAATTATCGGCCGTGTTGATACCGGAACAACAGACTACGGCGCAAACCCGTTTTACGGTAAATATATCAACGTAGGAACACACGGTGTTGTGCTTGATACTATTCTTTCGGAATCTTTCATTATTCCTGTTGATTATATATGGAAGGTTCTTTTCATGCTGATCTTTGTCTCTCTGTTTTTTATAATTACGGCGCAGCTTTCACCTGTTATCCGCGCTTCTGCGGGTTTTGCGGTTGCTCTTGCCATCTTTATTATTACGGTTTTAATTTTCCGTTTCACGGGTTTTTTCTGGGGGCCGCTTGGAACAATTCTGGCGATTTTATCCGCCGTTATTGTACGCGAGATAATCTCCTATGCAGGCTCGGAAAAGGAAAAACAGTTTATCCGCACTGCATTTTCAACTTATGTAAGCAGTGATGTAGTAAAAGAAATAATCGCCGATCCTTCGCGTCTTCAGCTGGGCGGAAAAGAACACTACATGACAGCGGTCTTTACGGATGTTAAAGGCTTCTCCACTATTTCCGAAAAACTCGGAGATCCTACTAAACTTGTAAGTCTTTTAAATAAATACTTAAGCTCCATGAGCGATGTTGTTCTTGCCGAAAAGGGAACGATTGACAAGTACATAGGAGACGCAATTGTCGCATTCTTCGGCGCTCCGATGCCGCTGGAAGATCACGCCCTGCGCGCCTGTGTAAGCGCTATCACCATGAAAAAGCTTGAAGCGGAACTGAATAAAACCATCATGGAAGAACAGTTGTCGCCCATACCGCTTTTAACCCGCATTGGAATAAATTCCGGCCATATGGTTGCAGGTAACATGGGTACGGCAAACAAGATGAACTACACAATCATGGGCAATGCAGTAAACCTTTCTGCGCGTCTTGAAGGAGTAAACAATCAGTACGGAACATGGATTCTGGCTTCTGAAGAAACTGTAAAGCAAACGGGAGATGCTCTCCTCTACAGAAAACTGGATCGCGTGCGTGTTGTCGGCATCAATGAGCCTGTGCGTCTTTGCGAACTTGTCGACATGATGGATATTGCATCTGAACAGGATAAAAAGCTTGTAACGGTATTTCACGAAGCGCTTGAAAATTTTGAAAAACGCAAATGGAAAGATGCGATAGAAGGCTTTAAAGAGGCAATATCAATAAGGCCTGGCGACACGCCGTCAACAATTTACCTTGACAGATTAAAGCAGTTCTCTGTGGCTATGCCTGCTGAATCCTGGGACGGTGTTTACAATTTAACATCAAAATAGTACCATAACTGCACAAGGAGCAAGTTATGGCACAAGCGCAAAATTCAATTAGCAAAATCCCGGTTGGAATTCTGGGTGCCACAGGCATGGTTGGGCAGCAGTATATTTCCCTTTTAAATGATCACCCCTGGTTTGAGGTGCGGTTTGCTGCGGCCTCTCCGCGGAGCGCGGGCAAAAAATATTCCGAAGCTGTCGCTGGCAGGTGGCAGCTAACAAAAACTTATGCTCCGCATGTTGGCGGCATTATGGTAGAAGATGCAAACGATGTAAGCCGCGCTGCGGAAGCGTTTAAAAAAGGCGAATGTTCATTTGTGTTTTCCGCACTGGAAATGAGTAAAGATGAAACAAAGGCTCTGGAAGAAAAATATGCCGCGGCAGGAATTCCTGTTATCTCAAATGCTTCAGCTCACCGCTGGACGCCAGATGTGCCGGTTTTAATAGCAGAGGTAAATCCCGGGCATACGGATATTATCCCCATGCAGAAAAAAGCGCGCGGCTGGGATCGCGGATTTATTGCCGTAAAACCCAACTGCTCAATTCAAAGTTATATGAAGCCGGTTCATGCTCTTGCGCAGGCCGGTTATCCGGCGCAGAGGATTGTTGTTGTAACAATGCAGGCAGTTTCCGGGGCAGGTTATCCCGGCGTGCCAAGCCTCGATGTAATTGATAATGTTGTTCCGTATATTGGCAGCGGCGAAGAAGAAAAATCTGAAAATGAGCCCTTAAAGATTTTTGGCTCCATAGAAAACGGCGTGTTTAAAAATGCAGAGTTCCCGAAAATTGCAGCTCACTGCAACAGGGTGCCTGTAACTGACGGACATTCGGCATGCATAACGCTTGAATTTGCGGATAAAAAGCCGTCACTGGATGAAATAAAAGCTATTTGGGCTGCTTATAAGGGATTGCCGCAGGAAGCGGATTTACCCATGGCGCCCAGGCAGCCGATTATTTACCGCGAGGAAGAAAACCGTCCCCAGCCGCGTAAGGATCGCGATACGGACAAGGCGATGGCAGTTACTGTCGGACGACTGAGGCCCAGCAATGTTTTTGATATCCGTTTTTTTGCATTGTCGCATAACACTGTTCGCGGCGCTGCAGGCGGCGGAATATTAAATGCAGAACTGCTTAAGTACAAGGGCTATCTTGGTTAATTAAAATAACCATTGGAGTGTCAGTGAACAACAAATATTTTCCGTTGGACAGGGCTGCGCTGGATGATCTGGCGCTGCGTTATCCAACGCCGTTTTATATTTATGATGAGAAGGCAATAATCGAAAATGTACGCCGGATAAAGGCTGCGTTTTCGGTTTTTCCCGCTTACAAAAATTATTTTGCGGTAAAGGCGCTGCCTAACCCGTATATTCTCAAAATTCTTGCCGCAGAAGGCTTTGGCGCCGATTGCGCAAGCTATGCGGAATTATTGTTAGCTGAAATGTCAGGCATGAAGGGCGAAGACATCATGTTCACTTCCAATGAAACTCCGGCAAAAGAATATGCTGCAGCCATAAATATGGGCGCTGTAATAAATCTTGACGATTTTACGCACATTGAGTTTCTTGAAAAAACCGCAGGCTTGCCGGAATTAATTTCCATGCGGTATAATCCGGGCCCCCTTAAAGAGGGGAACGCCATAATCGGCAAGCCGGAAGAAGCAAAGTACGGTTTTACCCGCGGGCAGTTAATTCAGGGTTACGCTCTTCTCAGGCAGAAGGGTGTAAAGCGTTTTGCGCTTCATACAATGGTTGCAAGTAATGAATTATCCGTTCCCTACCATATAGAAACTGCGCGTATGCTTTTTGAACTTGCCGTTGAAATTTCCGGCAAGACAGGAGTACGCCTGGAATTTATTAATCTTGGCGGCGGAGTGGGGATTCCCTACAAGCCGGATCAGTCTGCGGTGGATTTAAAAGCCCTGGTTGAAGGCATTCAGAATGCATATAACGAAGTGCTTGTACCCGCAGGACTTTCTCCAATGAATATCCGCACTGAATGGGGCAGGGTGGTGACAGGCCCGTACGGCTGGCTTGTAACGCGGGCAGTTCACAAAAAGGAAATATACCGCAGCTATATCGCACTTGATGCATGCATGGCGGATTTTATGCGCCCGGCTTATTACGGAGCATATCATCACATAACGGTTCCCGGCAAGGAAGATGCGCTTTTAACTGAAACCTACGACATAGTCGGCAGCTTGTGCGAAAATAACGATAAGTTCGCAGTTCAAAGACAACTGCCGAAGATAGAAACTGCTGCCGAAAGCGGGATTAAAGGCGACTTTGTAGTCATTCATGATGCCGGCGCGCACGGAAGGGCGATGGGCTTTAATTACAACGGAAAGCTCCGGTGCGGCGAACTGCTTCTGCGCGCAGACGGTTCTGTTATGCAGATCCGCCGTTCAGAGACGGTAGAAGATTATTTTGCTACATTAAATCTTGATGGTGTAAAAGATTTTACCTGAAGAAATATTTAATTATTTTTGGAGGATGCAATGATTGCACGTAACCCATATATCGCCAATTTAAAAGCAGGCTATCTTTTTCCGGAAATCGCAAAGAGGCGCCGCGAATACGCAGCTTCTAATCCCGGCGCAAAAATTATAAGTCTTGGTGTCGGCAACACAACAGAACCAATTCTGCCCCATACAAACGCAGGCCTTGCAGAGGGAGCAAGAAAACTTGGTACAGCAGAGGGCTACTCAGGTTATCAGGATGAAGGACTGGCATCGTTAAGAGAAAAAATTTCTTCTGTGTTTTACAGCGGGAAATTTGCAATAGATGAGATCTTTATTTCTGACGGGGCAAAGTGCGATATAGGAAGACTGCAGCTGTTATTCGGCTCCGGGGTAAAGGCTGCTGTACAGGATCCTTCATATCCTGTTTATGTTGACGGCTCTGTCATTGCAGGCGCTGCAGGCCCTGTTTCCGCGGAAGGCGCAGGTTATTCAGGCATCACATATCTTCCCTGTACGGCGCAAAACGGCTTTTTCCCCGATTTGGATTTGATTCCGCAGAATTGCCTTATATATTTCTGTTCACCTAACAATCCTACGGGAGCAGTAGCAAATCGCGGGCAGCTTTCCGCGCTTGTAGACGCGGCGATTAGCAAGGGCTGTATTATTGTTTTTGATGCAGCATACAGCGAGTTTATCCGGGATCCTGAGCTGCCAAAATCAATTTACGAAATAGAGAAGGCTGTTCAGTGCTCCATCGAAGTTAACTCGTTCTCCAAACCCGCAGGTTTCACAGGCGTTCGTCTTGGCTGGTCTGTCATTCCAAAAGCGCTTAAGTACTCGGGCGGCGAAAGCATTAACGCAGACTGGGGCCGCATTATGGGTACAATCTTCAACGGCGCATCCAATATAGCGCAGGCCGGCGGACTTGCCGCGTTAGACGACGAGGGATTGAAAGAAATGCGCGAATTGACGGATTTCTATCTGGGCAATGCCAGGTTGATAAGAGATGCGCTTCAGAAGCTGGGGCTTAATTGCATCGGCGGCGATAATTCTCCGTATATATGGGCGCATTTCCTGGGCAGAGACAGCTGGGAAGTGTTTTCGGAAATTCTTGAAAAATGCCAGATTGTCACAACACCTGGCGCAGGCTTCGGTCCCGCAGGCCAGGGTTTCATCCGTTTTTCGGCATTCGGCCATCGCGCGGATATTGAAGAAGCCTGCGTGCGCCTTACATCATCATTATAGAAAATAGCGTATACTTGAAAAATATTTCACGCTATTGTAGTATATGGATGCTATTTCCGGTTTGATTGCCAAATTAGGAAAAATATCAAAAAATTTTAAACAGGGAGATTAAAAATGAGAAAAGCAGTTTTTATAACATTTTTATTGGTATCAGTTTTTGCTTATGCGCAGGAACCACAGGTGCAGTATAGTGTTAGAGTTCTCAATGGTGAATGGGGCGCTTATGTATCCAATGGAGCAATGGCCGGATCAACAGGAGAATCCAGACATTTAGAAGCAATGAGAGTCCGCGTCGTTTCCAACATCCGGGGCAGCATTGAATATGAAGCTCACATTGAAAACAGCGGCTGGATAGGCTGGAAGGAAGCTGATGTGATAGCAGGTATGCAGAGTCAGAGGATCGAAGCAGTCCGTATGCGGCTTACAGGTGAATTGGCGGAACTTTATGATGTACGATACCGTACTCATATGTCAGGGTTTGGCTGGGGCGGATGGTCAGCAAACGGGAATATTTCAGGAACTACCGGTCAGAGACGCCATCTTGAAGCAATTGAAGTTGTGCTTGTTAACAAACGGCAGCAGGTTAATGAGATTTCCTACGAAGTCTTCATTGCTGAAATTGGCTGGGCCGGATACTCATTTAACGGAGCAATGGCCGGATCAACAGGGCAAAACAGGCGTTTAGATGCACTAAAAATGCATGTTAATACAACCGCGGGCGGTATACGTTATGATGTTAGCAGTAACGGAAGATGGTTAGGCTGGAAAGCTAACAATGAACAGATAGGTACAGTAGGACGAAGCATACTTGAAGCTATCCGCGTAGAATTAACAGGAGATTTTGCAAATCAATTTAATGTACGCTATCGTGTTCTTACGCAAAACGTGGGCTGGAGCGATTGGGTTATGAATGGCACTGCGGCCGGAACAACCGGACAAAACCGCAGGATTGAAGCAATTGAAGTAGTACTTGTTCCCAAATAAGTATTAATATATTCCGGCGGAACATTTGTTTTGCCGGAATATCATATAATGTAAAAAAGTTTTTTCATTGACCTGTACAGGATCTCCTCTTATAATACCCCTACCGGCAAGTTTGCCTGAAATCAAATGAGGAGAATGTCATGGAACGCGAAGCAAAGATCGCAGAATTAATTTCACAAATGACACTGGAAGAAAAAATCTCCCAGTTGCTTTATAAAAGTCCGGCGATTGAACGCCTTGGAATACCTGAATATAACTGGTGGAATGAGTGTTTGCATGGAGTGGCAAGAGCCGGTATTGCGACTGTTTTTCCGCAGGCCATTGCGATGGCGGCGGCTTTCGATGACGCTCTTGTAAAAGAGATAGCTGCAGCCATTTCCGATGAAGCGCGCGCTAAATATAACGAAGCTGTTAAACAGGGTAACCGCGGTCAATACTGGGGGCTTACTTTCTGGACACCCAATATCAATATTTTCCGCGATCCGCGCTGGGGCCGCGGACAGGAAACATACGGAGAGGATCCCTATCTGACAGCCAGGATCGGCCTTGCCATGGTACAGGGCCTGCAGGGCGAAGATCCCGAAAATCTGAAACTTGCCGCATGCGCCAAACATTATGCCGTACATTCAGGCCCGGAAAAGGATCGCCATACATTTAATGCGGTTGTTACAAAAAAGGATCTTTGGGAAACCTATCTGCCTGCATTCAAGGCGCTTGTAAACGGCGGTGTAGAAACTGTTATGGGAGCTTATAACCGTACTCTGGACGAGCCTTGCTGTGCCAGTAATCTTCTTATAAAAGATATTCTGCGCGGAAAATGGAAATTTAAGGGTCATTTTGTTTCCGATTGCTGGGCAATCCGGGATTTCCATGAATATCATAAAATTACCCAAACACCGGAAGAATCTGCGGCTCTGGCCCTTAATGCAGGCTGCGATTTAAACTGCGGCTGTACATATCCGTTTTTGACAGTGGCCCACAAAAAGGGGCTTGTTACGGAAGACACCATCAATATATCTCTTGCAAGGTTATTACGGACAAGGTTTAAACTGGGGATGTTCGATCCGCCCGGCAAGGGTAAATACGGCAAATTGAACCGGAAAATTATCAACTGCGAGAAACACCGCAAGCTTGCCCTTAAAGCAGCCCATAAATCGATTGTTCTGCTGAAAAACGATAATAATCTGCTTCCCCTCGATTCCAGTCCCAAGAAAATTGTAGTTGTTGGCCCTGCCGCGGCAAACCCTCATACGCTTTTTGGCAACTATTACGGGGTTAGTTCCCACTTTACCACCATACTTGAAGGGCTGGCCGGGAAGGTCAGCGATAAATTCGGCATTAATCTGGATTACCGCCAGGGCTGCCTGATGTACAGCGAAAACAGCAAATCGCTTGTTCATTACGGTGAGGCAAATATAACCGATGTTGTCATTGCGGTAATGGGGCTGGACGGCGCAATGGAAGGCGAGGAAGGCGATGCGATTGCCTCGGATTCCAACGGCGATAGGGCTTCTATAGAGCTTCCTGCCTGGCAGCTCAAATTTCTGCAGAAAATACGTGAAGCCGGTAAAAAGATAATTCTGGTATTAACGGGCGGCAGCGCAATCGCCTTTCCGGAAGATATGGTCGATGCTGTCATTTATGCATGGTATCCGGGCGAATCCGGCGGCAAGGCTGTAGCGGACATCATTTTCGGCGATGTTAACCCGTCAGGTAAACTTCCTGTTACATTTCCGGCTTCAACAGCCCAGCTTCCCGCTTATGAAGATTATTCCATGAAAGGGCGAACCTACCGCTATTTGACGGAAAAACCCCTGTATCCCTTCGGTTTTGGGCTTTCTTATACAAGTTTCCGTTTCGATTCCATCGATCTTTCGGCTCAGTCCATATCCGCCGGCGGCAGGGTAACAGCTTCAGTTACTGTGAGCAATACCGGCAAAATGGACGCCGATGAGGTAGTCCAATTATATATAACAAGGGATAACCGCAGCGATGACGAACCGCTTTTTTCATTAAAAGGTTTCCGCCGTGTCTTCATAAAAGCCGGTAAAAGCATAAAAGTTGATTTTGAGCTTCAATCTTCGGCATTTGAAACGGTAAACGCAGAAGGCGAATACGGCCTTGCAGCCGGCTCTTATACTATTATTGCCGCGGATGCCGCACCGGCGGCGGTTGCTGTGGAAAAAGGAGCGCCTGCCCCTGTAAAGGCAAAAATAAGTGTGAAATAACCATTCATTAAATAAATAAAAAAAGTATTGACCCTTTTATTACAATATGGTAATATATTGACAATAAATTAAACCCAAAAAAAGGTTGGGGAAAAAATGTATTTTGGAGGAAAAGAGATGAAAAAAGCTTTAGTCATCATTGGCGCGATTTTTATTCTGTTTAGTGTAGCTGGATGCGCAAGACAAGATGGGCTGGTAGTATGGTCATTCACCGATGAATTGGAAAACATGATCAATAATTACTATCGGATAGCATTCCCGGATGTTAAGATTAACTATTCCTTAACACCCTCGGACAATTTTGAAACCAGATTGGATCCGGTATTGGCAACAGGCCGCGGAGCACCGGATATTTTTGCTTTAGAATCTGCTTTCGTACGCAAATATATCGAATCAGGTCAGCTTTTAGACCTTACCGATATTTTTGACAAACACAGAGGCAGACTTCTTCAGTACACCGTTGATATTGGAACATATAACGGCAGAGTATACGGAATGTCATGGCAGGCATGCCCGGGCGCGATGTTCTATCGCCGCAGCTTCGCACAGAAGTATCTCGGTTCAGATGATCCTGCAGTAGTACAGACCTATTTTACAGATCTTAACAAATTCCTTGAAACAGCCGAACTGCTCAAAACCGTATCAAACGGTTCCTGCGTAGTAGTATCAAGCCGCGGCGATCTTTATAACGTATTCCTCGGCTCACGCGCAACACCCTGGGTTGTAAACGGAAGATTAAACATAGATCCTAACATGGAAATGTACATGGACATCAGCAAAACCATTCATGACAACCTCTTTGATGCACGCGTTGGTCAGTGGTCAGAAGGCTGGTTTGCAGGCATGAACGATAATCTCAGAGATGAAAACGGCAATTCACTTGAAGCTTTCTCATACTTCCTTCCCACATGGGGCCTCCACTATGTTCTCAAGGGCAATGCTCCTGACACAGCCGGTGACTGGGCAATGATCCCCGGTCCTGCAGCTTATCGCTGGGGCGGCACATGGGTAGGCGCTTACAGAAATACAAAGAATGCTGCACAGGCGAAACAAATGATCGAATGGCTCACAACAAGCGAAGATTTCCTTGAAGCATGGGCAAGAGATACAGGCGACGTAGTCAGCAGCCTCGCAGTTATGAATAGAATTAAAGACAACTTCAGCGAGCCCTTCCTTGGCGGACAGAATCATTACTCAGCATTTGTCGAAATGGCAATGAGTGTAGACGGAAGTTTAACACAGGGAACAGACCAGGCTATTGAAGGTATCTTCCAGGAAGCTACCACAGCTTTTGTAATGGGCGAGAAAACCAAAGCCCAGGCTCTTGCAGATTTCAGAGCTCAGGTTCAAAGCACACTCGGACTCTAATCAACAGAGGTTGATTATCTGAACAAACAAATTTGGCCCAGCATCTAAATACTAGGTGCTGGGTTTTTTTCAGGAGGACCTATGCAAAAGAGCGACAATGAAGTCGAAACGAATGCAGATCTTTTGCAGGAAAGCCCGCAAGGGGCTGATCAGACTAATCAGTTTGATCAATCTGATCAATTAGATCAATCTGATCAGGCAGCATTAAAAAAAGTTAAAATAAAAAAAGTCATTGGCCATGAGGCAAGAACGAACCGCTATGGTTATTTATTTGTTTTGCCTTTTCTAATTGTTTTTTCTATTTTTAATCTTTGGCCTACCCTTTATACATTCATGCTCGGATTTACCAATTTACGCGGTTTAACATCTGAATTTGAATTTGTCTCTGTCTGTTCGCTTTGTGAAGGCGCCGGTTCCAGAGTTGTATGGGGATGGGATTTTCCGTTGAGATGTCATGAATGTAATTCAACCGGCAAGATAGTGCATTTTTTTGCTAATTATAATCGATTAATTAATGATACATTTTTTTGGGGCGCTCTTGGAAATACATTTATTATTTGGGGTTTAAACTTTATACCTCAGTTGGGAATAGCTTTAGTTCTTGCAATCTGGCTTTCAGATTCAAGATTAAATTTAACAGGTAAGGGTTTATTCAGAGCTGTTATTTATATGCCGAACCTTCTTACCGCAGCGTCTGTAGCTTTGCTTTTCCGCAGTATTTTTGGTTTTAATGGCCACGTTAACGCGCCTGCAAATCAGTTTCTGCGTATTCTGGGCATTTATTACAACAACGAGATACAGGGAATCGCTCAGGACGCATTTAATTTCTTTCGCAGTGTTCCGTTCTCACGAAGCCTTGTAGCGTTTATTCAATGGTGGATGTGGTACGGTCATACATTAATTATGCTGATGGCAGGTATTACAAGTATTCCCGTTTCATTATATGAATCAGCCACAGTAGACGGCGCAAGCAGCCGCCAGACAGCATGGTATATTACATTGCCGCTTTTGCGCCCTATGATGCTTTACATTCTTGTTACTTCGATGATTGGCGGTATGCAGATGTTTGATATTCCATTCCTGCTTACCGGTATGCGGGGAGAGCCCGCTTTCAGTATAAGAACAACAGTTGTTTATCAGTTCAATGTATCGTTTATGGGACGCAGCGATTATGCGTACGGCGCTGCTGTTTCTCTGGGAATATTTATGGTCACCATTGTTCTTGCCCTGCTGATATTCTTCTTCCTGCAGGATCGCAGTGAGCTTAAAAAGAATAAAGGAGGTAAGGCATGACAATGGGAATAGGCAGAAGCGATACACCGGTAAAAAGATACTTTATTCATGCATTTATGATTTTCCTTGCACTTCTTGCAATTGTGCCAATTTATGTTTTATTAATTAATTCTACCCGTACAACAGAGCAGATAAATACAGGTCTTTCCATAATTCCAGGCAGCGGCGCTTTCTGGTCATCAACGGTAGTAATAACCGCTGACTGGGGATTTACTGATGACGGCGAGGAATTAGAGCATGATCCGGATGCTAACCTGCTTGCAACAGAGGGGACAGTAAGGTTTTTAGACTTAATAATGAACGCAAGTAATGCAAATTTAAGAGAAGTTGTTAATAGTAAAACCGGACAAACGGAATTACATGTGTCCAAGGCCTTAACCGATTCAAGGTCGCCGCGTATTGTCGTGGTTGATGATGAGGGCGACAGACTTGGTATTTTCTTCCTTTCTGACAGATCAATTCTCTATGTAAGAGACGGTCAAAAAATAGTGAAGGGAGCGAATCTTGCAAGAGTAGTTACTCCGCCTAACGTTCTTCATAACTGGCGCGCGTTAACCGGACGCGGCTTCCATATCTGGCAGGGTTTCAGAAACAGCGCCTTTATCGCCATTTGCGCTACATTGTTAAGCGTATATTTTTCTGCATTGACAGCTTACGGGCTGCATGTTTACAGGTTCAGGGGCAGAATGGCTATTTGGGCAATTATTCTTATAATCATGATGCTGCCGGGTTCTCTTACATTTATTGGTTTTTATCAGTTAATGGCGCAGTGGCATCTGACAGATACATATATTCCGTTAATAATACCGGGAATAGCTGCCGCTGCAACGGTCTTGTTCATAAGGCAGTATATGATGTCGGTTCTTTCCTTTGAACTGATTGATGCCGCGCGCATAGACGGCGCCGGAGAATATCGTATTTTTAATACTATTATTCTGCCTGTAACGATTCCGGCTCTTGCAGCCCAGTGTATTTTTACCTTTGTAGGCTCATGGAATAACTTCCTTACGCCGTTTATTTTGATTTCATCGCGGGATAAATACACGCTGCCAATGCTGATTCAGGCCTTACGGGGCGATATTTACCGCACCGAGTTTGGCGGAATTTATCTTGGTATTTCAATTTCATTAATACCGATTCTTATTTTCTACGGCTTTATGTCCCGGTTTATAATTTCCGGTCTTACAATGGGCGGTATTAAAGAGTAATTGAATTGTAAGCGGGTTGTTCAAAAACAGATGTTTTTGGACAGCTCAATTTTAGCTTTTCATGGAAAAGAGGCAAGCCTCCTTAGTTTTTGGTTTTTATTAAATGACCAATTACGCGGGAGGCTTCTTTTTTATACATATTATGGAATAAAAATGTTGTTTTTTCGGTATAAATAGATTTTTAGTAATATTTTTTATTTGCTATTTAACCATAGTATGGTATCATTTAATAAAGACAATTCATTAGGAGGAAAAAATGAAGAAAAAGTTAAACACTGTTATTATTTTTGCGGTGTTATGCTTTATGGTCACAGCCTTTTTTACAGGTTGCCAGAATGAAAGGGCTCGCGGCGGTGATTTCTACCCGATAGAAATTTCGATATTCCATGAGACAGCGGATGCCCCCCGGCCTACAGCCGATAATCCCATTGCTATGTATTTAAGTGATAACCTGAATGTAACTTTCTCGTGGGATCTTCTTGTAGGCGATATCGCTCAAAGACGCGGTGTTATGATAGCTTCCGGCGATTATCCTGATCTTCTTGAAATAAGGGGAAATGAATGGATAGACGCAGGCGCTTTAATACCGTTACAGGATCTTATTGAACGGCACGGTCCCAACATTAAAAAACACTATGCTGAACATTGGGATAAAATGAAGTCTGCAGACGGCAATATTTACTACCTTATCAATTTCGGTGTAATCCATGGTCTTGATCATACTCCCGATTATAACCAGGCTGCTTTCTGGATTCAAAAAGATATTTTAAAGTGGGCCAATTATCCTGTAGTCAAAACTGTTGATCAGTATTTTGATTTAATCGAAAGATATTACAGAGCAAACCCGACAATTAATGGCCAGCCTGCAATTCCTTTTACAGCTCTTACCCACGACTGGAGAGCGTTTGAACTTTGGAATCCGCCTAACTTCCTTGCGGGTAACCCCAACGAAGGCAACGGTATGGTAAACGCTGCTAACAACTACGAATACAAAACATTCTTTACAATGGATGTAAGCAGAAGATGGTTCCAGAAATTTAATGAGATGAATGCCAGAGGTCTTGTAGACAGAGCAGGCTTTACCGATAACTACGATCAGTATTCTGCAAAAATCGCTGCAGGCCGTGTATTAGGTCAGAGCGTTCAGGGCTGGCAGTTTATGTACTCGGCTGATGCTGCAAACCGCGACAGGGGTCAGAACAACCGCACTATGGCTCCGCTTCCAATCGTATTCGATGAAAGCATCACACCGCGGTACCGCAATTTACCTATTCCTAACCTTCTTCGCGGCGTTGGAATCAGCGTAAGCGCAAAAGATCCTGTTAGAATTATTCGTTTCTTCAATCAATTACTCGAAGAAGATGTACAGCGCACCATTCATTGGGGTATTGAAGGACAGCACTGGCAGAAAGATGCACAGGGAGTTCCATACCGTACACAGCAGCAGCGCGATAACTGGCGGAATGATAACTGGCAGACACAAAACCGTTTAAGGCTTTTGGATGCTGTAACTCCGAAGTTACAAGGTTCTTTCTCTGATGGTTATCCTGCCGACCTTAGCCATTTCTTCCCGGAACGCGAAGCAACTTTACTTCCTGAAGACAGGGAACTGTTACTCGCTTATGGCGTAACAAACTACAACGAATTGATGGATCCGAATCCTCCGCAAAATAATCCCTGGTTCCCAACCTGGAGTATGCCGACTCCTCCAGACGGCTCGGATGCACAGATGGCATTAACGCGCATAGAACAGATCATGAAACAGCGTCTGCCTCAAATGGTTCTGGCGCCGCCTGCTGATTTTGACAGATTGTGGAATTCTTATGTGGCAGAAGTTAATGCTGCCGGCCTTGCAGCTTATGAAAGGTATATGCAAGAGCAGCTTAATTTACGCCTGAGAGAATGGGGTATTAGAAGATAGTATTTAAGTTTGTTTATAAACAGAGGCAGAGAGTTTTCTGCCTCTGTTTTTTTTCTTAATTAAAACGCAGTTTTAAGGCAGCATGACGGGAAACTGAAAAGTAAATTGCAAAGCAATTTCAAATGTAAAACAATTGGCTAAAACAGGTATTAAATGAATACGCAAATGACTTTTTTAGTCTTATCCATATTAATCCTTATTATGGGAACATCAATAATTGGTTTTTACAGATTAAAGGATAAATTATTTTTTAAAAAAATCAGCCGTCAAAAACAGCTCCTTTTTATGAGTCTTCCTATAATTATTTATATTCTGCTTTTTACCTATGTCCCTCTTTGGGGCTGGACGATGGCTTTTCAAAATTACCGGCCTGCAAGAAGTTTTTCCAATCAGGAATGGGCAGGGCTAAGGTGGTTTACGTTTTTATTTAATGACATGGTATTTCTTAGAACCATAAGAAATACCGTGGCTATGAGTTTTATAAATACTACTTTAGGTTTTATCACAGCTATCGGACTTGCGCTTATTCTAAATGAAGTAAAAAAGATTTTATTTAAACGTACAATTCAAACAATTTCATATCTTCCGCACTTTTTATCCTGGGTTATTGTTACAGGTCTTGTGTCATCCATGCTTACTACAGATAACGGGGCGATTAATAACGCTCTTATGGCGCTGGGTTTTATTAAGGAGCCGGTATTATGGCTTGCTGAGCCGAATTATTTCTGGGGAATTATCGGCGCTACTTATGTCTGGAAGGAAGTAGGCTGGAATACAATTATTTATCTTGCGGCAATTGCCGGAATAGATCCGAATTTATATGAAGCTGCAGAAATTGACGGCTGTAACAGATATCAAAAGATGTGGCGTATTACGCTTCCATGTATAAAACCTACTATAATTATTTTGCTTATTATGAGTATAGGACGCATTCTTGATGCCGGATTTGAAATGCAATACCTGCTGCGAAACGGACTTGTAATGGATGTTTCGGACACAATAGATGTTTATGTGCTTATTTATGGCCTTAGCCGCAATAATTATTCGCTTGCAACCGCAGCCGGAATGTTTAAGAATGTTGTAAATATAACTTTGATATTTATCGCAAATGAGCTTGCAAAAAGAGCAGGCGAGGAGCGTTTAATATGAAAATTAAACCTTATACCTTATCAAAAATAGAAAATATTGTTTTTCATGTGTTTAATTCTTCATTATTAATTCTGCTTGCCTTTATCACCCTTTATCCTTTCTGGAATACTATAGCTGTATCTTTTAATGACGCAATGGACTCCATGCGGGGAGGCATTAATTTTTGGCCGAGACAATTTACCCTGTTTAACTACGAGGTTATATTCCAGACAGGCGCAATTCCCAGAGCGTTTTTTATATCTGTTGCAAGGACTTTAATTAATCTGGTAACAAGCGTTTTCTTTACAGCGATGCTGGCTTTCGTTCTTTCCAGAAATGAGTTTATTCTGCGTAAACCTTTCACATTTATTATTATTCTTTCGATGTATATAAACGCAGGTCTTATCCCGACCTTTTTCCTTATTCGAAGCCTTAGAATGGTAAATTCATTTTTGGTATATGTTGTTCCTGGTGTTATAAACGCATTTAATTTTGTTGTAATGAGAACATATATGCGTAATATTCCTGAAAGTATTATTGAGTCAGCGCGTATTGACGGCTACGGGGATTTTTATATTTTCTTCCGCATTATTCTGCCCTTATGTCTTCCTGTTCTTGCTACAATCGGGCTTTTTGTTTCTGTAGGAGCGTGGAATTCCTGGTTTGATACTATGATTTACAATTCAGGCAGAGAGCATTTACATACATTGCAGTATAAACTGATGGAATATCTGCAATCAAGCCAAAATGCAGGACGAAGCGCAAGCGATGCAGGAGCTATGGGCTTAGCCGCTGATGCAGGAGCTTCAGGCATGGTAACGCCCATGAGTATAAGAGCCGCAATTACCGTAATTGCAGCTGCGCCTATTCTTTTGATTTATCCGTTTATGCAGCGCTACTTTGTTGTAGGCTTGAATGTCGGCGGCGTAAAGGAATAACAATTAGGAGAAATTAAAGTGTAATTTTATCCTTCCATGGAAAAGAGGCAAGCCTCCTTAGCTTTTTGGTTTTTATTAAATGACCAATTACGCGGGAGGCTTCTTCTTGCGACCATCTATATGTTATGCAAGCGGCCAGAATCGATGCTGCCTGTGTTTGTGTAAAACGTTTTTTATTTTTACGGAAGAATTTTAAAACGGCTGCTTCTTCACGCAGATGATCCGCTGTTACGGTTTTATCCTGCGGACAGCAGATATCACAGCAGGCTTTTTCCGGTACTTCGCTTCCTGAATCAAAATTTAAAAGATTAAGAAGAGAATGCCTTCTGCAGCCTGATGTATTTCTGGCGTAATCAAGCAGAACAGAAAGCCTGTCCCGCTCTGCACCGTTTTTTGCTCTTGCAAGAGCTGCTTCGTCATCCGGTCCCCATAGTAAAACGGCCTTTGACTGTTCTCCGTCACGCCCGGCTCTTCCGGATTCCTGCAAATATGCTTCAATCGACGGCGCGCAGTCTCTGTGTATGATTGTCCGTATATCGGATTTATCGATTCCCATCCCGTAGGCGCAAGTTGCGCATAACACTGCTTCTCTGTTATTTATAAACCACCTTTCTGTCAGTGTTTTTTCTTCTTTGCTTAATCCCGCATGATAGAACCGGATTTCATTGTGCCAGTAATGACCTATTTCATTAAGTTCATTCCTCAGATAGCGTGCCAGTTTTTCTGTACCAGGACGCGAGGAACAAAAGACAATTGCAGGCCGTTTGTTCATTGCCAGTAAATCCCGTACCGCAAGGTCGCGGTTAATGCAGCCATTTGCGGAATAGTATATATTGGGTCTGTCCGGATTACCCATAATTTGATTTGTTTCCTGTCCGTTAAAAATGTATTTTTTTATTTTTTCCAGTACAGGAGCGCTTGCAGTAGCGGTAAAAGCTGTAACAAGCGGCGGATTAATTAGATTGACTATAGCGCCTATTTCCAGATAAGCCGGGCGGAAACTTTCCCCCCATTCGCTTACACAATGCGCCTCGTCAATTACAACATGCATAATTTTTATTTTTTCCAGTCTCTCTTTCACCTGCTTTGTAAGCAGCACTTCCGGATTTGCAATTATAAATTTGCTTTGCCCGCTTTCAAGTTTCCGCCATATCTCATCCCGCGCTTCTTTGCTCTGTCCTCCTCTGATTATTACAGGTGATAAATTTATTCCATTGGAAATTTCTGTCCGCGTTGTGATTTCTTCCAGCCGCCTTTGCTGATCCGCCATTAATGACAGTATGGGATAAATGACAAGTGTAATACCTTCTATCATCATTGCCGGAAGCTGGAAGCAAAGGGACTTTCCCGCGCCTGTTGGAAGGATAACAATCTGTTTTCCCGGGATGTCCCTGTCTGACATCTGCTTCTCCGCAGCTTCCAGGATATTTGATATAACAAGCCTTTGATACGGAAAGAGGTATGAAAGCCCGAAATAATTTTTTAATGCTTCATCAAGCGGATCGGGCCTTGTGTTAGTTGGATTATTCATTAAAACCTTTGGATTTTTTTTTTATTTTAAAATATTTATTCTACTGATAATAATAATAAAATCATTTAAAGGTTACATAAATTGTTTAGGACACTAGCTACGCTTCTTCCAGACCAAGATCGTCGTTTGTGTCAGTTGAAGGCATATCATTATGGATTTCATGCAGGATCGCAGATTTAGGGGCTTTTTTCTTAAATATATTTACATTGCCGAATTTCATGGTTCGCGGTCTTCTGTATCTCCTGGATACATAAGATACTATGCTCAGATATATAATGATAACCAGTGTTACAACTATTACCTGCCAGGATGTGAGAACCTCTTTTATGACATCCATAAAGCTCATGTGCTGCATTTCTTTAATTATCGGTAATAATCCGCAAAAAGTGACTGACACCTTTTTGTAAATTCTGTACAATCTACCCATGAACTCTACTTTAGAAATCTTAAAAACCAGAGGCTTTTTTCAGCAATGCACTGACGCGGAAAGTCTGTCAAAACTAATGGATGAAGGTCCTGTCACTTTTTACGAAGGCACTGACCCTACCGGGGGAAGTCTGCACATAGGTCACATGGTTCCCTACTTTGCATTCCGCCACCTTAGAGACAATGGCCATAAGGGGATTGCGCTGCTTGGAGGCGGCACTGCCAGAATTGGAGATCCTTCCGGCAAGAGCGAAATTCGAAAGATGCTTACATACGAACAATTGGATGAAAATACCGAATCCATAAAAACCCAGCTTGATCGTTTTGTCGGTTTTGACGGTAAAACTGCTTTTCCTGTAAATAATAAGGACTGGCTTGCTGATCTAAATTATATTGATTTTTTACGTGACATTGGAAAACATTTTTCTGTAAACCGCATGCTTAGTTTTGAAGCCTACAAAATGAGGCTGGAAACAGGTCTGTCTTTTATCGAATTTAATTACCAGCTTTTGCAAAGCTTTGATTTTCTTGAACTGTACCGCCGGCACGGATGCCGTCTGCAAATCGGCGGGGATGATCAATGGGGCAATATTGTCGCCGGCGTAGAACTTGTCCGCCGTGTTGAAGGCGCGGAAGTTTACGGCCTGACATTCCCTCTTGTAACAACGGCGGACGGTAAGAAAATGGGCAAAACCGAGAAAGGCGCGCTTTTTCTTGATCCCGCAAAAACAAGTCCTTATGATTTTTTCCAGTACTGGCGGAATGTGCAGGATCAGGATATTCACCGGTTTTTACTTATGTTTACCTTTTTGCCTGTTGATGAATGCAATGCCCTGTGCGGTTCGGAGAAAAATCCTAACGAAGCCAAAGAAAGGCTTGCGTGGGAAATAACAGCTCTTATCCACGGCAAAGATGAGGCGGACAGGGCCTTATCAGGCGCCAGGGCGGCCTTTGGTTCATCAGGGGACAAATCCGCCATGCCCAAAACAGAAATTGAACGTTCGCGTTTGGATGCCGGTTACAATATAGTGGATCTTTTCTTTGATACAGGATTACTGGCCAGCAAGAGCGAGGCTCGCCGCCTTGTCCAGCAGGGCGGGGCTTTTGTGTCTGCAGGCAGCGGTGAGCTTGCGGCAATCAGCGATCCGTCTGCTTCTATTGGAGCTGACAGGCTTAATGCCGACGGTGAATTAATTTTAAGAGCGGGAAAGAAGAGATATTTACTGGTCTTGATCAAATAGTTGTACGACACTTTTTATTTCAGAAAGTTGCAGAAATTATCATTTATATTTTGACATATTTACCGGCCTTGTATATAATGTAGCCATACTGTTAACGAGGTGTACTATGTTAAAGTTCGAAGATTATGTCTCCAGTATTCCCGATATTCCTCATGACAATTTTGCCCAGTTAGTTGATCATCAATCAAAAATGCATCCTGATAAAGATGCCATTCTTTTTAGATCCGGCAAACAAAAGCAATTTACCCGCTGGAGTTTTTCCAGGTTTAGCGATGAATGCCAAAGAGTAGCCCGCGGTTTACAGGCGGCAGGGCTTGCCTCCGGAGATCGTGTGGTTCTTTGGGCGGAAAACCGTCCTGAATGGATGGCAATTTGGATGGGGACTGTAATTGCAGGTATTGTCATTGTACCTGTGGATTTTCTTGCAACAGAACAGGAATGTATCAATATAATTAATATTACAAAGGCTAAGGCATTTATCTATTCCGGAAGGAAAAGGGGTTTTGCCGCTTCTCTTTCGTCTAACGGAATACATATGCTGGCGTCGGTGTGTATAAGCCCGGATAACGATGATGCGCCTGCTTCGCAGCAGACAGAATTTGATAACTTCGGCAAGGATGCAGACGATCAGGCGCTGCCCGGGATAGACAGCATTTCACCTGATCATCCGGCTTCAATAGTGTTTACTTCAGGAACCACGGGTTTTGCCAAGGGCGTAACTCTGTCGCATAAAAATATTATTGCAAATGCAAGCGCTGCAATCCGTATTCTGGAACCGGATGATACCGATGTTTTTATCGATGTTTTACCTCTTCATCATACATATCCAACCACATGTTCATTTATAGCGCCGCTTGCTACAGGCGTCCCGATAGTAATTGTTGAAAAAATTGTCGGCAAGGTTGTTATAGACGATATAAGAGACGGAAAAGTTACATTTCTTATCGGCGTTCCTCTTCTTTATGACAAGGTTATGCTGGCAATAGATGCGGGTTATCAGAAACTTTCACCGCTTATACGCGAACCTCTGAACTATCTCAGAAAAATTACGCTTGAAAAAGCAAAGAAGGGTGATTTTAAATTCGGGCAAAAGGTGTTCAGGTTTATCCGCAAAAAAGCAGGGCTTCAATCCATCAGGGTGATGGTTGCAGGCGGCGGGCCTTTAAGCGTTAAAACATCGGACTTTTTTGATTCCCTTGGTTTTAATATTGTTCAGGGTTACGGCATGAGTGAAAATGCGCCGCTGATTACTGTTAATACGCCGCGTTTTAAAAATAATGAATCTGTAGGGCTTCCGGTCAGTTATACTGATGTACAAATCATGGATCCAACACCAGATGGGATTGGTGAAATCGCCTGCAAGTCGCCGTCTGTAATGCTTGGCTATTTTGAGAATGAAGAAGCGACAAAAGAAGTTATTACAGAAGACGGTTATTTAATGACAGGCGATCTTGGTTACCGTGACGAAAAAGGATTTCTGTACATTAAAGGCCGCAAGAAAAACCTCATTGTTGGTTCAGGCGGAAAGAATGTGTATCCTGAAGAGGTCGAAGCGCACTTCGCAAGTTCGCGCATTATAGCCGAAGTGCTTGTTGTAGGAAGAAAAACTCCCTGCGGCGAAATCATTTACGCCGTAACTGTTCCCAATTTTGAAAACCTTAAAACTGATTATCCCGGCAAGGAAAACGATGAGGGTTTTATAAGAGAGCTTATCAAAAAAGAAATTGAAGAAGCTAACCGTTCTCTGCCGATTTACAAGAAAATAGGGGATTTCTGCGTACGCAGAGAGCCGTTTGAAAAGAACGCTCAGCAGAAAATAAGGCGTTTCATTTACAGGAATTATGAGAATCCCTGATTCTATAATTCATCCCTGCTGGTTATGATCCTGCTTATTAACCCGTAACTTACGGCTTCTGCGGCAGTCATCCAATAGTCGCGATCAGTATCTTTTTCTATCTGTTCTGCAGGATTGCCTGTTTCATCGGCAATAAGACAGTTTATTTTTGCACGTAATTTTTCCAGTTCTTTAGCGTGTATCTCAATGTCAGTGGCAACGCCGCGTATTCCGGAAAGGGGCTGGTGAATTAAATAATGGCTGTTTGGCAATCCTGCGCGCCGCTCTTTCGGAGATGCAAGCTGAATTATTGCCGCGGCGCTGGCGACAAGTCCCATGCCGATTGTCCACACCTGGGGTTTAACAAAACGGATCATATCAAAAATCGCATAACCTGCATCTGCATCTCCGCCGGGAGAATCTATAAAAATGCGAATGGGATCTGCGCTTATGTCTTCTAAAAGCAGAAGCTGACGTATGGTTTTCTCGGCTAATTCCTTGTTTATTTCTCCGGACAAAAGAATGGTCCGGGTCTTTAACATCCTTGCAGCAAGCGGATCTATAGCCGGTGTTTTATTGTTGTCCTGATTTTCATCATCATCTTCATATAAAAATGGATTCATTAACTGGCCTCCATGGAACATAGTAACTTATGATCTATTCCTTGTATACCCTTGGCACTCTTCTATTAATGTTGCAAGTTATTTCATAAGGAATGGTTCTTACAGCTTTTGCCAAATCTGCCGCGCTCTGCCTGATTATTATTTCATCTGCAGTCTGCTGTCTGGAACCAAAAATTATAACTTCGTCCCAGCGCTGTACGCCTGGCTTTGGGCCAATATCAATACAGCACTGATCCATGCAGATTCGTCCCGCTACAGGGTATAACTCACCGCCAATTTCAACCTGCCATCTGCCGCTTGCAAGACGCGGAAATCCGTCGCCGTAACCTGTGGGAATAATCGCTATAAATGTATCCTGCGCAACTGTCCAAGTTCTGCCGTAAGAAACAGTTTCACCCTTTTTTATTTTTTTTATTAATGTAACTGTGCTTTTTAATTCCATCACAGGTTCAATCTGCAAGGCCTTGAATTTTGACATTTTCTTAAGGCTGGCAAGCGGCAGTTCATATTCATCTGCGGCCTTATATCCGTAAAGCAGGATACCCGGTCTGACCATATCAAACCATGCTTCCGGGTGCAGAATGACTGCGCCGGAATTAGCCGCATGAACAATTCCGGGATTGACACCGGCATTCTTAATCGCAGCGATTGCTTTTTTAAAAAGTTTTAACTGCATTGCAGTGTAATTAATATCGTTTGAATCGGCCGAGTCTGAAACCGCCAAATGGGTGGCTGTCCCTGTCAATTCCAAAGCGGCGCATTTTTTTATATGTTTTGCAAGAGAGGCAGCTTCATTTACAGGACAGCCTATGCGCCCCATGCCGGTATCGATTTTTAAATGAACCGGCAGCTTTATTTTTTTCTTGCCGGCCAGGCTATTTAAAATTGAAGTAAATTCAATATCTGATAAAAACGGGCTTAGCCTTGCTTCCAATATTTCCGGAATTTCATCCGGATGAGGCTGCGAAAACAGCAAAACAGGCGCTTTTATCCCTCCTTTTCTGAGTTCTATCCCCTCTTTAACAGTTGCCACCCCAAGGCAATAAGCCCCGTACTCAAGGCTTTTTTTGGCTATTTTCAGGGCCCCGTGTCCGTAGCCATTTGCCTTTACCGGCACGCAAATTCGCCTTTCCTTGCCGATTCTTGCCTTAACGGCGTTTATATTATCTTTAAATCTGTTCAGGTATATTACAGCTTCCGTCCGCATATCAACATAATATCAGATAATAATAGTTTAAAAAAGTTGATTCTATGCCTGTTCATGTGGTATATTAATAATGGGTATGTATGCTAAAAAAATAGTATATTTTTTATTAATTCTCATTTTTGCAGTCATTTTCAGCAGTTGCGAAGACTCTCTTTTCCCGTCTGCGGGCAGCTATAAAATTAACATATTAGTTAATAATGTTACGCTGGACGATTGTTCCTTTGCAAGATCAAGCGATAAAATACGTCCCTTTTTTGAAGAATCTGTTACCAATGACAAGGATATAACAGCTCTTATTGTTTTCCTGAGGGATTCCATGGGCGATGTTGCCGGTCAAAGGGTAATTTATACTCTTTCAAAAGATGAAGTGTCAGATGAAGATATCATTTTTGTTGTTGAAAGCCTGGACGATAACCTGCCGTTTTTTCCGCTGCCCGGCAATTTGAGTATGGGCAGATATACTTTTGTTTCCAATATTATGAGCGGTAAAAATATACTGCAGCGAACAGAAAAACCCATTTACTATTTAAGCGCTAATTCATTTGCCTATGAAGGTATCAGTGTATACCTTCCCGGTATTACGGAAAACTCTCACCTTGTGCCGAAAGACGCTGTATTAATGCTTGAAGCAAATCTGGACTTTGATAAAAATCTGGATCCCTACATTATATGGTATGACGGCAGAAGGGTAATCGGCGAAGGGAAATACTCTGAAGGTTCAGGGCAATTTTTCTGGAAAGCGCCCGAACAAAGCGGTTTCTTTACGCTGCGCGCCGAGATTTTTCCGGCGGTTAATTTTGACGGACTTGTTGGTTATAAAAAAGGAATATCGGTTCTTGTTTCTTCTACGGAAATGGATATTAATCTTGTTGCCGAGGATATACCGAATCTTTTACACTGGTATACATTTGAAGGTAATCTGTACGATTCAAAAATAACTGACGCTGCAGAGCGCGCTCTAATTCCTTCTTCCGGGAATAATTCAAGATGGATGGGCGCCAACGGAACCTATGGGCTTGCTACCGGCTATAACAATATTATGCATTTGCCGAAGGTTTCTGTTTTGAACAGGGCAATGGAAAACTGGCAGGCTTTATTCAGGTTTATGCCTGTAAATGACGGCGGATTATTTTCTGTACAGCTTGATTCATCCAATAATACCAATATGCATTTGTCAATGCATGGCCGCAGTCTTATATTAACACTGGAATCGCCTTCCAAAACTGAATCGCAAATTTTAGAATTGCCGGATGAACCAAACAATAATGTCATTGACAGATTCCTTACTGCAGCTGTAAATTTTTCAATCAGGCCGGGCTGGTTATCTGCACATATCAGTTTTTTGGATAATATTATTAATGACACCCTGGCTTTGGAACCCATTACCCTGGAAATAAAAGCCGGAGATGCGTTTCAGATTCTGCTTGGTTTCCTGCATGAAGTTACAGAAGAGCTTTCTGATGAGGCGCCGGAAAGCGAAAATTTTCTCCCTGAACTAACTGCGCTTTGGGATGAGTTTGCATTATATTATATGCCGTCAACGGATATTTTAATTGCTGAAGCAGAATTAATTGCAAACGAAAATGATGGCTCCTAGATTTTTAAGTACAGTTATTCCGCTTACCCTTATAATTTTTATTTCATGCGCAGGTCAAAATAGCAATGTATTTACTCCCGTTCCGGATTTTACAATTTATGAATTAGATGATTTTCCTATTGATAATATAGGCAGCATTATAGACAGCAGAAATATGCCGGAATGGCTCCGTGCCTATATTTACGGCGGGAATGAATTTGTTGAAGAGCTTGATAATTATAAAAATAAATATGCATTTGTGGCAGTTAATAGAGGAATTAATCTTGCGCAATTAAATAAATGGGCGGAAAATATTTCCGCAAGGTTTGATTTTCCTGCGCTGGCAGCGGAAAGAATAGAAAAAAGAATGGTATCGTCAGCTACGCTTTATCCCGATGATGAATATGGATTATTTTTTGAGACGATGATTAAAAATGCATATAACAGCGAATATCCCGGCGTTGAGAAAGAAGACTCTCATTGGATAAGGGTCAGAGCGGAATCTGAGGAAAATTATATGTACTTTGTTTTAATGATAATTGACAGAACGGCGATGCAGTCAATAATAAGGAATATGTTTGCAAGATCCGGCGCCCGGATAAATTATTCCGGGAATCAGGCCAATGCAGTAAACCGCCTAAGGCAGACTTTCTTTGAGGGTTTTTAAATATGGAATTAATTTTTATGTATTTTTTCTTAGTACTGTCTTTATTTATTTTCTGGTGTATTAATGAAAAAGTTGGAATACAGCTTGGTATTGTTTTAGCTCTTTTAGCATGGATAGTTTTGATTTATTCACACTTTAAAGAGCTTGTCCCTGTTAATATTGATCTTAAATGGATTATTATCGCAGTTATTTTCTGCGGTTATTTTTTCCTGCGTAACAAAATTGATGCGCTTATTTCCAGAGGCGGCTTTCGGGCGTATACGATTACTACTGCTGCAGTTTCATTTATAATGATCCTTTACAGGCCGGGCTGGGAGTTTGTAATACCCGGCGGATGTCTGCTTGGGCTTGGTATAGGTTACTGTTTAAATAAACGTTATGTTGGTTTTGCAAGCGCCGCTTATTTACAGAGAGAAGGAAGTAAAAAATACTTAACAATGGCTGCGCGGTTTCTTCTGGGGATTGCAGTGCTTGCGGTAATAGTAATCAGGGTTAATATAGTCATACATCAGCTTTCTGAAAGCCAAAATGCCGCGCTGTATTGTTTTCTCTGTTATGCGGTTACATGCCTGTGGATTTCTATTGCAGCTCCCTGGGTCTTTACCAAATTACATCTTGCAGGAACAGTTCAGGTTCCTGCAGAACCCTGGAAGCCATAATGACAGGTGAGGCTTCCAAAATTTCCTACGGTGATGAGTCGCCCATTGCAGCTTTTGCAACCGCTCCGGGGAACAGCGCTCTTACCCTAATCCGGTGTTCCGGGAAAGGCGTAATAGAGATGTTTTCACAGGTTTTTACTCCGGCAGGAAAGAAATCTTCGGAAGGGAAAGCGCATCTTGAAAACGCCGGCGGAAACACTGTCATCCACGGCTGGATCGTTGCAGCTAACGAAAAAATAGACGAAGTGCTTGTTTCCTTATTCCGCGCTCCAAGGAGTTATACCGGCGAAGACAGCCTTGACATTTGCTGCCACGGCGGTTCGTCAGCCGGAAAGGCCGTAATGGCTGCTCTTAAGAGCGCTGGTTTCCGCGATGCATTGCCGGGAGAATTTACTTTCCGCGCTTTTATTAACGGTAAACTGGATCTTACCCGCTGCGAATCTGTAATGGAACTTGTCAGCGCAAAAACCGACGCAGGCCGCCGTCATGCTGTTTCGCGGCTTATGGGTTCCATTGAAAAAGAGATTAACGGAATAAAGAGCAGGCTTGTGCAGGTTCTTGCCGGCGCAGAAATATTTCTTGACTATTCTGAAGATGAGATCGGCGCCGATGCAAATGAAATTGCAGGCATACTTCCGTACAAGGACATTGCGCTGGAAGCTTTGGAGCAGCTAAAAAAATTGTCTGCATCCTGGCAGCTTGAACGCATCTATCAGGAAGGGATTACGCTTGTTATTGCAGGCCGCCCGAATGCAGGCAAATCAAGCCTTTTTAATTTACTCCTAAAAGAAGACCGCGCAATTGTAACTGAAATGCCGGGGACAACCCGCGACTGGATAGAGGCATTTGTATCTATCGAAGGAATTCCGGTTCGTCTTGTAGACACAGCCGGCTTGCGTGATGCTTCCGACTCTGTTGAAAAAATCGGCGTAGAGCGCAGCCGCAAATTACTGCAGGAAGCTGAAATCGTTCTGTATTTAATAGACGGAGCATACGGATTAACAAACGAGGATAAGGAATTTATCTGCGGCCTGACATGCGAAGCTCGTCTTGTTGCCTGGAGTAAATGCGACATTGCCTTACCGCCTCAGCCTTTTCCGTTAAATGATATTTCCCCGTTAAGCGTCAGCGCGAAAACCGGTGAAGGTTTGATTGAACTTTACAAGGCAATCGCTTCAGCTGTTTTACTGCAGACAGCCGCAGAACAAGGCGTTTCGCTTGGTACGAAAAGACAAAAAACACTTGTTGATTCTGCGTGCGCTGCTCTTGAGGAAGCTCTTGCAATGGCGGAATCGGAAGGCAGCGAACTTGATTTAATTGCGCCGCTATTAAGGGAAGCTGTCAGCCTGCTTGGTGAAATAACAGGAGAGGTTTCTACAGCCGATATTCTGGAAGAAATGTTCAGCCGGTTTTGTGTAGGAAAATAACTTTTAAATATATTTCCGGCAAATTAATAATTGACAAATCAATTAAATAATGTATAAAATAAAACAAATAAAACTGAGCAGGCGATAAACTTCTCTCTTAAAGAGAGACAGATTTATGGGGCCGGGCCGCCGTGTTGCGGCAACGGGTGAGTATTATACGCATCTGTGGGACGGTAAAATGTTCCATAGATGCTTTTTTTATGGAATTTTTAAGGATGTCATTATGACAAAAGTTAAGGCACAGATTTTAGAGGGTGTTCTGTCAGTTATTATTAATGCTGTTTTATTCGGTATTAAATTCTGGGCAGGTTTATTAACAGGATCAATCGCATTAATAGCGGACGCATGGCATACATTATCGGATTCGCTTACTTCCGTATTTGTAATATTCTCCGTTAAATTGACAACAAAAAAACCTGACAAACAGCATCCCTTCGGGCATGGACGCTGGGAACAAATATCATCAATATTTATTTCCTTTGTTCTTGGAATTATCGCTTATGATTTTATGATTAATTCAATAGAGAGATTCAGAAACAAAGAGAGTGTTATATACGGAACGCTTGCAATTGTTGTAACTGCAGTTTCAATAGTTGTAAAGGAACTGCTGGCTCAGTACTCATTTTATCTTGGCCGTAAAACAGATAATGTTATTTTAAGAGCGGACGGCTGGCATCATCGTTCGGATTCGCTTTCATCGGTAGTTGTTTTAATCGGCATTTTAATTACGAAATTCACAGTGCAAATATGGTGGATGGACAGCGTTCTTGGAATGTTCTGCGCATTGGCAATTTTCTATGCCGCCTTTGAAATTATGAAAGAATCAATTTCTAAGTTATTGGGAGAGGAGCCAAAACAGGATTTAATTGATAAAATAATCGCAGAGATAAAAATTTTGTATAGTGACGATCTGCAGATACATCATTTTCACCTGCATAATTATATATCGCATAAAGAACTGACTTTTCATATAAGACTTGAAAAAAATATGACTATCGAAAACGGACACAACCTGGCATCTGTCTTTGAGAAAATGATTGAAGAAAAATTTGATATGACAGCGACAATACATATTGAACCAATGTAATTTAATAAGGATTGTATTATGGACAAGGGACGTAAAAAATTTTCATTGCTGCCTGTATTAATAATAATTGTGTGTCTGTTTCTTGTATTAATTATAGCAGTCACATGGATAGCGGCAAGAAAGCCGCTGGTTGTAAAACAATTAATAGAGACTAATATAAGCACTGTTGTAAAGGAAATTCTGCCTGTTTCCGAATATGTCTGCCTTGTTTATAATTATCAGTCAATTACCCAAAGAGCGTATAATCCCGGCAACTGGCTTAATGCGCGTAACCTGCTTATTGTCCTTGACGGCAGCATCAAATTTGGTTTTAACTGCGGTGATATCGAAGTAAAAGAAGCCGGCTCATGGCTTACATTTCATATGCCGCCGATTAAGATCCTTGCCCATGAACAGTATCCGGAGCGCGCAAGATCATATGAACTTGCGGGGGGAGGCATTCTTCCGCGGGCTGTAAGGCCGCAGGAGATACTTGATTTATTAGGTGACACAAAAATTGATCAGGAAAAAGCGGCGGAAGAAAATGAAGAATTGATTAAGCAGGCGCGTGAATCCGCAGAAGCGCTTTTCAGGCCTTTAATTGAATTGAATCCGTCAATAAGAGGCAGATATTTAATTTCCTTTGTCTGGTAGAATTTCATGGACTACGACTGCATTGTAATCGGCGGCGGTCATGCCGGAATTGAAGCGTCCCTTGCAGTTTCGCGTCTTGGGTTTTCCGCCCTTCTAATCACCCAGAATCCGGATAAAATCGGAGCGCTTTCATGCAACCCTGCGATTGGCGGGCTGTCAAAGGGCAACATTGTGCGGGAGATTGACGCGCTTGGCGGCGAGATGGCAAACCTGATAGATGCAACAATGATCCAGTACCGTGTGCTTAACCGTTCCCGCGGCCCGGCTGTGCAGGCGCCAAGAGCGCAGGCGGACAAGCTTGCATATCAGACTGCTGCCCGTTCTGTTCTTGAAAAACAAAAAAACCTGAAAATATTTATGGATACGGTTAGGGCTTTGATTACCGAAGGCGATACTGCCGGAAACAACAGGGCAAAAATTGCAGGCGTTATCACAAGCCGCGGACATCGCATAACAGCGCGTACAGTAATTCTCGCCGCAGGTACGTTTATGGAAGGGAAAATATTTATCGGCGAATATGATGCACCGGAGGGAAGACTTGGCGAAGAAGCGGCGGCGGGACTTGGCGCTTCTCTGCGGCGGCTTGGATTTCCTGTGGGAAGGCTTAAGACAGGCACTCCCGCGCGTATTTCTGACAGTTCAATTGATTTTTCCGTAATGGAAAAACAGGACGGAGAAGAAATGTATCCGTTTTCCATTGATGCGCAGACAGATACTGTAATTGAAAAGCCTTCATTGCCTTGCTGGATTACTTACACAACATCAAAGACGCATGAAATAATCAGGGCGAATATAAGCCGCTCGCCCTTATACGGCGGGAAAATAACCGGCACAGGCGCGCGTTATTGTCCATCTATCGAAGATAAGGTTGTCCGCTTTCCCGGGCGGGAGCGCCATCATATTTTTATAGAGCCGGAAGGACTTTCAACTAACGAAATGTACTTAAACGGCGCGTCCACTTCGCTGCCGGAAGATGTGCAGCGCAGTTTTATTAACAGTATTCCCGGTCTTGAAAAAGCTCATATTGTCCGTCCCGGTTATGCTGTTGAGTATGATTACATTGATCCATTGGATCTGTATCCATCGCTTGAATCTAAACGCCTTTCAGGTTTTTTTTCGGCAGGGCAGACCAATGGCAGTTCCGGTTATGAAGAAGCCGCCGCTCAGGGACTTATTGCAGGCATTAATGCCGTGATGAAAATGCAGGGACGTCCGCCTCTGATATTGGGGCGCGCGGAAGCTTATACAGGCGTACTTGTAGACGATCTTACAACCCTGGGAACAAAGGAACCTTACCGCATGTTTACAAGCCGCGCGGAACACAGGCTTATGCTGCGCCACGATACGGCGGACACAAGGCTTACTCCAAAGGGACGCGATGCAGGCCTTATAGACAGCAGCCGATGGGAACGCTTTCTGGAAAAGACAAAAACGTTAGACGAAATTAAAGAACTGCTTGAAAAGCGAAAACCTGCGGCTGCTACGGATACCGCCTTAGCGGCATATCCGCCTGAGCTTGTAGAAAGAGCGCTGCTCGATAAAAAATACGCAGGTTATATAGAGAAGGAAATCCGCTTTGCCGCAAAAGCCGCAAAAATGGATGCCATCAAACTGAATCCGGATCTGGATTATACTGCAATCACTGGGCTTTCTTCCGAGGCAAGGGAAAAGCTTAATACCGTAAAACCGCTCAATGTAGGCCAGGCAGCGCGAATACCCGGTGTCCGGCAGGGTGATGTTGCGCTGTTAATAATTTTATCGAATAAAAGGTAGGACATGAACATACTTTGGCGTATTGCAAAAGAGGCAGCCAGATACAAGCGCTGGTTTGCGTTAGCTGTCATCGGGACATTGTCGCTGACAGTTGTTAACCTGATTGCCCCAAGAATAATGGCGTCAATGACAGGGATAGTCGCTTCCGGCATGACGCAGGAAAGCCTTACTACGGTTTTTTGGATGACAGGCGGATTGCTTGGACTGTTTTTGCTGCGGATTTTATTCAGGTTTTTGAGCAGTTATTGCTCGCACCGCGCGGCATGGCGTCTTGTACTTGAACTGCGCATGAAAGTTTATAATGCAATTCAGTCTTTCTCCATGGATTACCTTCATAACAAGCAGACAGGAGAACTTCTCAGCCGTGTGATGAATGATGTTGCTACCTTTGAACTTATCTATGCCCATATCACTCCGGATATTATTACAAATTTTGTTACTTTTACAGGCGTTACAATAATTCTTTTTTCCATTAATCCGCAGCTTGCGTTAATTACCTGCATTCCAGTTCCCTTTATCCTGCTGTCCGGCTGGTTTTTCAGCCGGAAGGTGCGTCCGAATTTTCAGAAGATGCAGAAATCGCAGGGAGAGCTGTCGGCTCAATTACAGGATAATTTTTCCGGCTTGCAGGAAATACAGGTTTTTGGCAGGCAGGGCTCCGCTTCGGAAAAAGTGCTGCGCAAGGGCGAAAAATTTACACGTAACATGCTTCGCGCCCTGAAATTAAGCGCGGTGTTTCATCCCGGCGTAGAATTTTTAACATCGATTGGCAGCGTTATCGTTGTCGGGTTTGGCGGTTTCTTGGCTTTTTATAACCGGCTTTCGGTATCCGATATCGTAGCTTTCATGCTCTACCTTGCGTTGTTCTACGCTCCCATTACAGGTCTTGCCAACCTTATGGAATCTGCGCAGCATGCATTTGCCGGCGCAGAACGGGTAATTGAAATTCTTGATGCGCCTCAAAGTATTAGGGATCTTCCCGGCGCAATTTGTACAGGAAAAGCGGAAGGACATATCCTGTTTGAGAATGTAAGTTTTTCCTACATCGAAGGCATTACAGTTCTTGACAGTGTTTCCTTTGAAGTAAAGCCGGGGAAAATGGTTGCGCTCGTTGGTTCTACCGGCGTAGGAAAATCAACGCTTAGTCAGCTTATATCAAGGTTTTATGATCCGACAGCAGGGAGGATTCTGCTTGACGGGCGCGATATAAAAGGCATAACGCTTGAAAGCTTGCGCCAAAATATATCGATGGTTTTGCAGGACACATTTTTGTTTTCCGGAACTGTCGAAGAAAATATCGCGTTTGCAAAACCGGATGCATCATTTAAGGAAATTGAAGAATCGGCCCGCATTGCAAGAATACATGATGAGATTATGATGATGCCTGATGCGTACCGTACCCAGGTCGGAGAGCGCGGAGTCAAGCTATCCGGCGGACAGAAACAGCGTATTGCGATCGCGCGCGCTGTACTGTGCCAGGCGCCTGTATTAATCCTTGATGAAGCCACTGCATCTGTTGATATGCGGACAGAAGCGCAGATTCAGCAGGCAATAAATGAAATTGCCGGAAGCCGCACAATCGTGATAATTGCGCACAGGTTATCTGCAATCCGCAATGCCGATCTTATCCTTGTTTTTGAAAAAGGCCGTATTGTGCAATCAGGTAATCATCAGGAATTAATGGAACAGGAAGGCTTGTATAAAAATTTATGCCAGGTGCAGGATAAAATAAATATTTCCGAAAACGCCTGAAAACATAATTTGACAAACATTTATTAAATGATATTATTGTCAAAGAATTTAATATTTCAGGCAGGAGCAGACAATGATCAAACTTGCCGCCTTTTTGGGTAATCCGGGTCCCGGATATGCGCGGAACAGGCACAATGCCGGGCGAATGCTTGCAGAATCACTTCCATTTTATCCGTCGCTTTCATGGCAGAATAAATCCAAAGGTTTATATGCTTCGCATAACGGTATTCACTTTCTTATGCCGGAAACTTACATGAACCTTTCGGGGCGTTCTGTTCAGGCCGCATCCTCATTTTATAAAATATTGATAGAAGAAATAATTGTTGTTCACGATGAACTGGAACTGCCGCTTGGAACAATTTTCCTGAAATTCTCAGGCGGTCTTGGCGGGCATAACGGCCTTCGTTCCATGAAAGATAGTTTTGGCAGCGTAAATTTCTGGCGGCTTAGAATAGGAATTGGCCGCCCGGATTCAAGAATACCGGGTGAAGGCGGGCAGGAGGGAAGCGGAGAAGGAGTTTACGACTGGGTGTTATCAGATTTTTCCAGGGCCGAACAGGAGATACTTATGCCGGCGCTGGATGCAGGCGCGAATCTTCTGATGCAGACAACTGAGTGCGATCCGGAAACCCTGCTTAAAGAATGGGCAAAAAAGAAAATTATAATTGACAGACAGGAAAAGGAAGTGCAATGACAGCTAACGATGCTTTTAAAACATTATATGAAACCGTAGCAAGACTGCGCGCTCCTGACGGCTGCGAATGGGACAGGGAACAGACGCCGTCAACATTGAGGGGCGCGTTAATCGAAGAAACTTACGAGTGCATTGAAGCAATCGACGAAAACGATACTGTTCATATTGCCGAAGAGTTAGGTGATTTATTTCTGCTTGCAACAATGATTGGCTATATGCATGAGCAGGAAGGCAAGTTTTCTGTAGCAGACGCATTATTAAAAGTTAGTGAAAAGCTGATACGCCGTCACCCCCATGTATTCGGCGATGTAAAAGTTGCAAATACCGGTGAAATCTTAAGTAACTGGGCTGCTATAAAGATAGAGAAGGAAGGCCGCAAACCGAAAGACTCGTTAATGGATGAAGTAAGCTCCGCTTTGCCGCCAATGGATCGTTCGTATGCTCTGCAGAAAAAAGCGGCAAAGGCTGGCTTTGACTGGCCTGATTCTGAAGGCGTAATTACAAAAATTAAAGAAGAACTTGATGAAGTGGCGGATGTAATTAAAACTGCAGAAGACAGTATGCAGCATATGCTGGAAGAAGAACTTGGCGATCTTTTATTTTCTGTAATAAATCTCTGCCGTTTCTTAAAGGTTGAACCTTCGATAGCGCTTCGCCGCACAAACAGCAAATTCGTTAGCCGCTTTAAGCATGTAGAAAAAAAGATGAAGGAAACAGGCCAGGAAATGAAAAAAGAAAACCTGGAACTAATGGAAAGCCATTGGGAAGAATCAAAAAAACAGCCGCATCATAATTAATGCCAGCCAACAAGGAATCAGGCTTGCGTTGCTGCCGCCGAAGCGTTTGCGTGATTACCCATGCATCATATCAAATACAATTTGATTAATATCGTTACGAAATTCATCCCATGTAGGTTTTTTAGTCCAGGCAATTGTTTTAAATTCACTTTGGGGTATTCCTGTTAAAACATCAGAAATATAAGTTAATTCAAGCCCGGCTTCCTTTTGTCGTGCATCATTAATTGCCTGTGACCAATCCACTGACTCATGAAGAGCAATTTCTCTAATATCTGCAACATCTTTAGCTGCAAATCTAAAAACAGCAGATAATTTATTGGAAAGTATATTACAAATTGAATCTGTCCGGTAATACAAATCAGTTTTAGTAATTCCGCCAAAATGAACTGCAACATCATTTACAAAATCAAGCTTTAATAAAGCATCTGATTTACTCCAGCCTACTCTAAAAGTAGTAAATGTATTATTACTGATAAAATCAACTACAGGATCCCAAAAAAAACCTTCTTCCTTTAACTTAAAAAATACTTCTTTTACCTGTTCTAAATAATCAGCGTCGTTATTTACAAAGAAATCAAGATCATCAGAATAACGGTGATTATAATACGCTCTGCTTAACGCTGTACCACCTGTTAGAAAAAACCGGACGCCACATTTGCTTATAGTGTTCAGAACCCCATCTTGAAGGGGGTAAAGGTTCTCTTCGTAATACTGCGAGGGCAAAATCAAAATGATACCTCCTTTCTTTTGGCCAAATACGCTTTGCTATTTCAGGTGTGTATAATTCTTTTATTGTTTCAACGCCCCAAAGAGCTGTAACATAGTGCCAGGGAAGCCGTTCCAGGGAGCGGACAAATAATTTATCGCGTGTAAATGCACCGGATGATTCGATGTTTCCTTCAATAACCGAAAGCATGTCCTCATGTGTATCCAGATAATCCCAATTTAGAGAACGCATAAGTTGTAATTTTTCTTCATGAGTTAAATTCATCATAATATTTTTATTATATGATACATTTCATAAATAAGATAGATATTCAAATATCCCAAAGGTATCTATCACCAAATCTTCCTGGTACACAAATTATTTCAAATTTTAGCACGAGGCGGCGCAGAGTTCGCGGAGTTGTTGAAAAAAATGGTTGCTGCACCCGTTCCCCGCCGCTATATGCGGTGCAGGCATGACGTGTAACAACACTGCGAAAAAGTGATAGCTGCTGCCAGAACGCTTCTCACTGTCCCGGCATTACTGCGCCGTTAGGGCTAATACGCAGGCGAGGAAACCCTTCCCTGCTGACATTGTTAAAGTTCCAGTTGGCTGCGGGAAAACCTAAACTGCCTGTGCCTGTCCAGAAGGATAAGTTAAAGAACATACTGTCGCTGAAAGTTGCGCCGTGCCGTTGCGTTGCGTTACCTGCATCGGTTGGGGCTAAATTGTTAAACAAGGTTTGGGCATAAATCCCTTCCTCTATTCGCATACTTTGCTTTACGCGGTTACCGCTGCCAATTGCAGTAGTGTCTATTGGAAAGCCGCTGATGCGCCCTGCGTGCCTTGTTGGACCTTGCGCAGTAACGCTTGCTCCCAAAGCGGCAGTGTTGCTGATTGCACCTCCATCCCTGTACCCCACAAGGCCGCCGGCATAGGCTTCCCCTGATGCGGACTGAGCGATAACCTGCCCAGCGGCGAAACTGTTGCTAATGTTTCCCGTTAATGCTAAATTATAGCCGACAAGGCCGCCTGCGGACAAAATTCCTGTCCCGCTTTGTTTATCGGCAATTACATTTCCAAGAGCATAACAGTTCTCTATTATTGTTGATCCTCCCCCTTCTTTTCTGCCTACCAAACCTCCGACATTTACATTTACATGAGGCGAACCGGCGTTTTGTATGACATGTACAGTGCCAGCCGTATAACAATTTCTGATAGAACCTCCGTTCAATAACCTGCCAGTAAAACCGCCAATATTATTATCTGCAAGAGAAGCAGCGGTTGTAAACAAACTATACACATTAATATCCATCCTGCTAAAACAGTTGGAAATTGAAGCTCCTGAATAGCTTATAAATCCTCCAATATGAAGAGTGTCACTACTAATCTCATCAGTATTGATTAACATTGTGCCAGACAAAACGCCGCAGTTATTAAATATATTGCTATTGCTTGAAGCACCACCCAATAATCCGGTAAAACCTCCAATTTGGAAAGCTCCGGATCTTCCGCTTATGTCGATTGTTCCTTCCTCAAAATAGGTGTTTGTTATGACGCTCGTGCCGTTGTTTTGTGTAATCGACGACCACCCCAAGATACCGCCAATATTTTTTACCTCTCTAGCTTTTATTTTGATATTTGTCCTTGAATTGCATTTATGGATAAAATAATTCCCAGTAGAATTTATTTGATTATAACCGACAATTCCGCCAAGTCGAAGAGCACCTCTTGTTTCATTACCGCCGATTGTTTCGATATTGCCGTAAAATTGGCTCTCTATAATGTTTGTTAGTATTGCATGTCCTACAATACCTCCGATACTGTTTGTATCGGTACTGACAGTCCTGTAATATGAAACTGTCCCAATTGCAAATGCAATATCGTTCATGGTGTTTAACTCGCTTCTTCCAACCGCGCCGCCAGCGGCTAATATGCCGTTTCTTGTGGTTTTGTCAGCACTCACATCAGCGGTTATGGTTACGCCGTTTATGAGCAGTCTTTGAAGGGTAACATCGGGACCACGTGCGGCATTCGTACTGGTGTATTCGTTATTTATGCGAAGGGTGTTTGCCGTGCCGCCTTCGCCTGTTTCTCCTGCAATGCCGCCTATGAGGACTTCGCCTGTGTGCGCGTCTGTCGCTGTCAAAGCGTATTTCACAGAAAGCGCTGCGAGGCAGTTTTCAATTTTACCGTTTCCCTCAAAGTACCCTGCAATGCCGCCTAAACGAATTATCTGATCGCCGCTTGACGCGCTCACGGTAAGCGCGCCCACTGGAATTGATTGCGCGCCTACTGGAATTGATTGCGCATCTGATGAGTTTGCGCCTCGTACAATGCAGTTAAGTATTTGCGTGTTTCCTATGGCGTACCCCGTTATGCCGCCGACATTGCTTCCTGTAACATCTGTATCATTGCTATTGGTAAAACTGCCCGACGCAGGGTTGCTGATGGTCTGCGTACCGGTATATTCAACCGCTAAATCACGGATTAATGAGTTGCCGCTCACTGCGCCGAACAGCCCAATATTTCCATTGTTCACTGTTAATTGTACACTGTTCACTGTTATTGTATGTCCGTTGCCGTAGAAGTTGCGATCAGTCAGGTCGATTGGTGTCCAATCGTTAAGGCTGAAACTGTTTGTCAGAACTATGTTGGTTTTGGCAGTATCGTCAAGTGCGTCTGTAAGCTCGCTCTGGCTGGAAACGGCTGCGGTGTTGGTTTGTGTTATATTCATTCCGGGAATATTCCAAACAGCCAATGTCTGCCCTGCGGCATCCCCTGCGGCGTTATACGCTACAACTCTAATGTTGTATTGAGTAACATTGCTTACAGCCTGTCCGTTTCGTACATTGTTTGGG
>WQXU01000011.1 GCA_009781635.1 Treponema sp.
TATCCGATGGGGAAATGCAGCCCAGTACAATGTAGTTTATTTTAACTTTAACATTTCATCAAGAGATTTAAGCCATCTTGCAGAAAACGGTTTTGCTCTTGAGTTTATGGCGCGCACTTTAAGCCCCTTGCAGTTTGATGTTCGTTTTGTAAACGCTGAAAGCGTAACGACTATACCATGGCGCATGCGTTATATGGTAAATGAAAGTATAATTAAACCGGACGGCCAATGGCACACCATAAGAATCCCTCTGTCAGAAATGAGCGAACACGGAGCATGGGTAAACGAAACATGGGAATGGCTCCCGCCAAGAGGGGAGTTTGACTGGAAGTCCGTTAATCAGCTTGATTTTTTAAGCGAGTACTCAGATTTAACAGGGAAAACAATCTGGTTTGACGAGATAAAGATAGTGAAGCCCTGAGGGACAGATAAGAAATAGACATTTTTTATCAGATTTCATCGTAATATCTCAAGTAAAAATTAAACCGAGGGAGAAAAAGCAATGAAAGGTATAGGTCAAAATTTTAATGATTTCTTAAAAGAACAAGATATATATGAAGAAGTCAATGAACTGGCTGCAAAAAAACAGATTACTTATCAATTAAAACAAGCTATGAAAGAAAAAAAATTGACAATATCATTAAGTTAAAAACACTTTACAATACTTACAAAGACATGATAAAATACTAGCAATGAAAAATAAAAAATATTACAAAATTGCTACGATTTTCGTGCCACTTGGCACAGTTCTTGCTCTCTCTCTCTCTCTCTCTCGTATAGTACTTCATTTCTAAGAAATAAATTTATAAAAATTTTTTCTCACCAATACGCCCCATTATATGAGGGCGCATTTTTGTTTTAATAAATTTAAAGGAGTTTTGTATGAAGAAGATTTCGATTCTTATTATCATGGCATGTTTTTTAGTAGCGGGTTTAGCTGCGCAGCAAAGCAATATGATGCGCATAAACGGCGGCACTTTTACGATGGGAAGTCCTGCAAATGAAGCAGGAAGAGATAGTGGTGAAATTCAACGGCAGGTGACAGTTAGCTCGTTTAGTATTGGTAAATACCCTGTAACAGTTGATGAATACCGTAGATTTGTAAATGCGACAAATTACAGAACAGTTGCTGAACTTATTGGAGGCGGGATTATTATTGAAAATGGACGACCAGTACAGAAAGCAGACGCTAACTGGAAAAATCCATATATTAGTCAGACAGATCATCATCCGGTAGTAATGATAAGCTGGCTTGATGCCGTATTATATTGCAACTGGTTAAGCGAACAGGAAGGGCTTATTCCTGCGTATACGGGCGATAATAATTTAAATGTGACATGGAATCGTAATGCTAACGGCTATAGATTGCCTACAGAAGCTGAATGGGAATATGCATGCAGAGCCGGAACAACAACAGCATATAATACAGGAGCAACCATAACAACTAATCAGGCAAATTTTTCTCCCTTCGGTGCAGACAAAACAACTTCCATAGGTGATTATCCTGCTAATGCATGGGGTTTACATGATATGCACGGAAATGTATATGAGTGGTGCTGGGACTGGTATGGAGCATACCCATCTGGAGCGCAAACTAATCCAATCGGTGCGGTCTCTGGCTCGCTCCGTGTGGCGCGCGGAGGAAGCTGGAACGAGGTTAGTCAGGGCCTTCGTTCTGCGAATCGGTTTCATTACCACCCGTTGATCGCAGGCAGCTACTTTGTCGGCTTTCGTGTTGTCCGTCCTTGAAGCTCTACGAAGTGTTAATCAATCGCAGAACAAACCGCTTTCCTGCATGACAACGGTCATGCAAATTTGAGCTGCGCTTTCCTGTTAGTATCCCGGATGCGGAGAAAACCGGAAAACGTTTTTTCTTGTCTTGTAAAATATTCATTGATTTTCGAAAATGCTTATAAAAAACTATATAAATATAGATAGATACTCTTGACAATACTATTGCAGTGAGATACTATTGATAAAGATGAGGGCATAAGTGATTCAAAGTTTTGGGAACAAGGATACCGAATCCTTGTTTTATAGAGAACATCCCAAAAAATTTCCTCCAGAGTTATTGCAGCGCGGCAGAAGTAAATTACTTATTATTCATGCTGCAACGAATGAGAACGATTTGCGTATTCCTCCAGGTAATAAATTTGAAAAATTAAAAGGTGATAAAAAAGGATTATGCAGTATTCGTATAAATGATCAATGGAGAATTATATTTAAATGGAAAAATAATAATGCAAGTGATGTAACTATCACTGACTATCATTAGGAGGCTATTATGAAAAAGAAACTTGATTTAATTCCTCCGGGCTTCATCTTAAAGGAAGATTTTTTGAATCCTTTGGGAATTTCTGCGTATAAATTAAGCAAAGAGATTAATGTACAGCAAACAGCTATAAGTCAAATTCTCAAAGGCAGCCGCAGGATAACTGTAGACATGGCTATAAGGCTTTCAAGGTATTTTGGCAATTCGGCTCAGTTCTGGCTCAATCTTCAGAATTATTACGATCTTGAATCAGAACTTGAGAAAAAAGAATATTTGTTTAAAGAGATTGTTCCGTATTCCCAAGTTGCAGAAAAACCAAGGGCATATGAAATTTAATTACTTTACTATAATAACCTCTTTCCCCTCTATACTGGACTATTTTACAACCATAAATTAGAATCAATGCAATATGAACGATAATTTAAAAGATGCCTGGAAAAACAGTTACAAGCTTGGCGCTGCCGTAAGCCGCAGGGTGTTAAAACACAAAGAAAATGATGCAATCATAAAAAAGCATTTTTCCAGTCTAACTGCCGAAAACTCTATGAAATTAGGTCCGATTCATCCGCATGAAAATAAATGGGACTGGAAAGAAACTGATTTTATTGCAGATTACGCAAGAGCTAACAATCTTGCGATGCGCGGGCACACATTTATCTAGCATAATCAAAATCCAAAATGGCTTTTTACAGACAGGAATGAAGTTGTTTCAAAAAGCAAGCTGTATAAGCGTCTTGAAAATCATATTGAAAAAGTTACAATGCGTTACAACGATATTATTTATTCATGGGATGTTCTAAACGAAGTAATAGATGTTGAAAAAGGAGATGAAAAGGGGTTTCGTCTTAGCAAGTGGTATAATATTTGCACAGAGGATGTTTATGAGTTTGCCCTAAGGCAGATGAGGCAGGCTTCTCCATCTGCAAGGCTCTTTTTTAATGATTACAATAATGAAAGCGGCCCTAAAATGGAAGCGTCCATAAAATATCTTTCAAAACTTTTGGATGCAGGTGTTCCTGTTGACGGTGTCGGAATACAGGCGCACTGGTATTACAATTTTCCTGATGAAAAAATTATAAGGGATGCGATAGAAAAATATTCTGCGCTTGGCCTTGATATTGAATTTACGGAAGTTGACATCTCCGTTTACGGATGGAGCGAAGCAAGGGATAAAAAAGATTTCTTTTTAACAAGACCGGAAGACAGGATTATAAAGCAGGCAAAAATATACACAGACCTTTTTACAATTGCAAGTGAGTATCCTGCGGTTAAAAATATAACAACATGGGGAGTCTCTGACTACCATACATGGCTTGATAATTTCCCTGTGAATAACAGAAAAAACTGGCCTCTTTTGTTTGATGAAAATAATAAAGAAAAAGCTGTAGTTGCGCAATTAATAAATGCAGGTAATTCTAAATGAAGTATATCGCTCTTAGTTTCGATGACGGACCCTGCCCGGATACCGATTACGGCGGGACTAAAGCACTGCTTGCCGTTCTTAATGAGTTTAATGTAAAAGCTTCCTTTTTTTTAATTGGAAGGAATGTAAATAACAATAAAGAACTTGCAAAAGCAATATTTAATGAAGGCCATGAGCTTGGAAATCATTCATACGATCACAATCGCCTTGGGGATTTAAGCGAAATTGAAATAGCAAAAAATATAGAGCGCGCATCGGATGAAATAAGTGAAGCTACAGGCTTTAAACCGGGACTTTTTCGGGCTCCGTATTTGAATATTAGTGACGATTTAATACGGGTTTGCGCTGGAAAAGACCTTCCCATAATTGACGGCAGTACTCATAACGACTGGCCGGGTGAACAGGAATTAATTCTAAAAAGCGTATTAAATGATCCGCAGGACGGGGAAATAATTGTTCTTCATGAAAATAACACATCGCAGGGCAATACAATGAAGGCGCTGCCGCAAATTATTAATGCTTTGCATGAAATGGATTTTAAGATAGTAACTGTAAGCCGGCTTGCAGAATTAAAGGGTATAACCCTGCAAGCCGGTCTTAGATACAGATGTATTACTCGGTAAAAGCCTGAAGCGACTGAATTATTTTATAATAAGAGAGTTTTACCTTGTTGCCTGAAAAAATAAGAGGCTCTCCTCTTGCGCGCCAGCTTTGAGCATCATTTAAACCCCAGAATGTTACGCGCTTAATTATATCGGAATTGTTTAAAAATACAGTAAAGAACTGGCCGTACAAATTGGCCGCATTCTGTCTGCCTGTATTTGTAACAGCTGTAGCGGCGCTGTAGTCTCCCCAGCTCTGAGAAAGAATATCAAGTTCGCTTATGGAAATTGTTACGCCAAGAGGTTTGAATAAATTAATTGCAGCCTGTATGCTTGCAGGCGTTATACCTGTATTGTGATGGCTCTGCATGCCAATAGCCTGGATAAGCAGTTTACCGTCGTATAGAGGATCGCTTAGCCACTGATTATTTACATCCTGCACCATGTCCCGTACAAGGGAGGCCTTATTTAACATATTCATATTGTAATCGTTGTAGTACAGTATTGCGTTTGGATTTGCAAGGCGCGCGGCGCGGAAGCCCTCATATACAAACTCATGTCCAATTTTCATAAACCATGGATTGCCCTGTGTCCCTGTGCGCATCGAAGTTTTCCAGTCTGAAGTTAAACCGCCGTCAGGAAAAGCCTCGTTTAAAACATCCCAAGCGTATATCCGGTCTCCAAAATGTGTTACAACGCTTGTAATGTAATTTCTCATTTGGGTAAGGGCTGTTTCTTTTGTTGTGGAGTTTGTGCGAAGATCAGCCTGCCATGAGGGAATCTGGCTGTGCCATAAGAGGGTATGCCCTACAACTTTAAAGCCTGATGCAAGAGCTGCATTTACCATGCGATCCGCCGTTGCAAGTCCTCCTGCGTTTAAGCTTGTTGCGCTGGAACTAAGGTATGAAGGCTTCATGTGATTTTCCGCTGTAAGCACATTGTAATGATGCGTAAGACGGTTAGTTGTTACCGCGCTTCCGCCTGCATTAACATCACCGGGATTAAAAATATTTCCAATGTCAAAATAATCTGCAAAAGTTTCTTTCAGTGCCGGAAGATCAATTATATCCAATCCAATAATTGTCACAATACATTCTGCATTGGGGCAGAAAAGAGCAGAGTCTTCTTCCTCAAGTTCTGTGCTGCAAAGCTCGCAATGCGTCAGCGGCTGTGAAGAAGCAGGGGGTTCCTCCTCGCAGGCAATTAAAAAAGCCAATGCAGATGCAACAAGAAGTATTGCAAGAACAATTAAATATTTTATTTTCATTTTACTCTCCCGTAATAAGTTGTGATTGACATTGGGGGTAAGGTAACATTTGCGGTATTCCTTGATGTTCTCTGTCTGCCAATGGATTTAAGTCTTTCATTTTCTGATGTGCGAAAGGTATCAAGCCTTTCAAATTCCGCTCCGTTTAAATCAATAGAAATGGAAGATTCAGTATGTCTTTCATTAATAATAACGATTGCAATTTCGTTTGTTTTGGGATTTCTGTAGGCGCTTGAAAATACTCCCCATAAAGGAGATGCATCGCATTCAATTCTGTGCCATCCCGGCCGGATGAAACGCGAATATTGCCCCATCGCATAAAGCCTTAAGGCAGGTTTTATTTCTCTGTCGCTGCATGTAACAAGAGAGCCTCCGAATGAATCATCTTCTGTATTAAACCAGAGCCACCAGAACAAAAAGGCATTCATCTGCACAAGCGTCAAGTCCCAGTGAATCATTCTGGCAAAATAGAGCGCGTTATTAATCCCGCTTCCTGTGGGCGCATGAGGCCCTGAAGTTCCTATTTCAGTCTGCCAGAAACGCTTGCCGGACTCTATAATCCCTGGGAACTCCTTTGCGCCCGCTCTTGTAGACATATCAAAGCCTGCGTTGTACTGGTGAAGCGCAATATGCGTTATAGCCCTCTGTGACGCAGGATCATCAAGGGAGGGTTTAATCATATCATTAAAATTGATATCGAAATTTTCAAATTCAGGCATCATTATTCCAATGCCGTTTTCTCCGGGGGTAAGGCCTTTTTTCGGGAAACGCTCTGAAATTGTTTTTATAAAATCCCTTAGATCCAGTCCGCTCCAATAAGCCGATTCGTATTCAACCTTCCAGTTGGGTTCGTTTTGCACGGAAAGAATATCAAGGGGAGCTCCCATCTGCGATTCAAAGTTTTTCACATAATCGGCAAGAAGGTCTGCGTAATCATTATAATGCTGTCTTTTTAATCTTCCCCAAATATCAGGTTTTGACCAGTCTATTGCATAGTCAAGCCTTGAGCTTACACCCCTTACATCTTCCTTCCATCGTGTTACGCGATTATTTGGAGTTGTCCACGGCGAACTCATAATGACAAGTTTTTCAGGGCCGGAACTTCCAAGGTTTTGAATCTGGCGGATTAAATTTCTTGTGCTTGCTATATCCCAGCTGTTCCAGTTTAATCCGAATGTTTTAACTCCGTCTGAATCTTCGGTGTAAGCATAGCTGTGATCGCTGTTTCTCATTATAAAACCGTCGTTAAGGCCTGCGTTATCATCGCCCGGAAGACGTTCACGGAATGGAATGCGGTTGCGAAGGATTGTAAGGCCTATCCCTTCATTTTTGCAGTAAAGAAGTTTAACAAGATCAGATGCAAGCTTTTCATTGCCGGGCAGCCTTGTCCATGCATTTGAACCGCCAAAGCCGTCAATTTCCTGACGGTATTCGTTGTAATCTATTTTTACAACACTTCTTGCGCTTACATTGTCATTGCTTGTACTGCACGCAGATAATAATAAAATTACGGCTGTCATGCCGGCAACCAAATACTTTTTTCTCATAGACCAAGCGCGCTGTTAGGATTGGCAACGGCAAAAAATGACTGCTTGGGTCTTAGGGATGATGTGAAAAGGCAGGGATTTCCCATAGATTTCCAGCTTGTTTCATCGTCTATGCCCCACATTGTTACCCGCGTTATGTGTCTGCTGTATTCCTTAAAAAGATTGAAAAGTTCCGCATATTTTATTGCCTGCTGGCGCTGTTCCATATCACTCATGCGCGTATCTTTTCCGGGCCCGAAAGAGCCGCTGGAGATTCCCTTTGTATCAACGTCAAGCTCGCTTATGTCAATTCTGATTCCAAGTTCAATAAATCTTTCAATTGATGCGCGCACATTGGGAATGCTTGTCCCCGAACCGTAATGCGCCTGCATACCAACGCCGTCAATAAGGTTTCTTGTGTTGCCTTCAGCTTTGTATTTGTCATTAAGTTCTTTTATCATGTTTGCAACTACCTGCGCCTTTCTCTGGTTGTCAAGGTTGTAGTCATTGTAGTAGAGCATGACATCAGGGTCTGCGGCCCTTGCTGTTCTGAAAGCAAGCTCAATATAATCAGGTCCCATTGCTCTGAACCAGCCTGAATCCCTGCGCAGCTGGTTTCTCCAGTCCTGCAGATTTGTAGCAGGTTCGACGCGGGATAATACAGCTTCGTTTACAACATCCCAGGAATGAATTTTTCCCTTGTAATGAGCCATTACTGTATTAATATGATCTATCATAGTCTGCCTTACCTGCTGTTCCGTACCCTGTGTCATCCATGCGTGGGTCTGGTTATGCCATACAAGCGTATGACCGTGCACTATAATATTGCTCTCTGTCATTATGTTTAAAAGTCTGTCTGCGTTGGAAAAATTGTACTGGCCGCCTCTTTCACGCGGAGCTAAGTGGTCAGGCTTCATCGAGTTTTCGGCAGTAACGGTATTAAAATGAGTTCTAAGAATGTCAAAATGCCTTCCTGAAGTATATGTATTATTTATTATATTTCCGACAAGAAAGTGATCTTTATAAATTGTTTTTAACGGAAATCTTTCATGATTCTGAGCAGTGCCTGCTGTGCTGTTTGATGATGCGCCGCCTGTTGCGCAGGATGTTATGCCAATAATCAAAAATGCAAGCGTCAGAACTGAAAAAATTTTTATTTTCATCTAATTACCTCTTTAAAAGTGATTATATATATTAACACGGCGTATGGTATATATCAAGCTTGAAATCTGTGTTACAATTTTTTAAAACATAGTAAGGAAAATCAAAATGGTAATCTTTAATAATGACTGGAAGTTTCTTCTTGGAAACGCAAAGAATGCTCATTCACCGGGCTTTAATGACCGGAGCTGGAAACAGGTAGATCTTCCCCATGACTGGGTTATTTCGCAGCCCTTTAACTGCGGAACGCTGGAAGGCTGGACTGCGCAGCATATGCAGGGTTTTTTTGCCTGGGAAGGTATTTGCTGGTACCGAAAAGATTTTACATTACCTGAGATTGACGGGAAAACTGTCTGTATCTACTTTGGCGGCGCATACCGTAACAGCACAGTATTTATTAACGGAAGGGAAGCCAGAAAAAGAGCAAACGGTTATCTGAGCTTTGAAGTTGACATTACAAACTTTGTAAAAGCAGGCAAAAATCTTATAGCTGTAAAACTTGATAACGGCTGCGAAGCGCCTGACAGGTGGTATTCAGGAAGCGGACTTTACCGCAATGTTTTTTTAAAGATTGTACCTGTTACGCACATTAAAACATGGGGCGTGCATGTAAAATCCCTGCTGAATAAAAATATGAAAACGGCGGACATTACTGTTTCTGCGGTAGTAAAAGGAAAAAGCGTAATAGACGGAGCAAAAGATAATTTGCGCATAAAACTTGTGTCTCCTGACGGAAGCAGCGCAGGAGAAGGTTCTGTTGAGTATGATTTAATAAGAAAAAATGAAGTTACCGTACAAAAGACTATCCGCATTCAAAATCCCCTGTTGTGGTCGGCTGAAAACCCCAATTTATACAAGGCCATAGTCAGTCTGGAAAATGACTGTGAAGATAATGAGCCTGTACAGGTAACATTCGGCATACGCAGTATAGAAATTGCGTATAACAGGGGAATGACAGTTAACGGTGAAAAAGTAAAATTAAAAGGCGTTTGCCTTCATCATGATGCCGGTATTACAGGCTCTGCCTATTATGACGATGTCTGGCGCCGCCGTCTTTGCATTCTTAAAGAGATTGGCTGTAACGCGATTAGAACAAGCCACAATCCTGTTTCAGAAGAATTTTTGGATCTCTGCGATGAAATGGGTTTTTATGTAATGGATGAGTGTTTCGACAAATGGAAGAGCGGCTACTATTCTGCGCATTTTGATTCTGACGCAGAAAAAGATCTTTGCGATTTTATTCTGCGCGACAGAAATCATCCGTCGATTTTTATGTGGAGCGTCGGCAACGAAGTTGAAAACCAGGGGCAGGACAGCATGATTGCCCTGCAGAAAAGACTTGTCGATATAGTAAAGTCATTGGATGATCGTCCTGTAACATGCGCCCTGGCTCCCCATGCAAACCCAAGAACTCTTGTCGGCGCTCCGCCGGAGCAGCTTGTAAAATTAACAGAAAAATTAACAAAAGACGTTGATGTCATTGGCCTTAATTACCATGAGCCGCTGTATCAGCATTATACAAAGGGAATTAAAAAGGCAATTGTCGGTACAGAGTGCTATGATTTTTATTCCAGCGTAGGAACAAATTTTGAAGATATCTGCGATAAAAATCCCTGGCAGTTTGTGCTTGAAAATGACAATGTAATAGGGCAATTTATCTGGGCAGGTATAGATTATCTTGGAGAAGCCTCATGGCCTTCAAAGGGCTGGCCGGGCTCGATCCTTGATATCTGCGCTTTTTACAAACCTAATGCGTATTTCCGCAAGAGTATCTGGACAACTGAACCAACTATTTATTTAGCCTTTAGGGATCAGCATAAAAAAGCTGATTATGCCCGGGGAAGGTGGTCATTTCCTGAACTCTCATCTCATCTGAACCACGAAAAATTGCAAAGAAGGACTGTTACAGCGCTTGTGTTTACAAACTGCAAGGAAGCCGAACTTTGGATTAACGGTAAAAAGATGGGCAGAAGGAAAAAGGAAGACTTTACAAACGGCATAATAGAATGGACATTTGAGTATACAAATGGAAATATCGAAGTTAAAGGATTTAACGACGGCAAACAGGCTTGTTCTTATGTTTTAAAAACAGGGGAGAAGGCGCAGAAAATTAAACTTATTCCAGACAAGATTGAATTAAATCCGGGTGAAATTGCGCATATAGAAATTAATGTTGTTGATAAAAATTCAGAACTCTGTGCGACAGCCGAATCTTTAATAGAGTTTTCGCTTGAAGGGGATGCTAAATTTCTTGGCGCATGTTCTGCAGATTTAAACAGCAATCTTGGATTTACATTACCGAAGGTTGTAACATCACAGGGAAGGGCTCTTGCAATTATCAGGGCGGGAGACTCAAGCGGAACTATAGAGTTACGCGCATATTCGGGGAAAACAATAAACCCGGATGAAAGCTGTCCTCTTGCAAAAACTCAGGTGCGTTTCAGGGTAAAGTGAGCAAAAAATGAAAATGACAATGCGCTGGTTCGGGCCGGGATTTGATCCTGTAACGCTGGATAAAATCCGCCAGGTTCCGGGTGTAAAAGGGGTTATAACAACGCTTTACGGCAAACAGCCTGGAGATGAATGGAAGAGCGAAGAGCTTTTTGCGCTTAAGAAGCAGGTAGAAGATTCAGGGCTTGTAATTGCGGGAATTGAAAGCGTCAATATCCATGACTCAATAAAAACAGCGGGCGCACAGCGCGATATGTATATCGAAAGATATATTAATACGTTAAAAGTAATTTCACAGGCCGGTATAAACCTTGTCTGCTACAATTTTATGGCGGTCTTTGACTGGACAAGATCCGATTTAGCAAAGATACGTCCGGACGGCGCGGCTGTAATGGCCTACGATCACAAACTTGTTGAAGAAATAAATCCCGATAACATGTTTAATGTGATGCAGGAAAAAGCAGGAGGATGCCTTCTTCCCGGCTGGGAACCTGAGCGCATGGCAAGGATAAAAGAATTATTCAAAATGTACCATGACATTGATGAAGAAACTCTTTTTAAAAACCTTGAGTATTTTCTTAAAGCTATTATACCTGAGTGCGAAAAATTAAAAATAAAAATGGGTATGCACCCCGATGATCCGGGCTGGTCTGTTTTCGGCCTTCCGCGGATAATGAAGAATAAAGAAAATCTTTTGCGTCTTGTTAACATGGTAGACAATCCCTGTAACGGCGTAACTCTTTGCTCCGGAAGCCTTGGAACAAACCCAGACAACGATATTCCCGACATTATCCGCAGTTTAAAAGGGCGCATACATTTTGCCCATGTGCGCAATGTTAAACATAACGCCCCTGGTGATTTTGAAGAGTCTGCGCATCTTTCAAGTGACGGCTCTCTTGATATGTACTCGATAATGAAGGCGCTCTGCGATATTGGATTTGACGGCCCTCTGCGTCCTGATCATGGAAGGCAGATATGGGGAGAGGTATCTGTGCCAGGGTACGGATTATATGACAGGGCAATCGGGCTAAGCTATCTTAGCGGTCTTTGGGAAGCCATTAATAAGGGGAAATAATGTTAAAAGAATATGATTGCTGGTTTCAGCGCAGAAAAGTTATACCAGGTTTTATTGTGCCGCAAATCGTGTGCGCGCAAAAAGGCGCAGAAGTCGCTTTACAGGCATTGAAGGAATATGTAAAAGGCATAAATAGGCTGCTAGAATTTACACCAGTGCAAAAAAAAGAGGATTTTAATTTAAGCGCTGTGTTTCTTGGAATATATGACAAGCTTGAAAAGGCAGCGTCTTTTTCCTGTACAAGGCCTGCAAAAGAAGGCTTTGCGATAAAGGTGGAAGAAAATAAAATTTTTATAGCGGGCAATGATGAAAACGGCCTATTGTACGGTGTCTTCCGTTTTCTTCTGCTTCTTGCGCTTGGGAAATTGCACACAGGATTTCAGTTATCAGAATCTCCTGTATCACCTTTAAGAATCATAAATCACTGGGACAATTTTGACGGTACTGTAGAGCGCGGATATGCCGGAAACTCGCTTTTTTACAAGGACGGAAGATTCGATTTTGATGATCAGCGTATAGAAGATTATGCGCGGCTTTTATCATCAACAGGAATAAACAGGATTTCCATTAATAACGTTAATGTACGCGATAAGGCTAAATTGCTTATAACGCAAGAATATCTTCGCGATGCGGCAAGGCTTGCTGCTATCTTCCGCCGCTTTGGTATAAAGATCTTTATTAGTATAAATTTCGGCGCGCCCTGGTCTTTGGGAAAACTTCCAACGGCAGATCCTCTTGATGCATCTGTTGCAAAATGGTGGGCGCAAAGGGCAAAACTCATTTATAAATTCATACCGGATTTGGCAGGCTTCCTTGTAAAGGCGGATTCCGAAGGGGAACCAGGCCCCTTTCAATATAATCGCACTCATTGCGACGGCGCCAATATGCTTGCAGAGGCTGTAAAACCTTTTGGCGGAGAAATACTTTGGCGGTGCTTTGTGTACAATTGCCAGCAGGACTGGCGGGACAAGAGCTTTGACAGAGCGCGCGCGGCATATGATCACTTTAAACCACTGGACGGAAAGTTTAGCAGTAACGTAATTTTACAGATAAAATTCGGCCCCTACGATTTCCAGGTGCGCGAACCTGTTGCGCCTCTTTTTGGAGCTCTTTTGAAAACACGCCATATCATGGAGTTGCAGATAACGCAGGAATACACAGGGCATCAGATCGATTTATGTTATCTGCCGTGGATTTGGCAGGATATAATGAGTTTTGACACAGCTCATGGCGAAAAAAGCCGGATAATGGAAATGATAAAACCCTATTGCGAAGGCTTTTCAAATATCGAGGGGTTTGCGGCAGTTGTAAACACAGGGCTTGATAAAAACTGGACAGGGCATACCCTGGCGCAGGCGAACCTTTACGGTTATGGCCGCATGGCATGGAATCCCTGTTTAACCGCAAAGGAAATTGCAAACGAGTGGAGTGTTCTGTCGTTCGGTAAAAATCAAACATCAGAAAAAATAGAAAAAATTCTTCTTGATTCATACCCTGCCTATGAAAAGTACAATGCACCATTTGGAGTATGTTTTATGGTGACTCCAAATTCGCATTACGGCCCAAATATAGAAGGATATGAGTTCAGCCGCTGGGGAACATATCACAGAGCAGATGCAAATGCGATTGGCATAGATCGCACAGAAAAAGGAACAGGGTATACACAGCAGTATTCAGATGGCAATGCAAAAATGTTTTGCGATCATGCTTCATGCCCGGAAAATTTAATCTTGTTTTTTCACAGGCTGCCTTACGATTACAAAATGAAAAACGGACAGAGCCTTATACAAAACATTTACGACACGCATTTTGAAGGCTGCGATGAAGCTGCCGCAATGCTTGAGGACTGGAAAAGTCTTAAAGACCACCTTGAAAATGAAGTGTATGAATCTGTTCTTTCACGTTTTGAACGGCAAAATACTAATGCAAGAGACTGGCGGGATCAAATAAACACATATTTTCACCGTAAAACAGGCATAAAGGATGTCAGGGGCCGGAAGATATACGATTGAATTTGACATTTTATTCAAATTTGTGTTATAGTTGTTAAATGTCGCAGCTTGGAAAACTTTGGATTATATTAAATCCTGCAGCAGGGAAAGGAAAGGCTGCGAAGCAATACGTTAAAATAGACAAGTTTCTTCGTAATTGCCTTAAAAATTTTGAAATAATAACCACAAAGAACCCTGGGGATGCGCTTAATATAGCAAGGGAATTACCCTTAAATATCGATGATATAACTGTGGCAGCAGGCGGAGATGGAACATGCAACGAAGTTGTAAACGGTTTATTGACGCGGCCTGCCGGAAATGCTCCGCCTGTTTTCGGCGTACTTCCTGTTGGCAGGGGAAATGACTTTGCCTCAACGCCGGGAATTCCTGTAAATATTGATAATGCGCTTGAAATACTGCTTAATTCAAAAACACGCCTTATGGACATTGGCCTTGTAAAGGGCGGATTTTTTCCGCAGGGGCGTTATTTCATAAACGGAGTCGGCATTGGTTTTGATACCAAGGTTGGTTTTGAAGCTGCGAAAATGAAAATAAGAAGCGGTATATCCTATGCAATAGGAGCGCTGATTACAATTGCGCGTTATGAGCCATCGCCTGTTTTAAATATACGCTACGATGATAATGAAGTAACCCTGCCTGCAACGATTGTTTCTGTTGTAAACGGAAGACGGATGGGAGGCAGTTTCTATATGGGGCCTGATGCTTTAATTGATGACGGCCTTCTTGATATATGCTATGTAAGACATCAGAAATCGCGCATTGCTCTTTTAAAAATACTTCCGCATTATACAAAGGGAACTCAAAAACAGTGCGAAGGCGTGTACACAGGCAGGGGCCTTAATTTCCATTTAAAGGCGGAAAGCGGTACAATCGCAGCGCATTGTGACGGGGAAACAATTTGTTATGAGGGCAGTGAACTGGAAATAACATGCATTCCAAATGCGCTGCGGCTTCTGGCAGGTTAGTATGGGAATGAGAAGAGCAACTGTCAACTTTTTTTTAAAAGGTCTTCTTAATTTTGTTTGCAAGATAGACTGCAGTGAATACAAGCAGGCGCTTCATGATAATAAACCTCTTATTGTAATATTTAACCATATCAATTTCCTTGAAGTGCCGATTCTTGTAACGCACAGTTATCCCATAAAAGTTACAGGGCTTGTAAAATCCGAAACATGGAAAAATCCTGTAATGGCATTTTTATTTAACACCTATAACAGTATCCCGATAGACAGAACAGGCGCATATAATGAATCGTTCAAGCAGGTGCGCAAGGCCGTAGATGACGGTTATTTTACCTGTGTCTCGCCGGAGGGGAAACGCAGCAAAGACGGCGTATTGCAAAAAGGCAAAGCAGGTATAATACAGCTTGCAATTGATGCGAATGTGCCAATACTTCCTGTTGCGCATTACGGAGGAGAGCATATCTGGCAGAATATACAGAGGTTTAAGCGCACTCCCTTTTACTTTAAAGCAGGGCGTCCCTTTAAAATCAGGTGCGAAGGAAGGCCGGGAAAAGAGGAGCGCGAAGTTATATTAACTGAAGTTATGGGGCAGATAGCCTGTCTTTTACCCGAAAATATGCGCGGCATTTATGCAGAAGAGACACAGGAAATCAAGTTTCTGGAATTTTTATGACAGGGCATAGAAAAAATACTGTACATATATTTGATATCGATCATACCGTTATAAGAAAATCGTCTGCAGAGTATTTTGTAAGAGTTGCATTAAAAAATAAGGTTATCGGCCTTTCACAGATAAGCCGTCTTCCTGCAGACTGGATAAAATATAAACTTGCGCATCCTGATATGGATTTTATCGAAAATACCGTAAAAAAACTTTCAGGCATTAAAAAGACGGATCTGGATAGTATCGCAGAAATCTGTTTTAAAAAATATATAAAACCAAATATCTATAAAGATGCTGCTATTATTATTGAGGGAGCTTTAAAAAAGAATGAGCGTGTTATATTTGCAACTTCATCATTTGATTTTATAGTAAAGCCGCTTGAAGAATATTTTAACATGGAAGAATCTTTAGCAAGCGTAATGGAATACAAAGAAGGATTAACAACCGGTAATCTTTCAGGATACAGTTTATTCGGTTCGAAAAAGAAAACCGCTGTTGAAGCGTGGATGGTAAAAAATAATATACCGGTACAGGATACGGTATTTTATTCTGATTCCTATACCGACATTCCTCTTTTGGAGTACTGCGGAAATCCTGTTGCAGTAAATCCTGATCGCCTGCTTGCAAGAGAAGCCAGAAAACGAAACTGGAATATCATTTTATTTAAAAAAGTTTTAGGCAAATAATAATTACCAGACAAACTTTATTCTAAGGCCGTTTTTTAATGCAAGAACATCCTGCATGCTCATTTTAAGGGATGTTTTTCTTCCGTGTTCTGTAATTACAGCCGATGCAGGATTTAAAATTGCATTATTATTGCTGTCGTTAATTATCATAGTGGAATTGGAAGGCGCGCTGAAACTGATGGAAAAATCATAACCTTCCAAAAAACTATGCGCCAATAACATCATGTTTTCGTCAAATGACGATGCTTCATTAAAGACCAAAAGATCAAATTCACCTGATCTCTCATCTCTTTTTATTGAAATCCTTTGGCCGGAAGGATCAAGTAACTGAGAAAGAGCTTTTTCATTATCATAATCAAGAGTAACATTCATTATTGTACCCTGCGAAGTTTCCCTTGATGAATAAGATACAAGCCTTAACCCGGGAATCCGCTGGATGGTTCTCTGCCAGTCTTCCCTGCCGGCAGGAATTGGCGGCATCGATTGATTGCCGTCAAGAGCGCCAAGTCCTGCAAGAATATGCGACATCTGATATTCGAATAAAACCCTTCCGGAGCCGTCTCTTGACATCTGGATATCTATGGCCATACCGATGCATGAGCTGAAAATAAAAACAAGGGCTGTTACAGCAGAATAGAAAAATATTTTTTGCATTAAAATTCCTCCGAATAGATTTTCATGTCCTGAATGCGTACATGCGTTTCATTTTCTATCATGGCAAATGCTTTCTGAAGTACAGTTTCTCCGAAAGAGCGCGAGTTGGAAACAAGCGCTCCGCCTATTTGAGAAAATGAAAGAGAGTCCTGAAGATCAACCTCGGCTGCGCTTAAGTAAAAACGCCTTTTTAATTTATCCAGAATGGACTTTAAAACACGGCGTTTTTCCTTGATGTTCCGGGCATCAGGAATTTCAAAAATTATCTGTATCATTGAAACTACCATGGAAATACAGTTAATATAGCATAAGATGCCTGTTTTGCGAAGAGCCATCGTATTTTTTCCCGTCCTGCTTTCTGTAATTACAGTAATATTTGCTCAGCAGGATGCGGCAACAGAATTAAATATAGATGATTTAAGGCGAAGGATTACAGGAGAGGCGCCGCAGGAACTTTTAAATCATTCCATTGGTGATTCAAATGTTTCACTTTTTATGACAGGTTCCTGGAAGGGAGATTTACAGAGCAATTTGGGTTTTTCACGTTCTCCAATAGGAACAGGCCTTATATCTCCTGAAACACCCCTTCTTTTCAAACAGGAAGTTGATTTATCATTATCGCTGTGGATAGATGAAAGATGGTTTGTAGAAGCGAATTTTCTTGATGATTCAAACCAGAATACTTACCGCGCAGGATACATGGGAAAGCCGGGTGAATTTTTGCAGTATGCGGGAGTTGGAAATACAGGCCTTGATTTTCCTGTGTTCCCCTATTTGGATCTCGGCGGAGATTCTCCCTCATCATTTGGTTTTTACAGCCGTTTCGGCTCCAATGATTTGGATTTTCACGCCCTGTTCAGGTATGATGCAGCCTCAAGGGAAGAGCGTGTTTTTTCAGGCAGCAGGGAAAGAACATACAGCGATGTACAGCCAGGAAAATTTATACACGGAGTTTCTTTTGTGCTGCCTGACACAGACATAGAATCGGAAATTATTGTTTACATAGAAGATGAAAAAGGCTCTATCACAGACTCTGACGGAAGAAGATGGCGGCTTGCATCAAATAGCGAGTATGCCGCAGGAAGAGCGCAGGGTCTTCTGGAATTGAGTATAAGACCTGACGGCATGGTAGCAGTTTCATACTCAAAGAGTTCAAACAGGCCCTGGCTTGATTCAATGGGAAGTTATGACAGAACATCATACGGTTTTTTAACTGAAGTTCAAAACTGGTTCGACCCTTCTGCCGATCGAAGTAAAATAAAACTGGAAGATTATATACAATGCGGCAACGGCAGCGGGCCTTCTTCAAAACCAGGTGAAGTTATTTTCAATTCTGTTTACGCTCTTGTAATTTATCAGCCGGGAACATTTTCTGCCTTTGAAAGACGCAGCCGTTATGATGCATTTTCAAGTACATCGGAAAGAGCAGCTCTTATAAGGCTTTCTACAGGAACGCAGATAAATGGTTTTGAACTGGTTCGTCTGTATGATACTGCGTTTGACTTCCCGGCCGGTGTAAGCCAGAGAGCTGTATATGAGCTTGTGCGCACAGGAGGCTTTGATCCCCGCCATCCCGGAACAAGCTGGCCACTTGCGCAGGAATACCCGCAAATATATCTTGCACCCTCTGATGTTTTTACAGGGGATATCTCTTTGCGTTTTACAAACTATAACAGCGTAAGCGGATACTTTATCGGAACGGATGTAATCCCGGGATCAATACAGATTTGGAGAAGCGGAATTCAGGATGCCAATTTTAATTATAATCTGTCATCAGGAGAAGTTTCGCTTCAGGGAGCAGCAGGACAGAACGAAGTTATACGCATAACATATTTAAAAAGAAGCGATGGCATGAGAACAGGAAGCATCGCAACAGGAATAGGCGCGATTTACAGTAACAGGGCAAGTCCGTTTTCCGCAAGAGCGGCTGTTGGCATCCGCTGGAATTTGACAGATGATTCATTTACAGAAGAGAATCAGACCAGTACAGGAACTGTAGGACTTGGCGCGAAAATGGCCTTAAATTATGATTATTTAAAAGCGCATGTTACAGGAGGGTTTACCTTTGTACAAACAGATACTACAGGCCTCTACCGTGCCGCCGGAATGGAAGGGCATGAAACAATAGTATACTTTCATGCGGATACCTGTTTTATTTCAAATCAAAACGCAGAATTTAACATTGCTAACCGCGCCGATTTAATTTTCAGAAATTATTACAACAGTACGGTTCTTGGATCCAATCTTATGCCGCTTGACTGGAATGCTCCTGTAGTTTCGGGAATTGAAAGACCCTATCCTGCAAAAGATCCGATGTTCGGCGATACAACTGTACTGGTTGCAGAGTTTAGACTTGACAGCGCTGAAAAATGGACAGGGTATCAGGTTCCCCTGGGCGTATACAGCCAGATTATATCCGGAGCTGGAGAAATTGAAATCCCTTTCCGGTTTTACGATATTAAGGGAGATACCGGAAATTTCAGGGTAATTGTTCAGATAGGCTCTCTTTCCGGCAGTGATTTTCATTTTTCGGAAAACCCCTCATTAATATGGGAGAGGCAGCTCTTTCCTGCGAACAGGGATTTTGATACAAATACGCATATAGCAAAATTTACGCTTGATGAAAGTGACAGATTAAAACTTGCAGATGCAAAATATATGCGCCTTATTATTGCATATGACGGCACACAGGATGAAATTAATGGCCGTGTTATTTTAGCTCCGCCCATTGTAAGAGGTTCGGCATTTAAGGCGCTTACTCTTGAAAACCAGATTGTAAATGCCCTTACAGACAGAGTAAGAACATCTGAAACAAGGGAGATGCATGATTCTTCTCTTGAATCTTCATTCTATGCTTCAATAATAAAAAGGCTTCATCCAATCGCAGGTACGCAAAGAATTCTGGAAATTGAATGGAAAGATTTGGAAAGCGGAGTATCAGCCGGCGCTGACGGCAGAATAGGGGAGATACCCTTAAAAGAATACCGTGAGCTGTCATTCTTTGTTAAAGGCCCTAAACCCGAAGATGCGGCGGATGTTATTACAGGAGATCTTCGTTTTATAATCGCATCAGGCCCTGAATCGATTTTAAATCCGCAGCTGGAAGCGCGCATACCATTGACGGCATTCAGCGCGGAAACCTGGAGAAAGGTTACGATTCGTTATCAGGGGAACAATACGGGGATTAGAGTAGACGGAGGGGATGCAACAGGCGCTGTCTTAACTTACAGGCAGTTAAGCGGCTCATTTGATGATGCAAACAGAACAAGTTATGTTGCAATTCTTGTGGATCCTGACTTTTCAAATCTTCCTGCAGGAATAATCTATATTGACGAAATAATCCTTGAAGATGCTGTTTTAATGTACAGAATAAACGCTGGAACTGCACTGGAATTTTCAAGGCCGGGCACGCTTGTTTCTGCAGGGAGCATTCCCATACTGGAAAATTTGGAAATTTCCTCCGCTGTTGAATCGGAAGGACGCTCAGGAATCGACGTACAGGATAATATGTTATCAGGCAGTATGTTCAACAGGACAAAGGCATCCATTACAATTCTGGAAACAAAAGTTTCAGGCAAGCTTGCGTTTACTGCCGCAGAGGATACGTTTTTATGGAGCGCAGAACATGATATATCAAGGTCGTTTGGAGCATTTTCTGTAAGGGAAATGTTTTACGCATCTCCTCTTTCAAACTCTGCGCGCCATGGCGTAAACTTGTCTTTTAATTCTGATTTTCATGCAAGGTTTGACGCAGATGCCCTGTATGATTTTTCAAAATTAAGACAGAGATGGAGTTTAAACACAGGATACAGAAATCAAAATGTATTAATCCCTGCGGTAACAATCGCAGCAGAAGCTGTCTTTACAGGCAATGAAGAAATTGATGAAAATGAAAATTACAGCGATCTTTGGTTAAGATCATTTCTGCCTCTTGTTCCCGATATTGGAAGCGGCACGGATACAAGAAGAACCCAGTCTCAGATTATTTTAAATCAAAGAACAAGACCTGTTGGAGCTATTATTACTCTTGCAGGCAATACAAATTATACAGAAGCTAACAGGCTTACACGTTCTGAAAGCTCCCTTTTTTTTGACATTCCTGTAGTGATTCAAAGAACAAATTTTAATTTAAGATACGGAAGAGGCTTTAAAAAGCACCTCTTTCTTCAGGGAGAAGATGTATCAGATGATATAAATAAACTTGCAGAAAGTATAAACGATTCACTGCCCTTATGGGGTGTTATTCCGTTTTATTCGCTTTTTGCAGGAGAATTAGACAGGGCAATGGATGCATCCCTTCTGCATTCACCTTCATCTGAGTATTCGCAGTATACATCTTTTAATGATCATTTCAGCGCAAGGCTTCTTTTGCCTCCCCGTTATGATACAAGCGCATTTTTAGTGCCTTCAAGAATATCTTTCCGGATTGAAAGAGCGCTTGAGCAAAAAATGGATACAAGAACTGATACATTAAATCTCGGAAGCGGGATTGGTTTTTCAGCCCTTAACATGTTCGGCGCAATGGGGTATACTCCCGTTTTTAAATTTTATCAAAGCGATGAATATTCCCATGGCGTAGAAGCTGCTGTTATCATTCCAAAAAATGAGGATTTCTCATGGAGAATGCAGTCTGTTTCAAATGCCGGCTTCAGGGGATTTACAGGGGGAGTATTAAACTTTACAAATACGCTTACCCTTCGCTCCGGCGGATACTGGATTGAAAATTTTAACGCAGGGTGGGAAACGCCGACAGTTAAAAGCATTTTAAGCGTATTCTATGATTTTATGACTTCTTCTATAGAAGGACAGGGTGAATGGATAAATCTCTCATCTTTGTTAAACTCAAATTATGAACAATTGCGAAGGGAAAGCCTTGAAATAACCCTTGATAGATCAGGTGATTTCATGAGCTGGAGCATTACAGCAGGACATGAAGAGATAGTAAGAATTTTGGGAAGATTGAATTTTACTACTTTTATAAAACTGAGGTTTAAAGAAAACCTTCAAACAAAAATATTTACATTCGATGCGCGGCTTGGAACCACATTAAGGGTCAGTTTCTAGGTCAGGCTCAGAAACATTTGCAGTTGCAGGTGCAGTTCTAGCACTTGCAGAAGTATTTCTCATATTGTTGATTATACTGCGAAGTTCATCCCTGTTTGTTCCGCTTACCCTGCGTGACAATTCTTCGACTGCCGCAATATCGTTAAAGCCGTCTGCGACAGCGCCCTGCAATTCTGTAATCCCTTCGGTGTTGCTGCCGTCCGCTATTAAAAGAACCCTTGCAAGAGCAAAACGCACATCAGATCTCTTTGGGTCTATGGAAGCCGGGGAAGTATCAGAGAAGGCCTTGCGGAATTCTTCAAGGGCTCTTGCATACAATTCATGGGATTCAAGAACGACGGCATACTCGAATCTGACCTTGGCGTCTGTGTGACTTGAAAGCCATAATGAAAAATTGTCAATCGCTTCAATCTTTTTTTGAGCTGCCTGGGTACGCGCATAAAGTAAAAGGTTATCTTTGTTTTCATGCAGTGCATCAGGATATCTTTCAAGGACTTCTTCGCTTTCTGTATAGCGTCCCATTGCAAATAGAACAAGCGCATGATTATAGCCGCTGTCTGCGCTTTCCGGCACAAGGGCAAGCAGCCTTGAATAATGTTTATCCGCAGCTTCAATATCACCAATCATTATTTTTGTATAGGCAGCCGCTCTTAATGCAATTACATTATCAGGATCTCTTCTTAGAATACTTTCAAAATATCTTGAGGCCTCTTCGTATCTTTGTCTTTCAAATGCAAGACGTCCAAGGTTGTAGGATGAAGCAGTCATTGTTCTGTCCGCAGACCTTGCCCTGTTAAGCCATTTTTCGGCATCTTCGAATTTCCCAAGATCAAAATACGCCATGCCGATTAAATAATATTCTTCCGCCGTAACGGCAGTGCCGGCGCAGCCTGATATAAAAGGAAAAAAAAGGCAGAATATGATTAATAAAAAAATGTAAAAACTTTTTTTCATTTTTTGCGCCCAAAAACGGTATTTTCTATTTCGATGTATTGCGAACGGTAGATATCTGCAATTGTACTCCCGTAATCGCAAAGCAGTTGTATGATATTTCTTGGATTTATGCTGCTGTCACATCCGTTAATACGATCCCCGGCATCTCCAAGGCCCGGCATGATATACGCATTATCATTTAAAGCGCCGTCAATCCACAAAGTATAAACATCGCAGTTATCAAGTGCTCTTACAATTCTTAAAGCGCCCTTGAGCGCGGAAATAATATTAAAAAAGATGACAGATTTTGGCTTGACTCCTATTTTTATAAGATACTTAATTACAGTAACAAGGCTTCCGCCTGTAGCGTTCATTGGATCTGCAAATATTAAATCACGCCCGTTAAGGGTATCTGGATCAAAAAATGATTTATCAAGATCCAGAATGTATTCCATGTTATTTTCATTTTTACTGTCATTGCGGTATATTCTAAAAAGCGCAAAAGGCGTTATGTAACTGTTTGTTGAATATTCTTTAATTTCCTTGCTCATGATCATGGAAGGAAGCAGGGCTGCGCGCAGCATAACGCACATAACAGTGCTGCAGATATTACTGTCTACGTTTGCAATATTGTGAACTGCGTAATTTTGCACAGGATCTGTCACGGGAGTTTTTACGATAAAGTGATTTTTTAATGATGCATTATAAGTAAAAGCAAGCTTGAAAAGCATCTCATAGGCGCGCTGGGTATAATACACAAATTCCGTATTGCTTGTTTTTACATCGCGCAGTTTGGCAATTATACGGGATGCTTCTGAATGGTTTTCCCTGTGTGAATCAAATGAATAAACATGAATCCTTGGATTATTTTTGCATACTTCCTGCATAAAATGACCCATTTCACCGTAAATCCTGACAAGATCGTTATCAGCCTCTTTTATTCCTTTCTGTACCTTCGGGAAAATATCCATTGCTTTTTTATAAAGCAAACCGGCTTTTTCTATGTTATTCCTGTCATCGCAGGTCAGATAACTGTCAAGTTCTTCCGCTTTCAAAATAACCTTGTTCATGGAAACAGTATAATATCGGTTTACATGATGTGGCTAGTAGGTAATTCTAGTGTCCTGATTGACAAAAATCGCAAAAAGTTGGATTTTGATAGTATATGAAACAAATTCCTGTATTTTTGACATTGACAATAATCTGCGCTGTGTTATTCATAACATCTTCATGCAGAGACAATACAATGGGATCCGTAGAAAGGGAAGACCTTTTTTCGCTGGAAATCGGCCCAATGGAGGATCAGATAGCCCTTTACAGGCTTGACGGCAATAGGGGCATAAGGCGCATGGGCTTTACAATGCGCGACGGATTATTCTATATCGCAGACGGAAACAGCGGAAAAATTGTCCGCTATAATTCATACGGCGATTTACTTTTCATGATTTACAACGAAGAGACAAATCCTCCTCCTGTTACTTTAAAAACAAATATATCAGACGATGAGCAGGCCACACGCTGGGCGTATTCCTATCCCCTGGAAGAACCCGGCTGGATAACAGTGGATTCACGAAGGCATATTTATGTTGAAGACAGGCTTCCCTATAATCAGCAAAGATCTGATTCTGAAACAAGGGCCCTGCTCGATGGCATAATTTTACACTTTGATCAAAACGGGCGTTTTATTAACTATCTTGGCAGGGAAGGAATAGGAGGAAGCCCCTTTCCAAGGATTATAGGGCTTAATACTTCCATCAGGGATGAAATTGCCATAACCTGCCGCATACCTGAAGGCTGGGAAATATACTGGTTTAATTCATCCGGAATGCTTTTGTATCTTGTAAAAATCTCTTCAAGCTCAATTCCGGCTCTTGCAGACTGGCCTGATGCGCTTGCTGTTGTTGACAGCATAACATCCTCGCCGGATTCAAGAAATCTCTATATGAAGGTAAACTACAGCCGCGATACATTTGATCAATTGACTTATACCCGTACAGGCAGCGAACCTATTATTTCCGTTATTTGGACACTCAATATAGAAGACGGCACTTATACAGGATCTGTTGAAGTTCCTCTTTTTGAGATTATAGAAAATCCCCGTCTTCCCGGAGTGAGTGTATTTTATTCTGTTCTTGGCACTGCGCGTAACGGCAGAATGCTTCTTTACTTTCCTGTAGAAACAGGTTATTCGCTTCTTTTTATCGATACAAAATCAAGGGAACAGCGAAGGGGATTTATCCAGTTTTCCATTGATGAGCTTAGGTATAATGATTTCTTTCTTTCTGCAGACGGAATTCTTTCTGCGATGCTTGCTGACAATTTTTATGTTAAAATGGTATGGTGGCGTACAGACAGATATATAGGTACATCCGGCGAAGCGCCGTAAGGAAGGAAAGATGAATGACGATGAGAATGCTTCCGGAAAAAGGCCGAATGCAAAATATGCCTTAAGCTATGATAATGATACGCCGTCTGCGGATGAGGGGCTTACCTTTCATTATAACCGCGGACGAAGACTTTCAAATGCGCCGGTTGAGGTTCAAAATCTTTATAAAGAACAGAAGCAAAGCCGTTTTGGTATTTTTGGAGCTCTTGTTGCCGACAAGCCAAGGCGTTTTCTTTTAATAGTAATTGTTTTATTGTGCCTTGCAGTCTTAGCGCTTTCAAGATTTGGATATTTTGATACGATCCATGAATTTGACGGAAATAAAATTGATGTATCCGCAACAAAATATGAGGGTACAACAATAATAATTTTAAGGAAGAGCATAAGAAATGCAAATGCATATACAGGAGCTGTGGATATTGCAGTTTCTGTTCCGGCAGAGCCGGCGGACGGGGACTATCCTGTATTTTCCCACAGAATATTTTTTACCATGGAAAATGAAGAAGTCTACCGTTTTGCCGCTCCCTTTGACGAGATACAGCTATTAATGGTTTTGCAAAATGAAAATTCCTCTCTTCAGATGAAATTTAACCCGGATTAATTAATTATATACAAATATTAATTTAAAGCCCCCTTGACTAATTCCATTTTTACTGTTAATTATTATGTATGCCGCAATTGTATTTTTTATCCATTCTTTGCAATGGTCTAGCCGGGTATATATTATTCGCCGGCAATGATGATAATGAAGTTGATAAAACAAAATTTTCAATGAAAAACCCTACTTTTCACCTTGTTCTTGGTATTATAAGCGCTGTAACAGGAATTCTAAAACTTCTTTCCCCTTCATTTGACGGTATACTTATTCTTGGAGACCTCGTTCCTGCGATTGCAGGACTTGTTGCAGGTCTTTTACTTATCTTTGGCATTTATCGTCAGGATTTGTCTGCACAGGCAGGTGAGCTTGATCGTTTGGGTGTAAGCCTTTTAACATTCAGAAAACCAATCGGTATTGGACTTATGTCTATTGCCCTTATACATTTTCTTTTTCCGGCAGCGCTGTTCCTTTAGTATAAATTAAACTTTATCAGAAAACGTAAATCCGCAAGAGAAAGTCCCGCTCCAGAATCGTTTGCCGAACGTATGTAGACTTCAGAGTTTCCCTGTTTCCAGAAAGTAATGCCTCTTGTTCTGCCGATGTGCCTGTATGCAGCTTCAAGTGATAACTCAGCTTTGGATGCAAAAAAAGAAATTCTTGCCCTTGGCTCAATGAAAAGGCCGTAACTTGTAAAATCATGATAGATTCGATGTACCATATAAAGGTGATCATCTCTTGCCGCGCAATAAGTAAGAGGGCTGATTTGAAATGTTATATCGAATGTTAATGGATAAAAATAATTTGTGCCTGCTAAAAATCCTGCGGCAAGAAAGAGCCAGTCCTGCTGATAGCGGATCACTTCCCCGGAGAATCTTCTTGAATCAGGTCTGTCGTCAATAGGGTGATATCTTCCTGTGCTAATCCTTCTTGCGTATATTCCGTATCCGTCACTTCCCGAAAACGCAAAATGCATCCAGGAGCCGCTTAAGAATGGTTTTATATAAAAATAGGACATTAAAGGTATGGAAGCGCCGGCAGAGACATCAATCCAGAAAAATTTATTAGTCCTGTTTGTATGGCTTGAAAAATGAGTCAGATTACTGTTTTCTGTGGACATCCAGTCACGGTTTTCATGATTGCCCGAATCACCGGGAATGCCAATTTTGAAAGCCATGGAAGCGAAAACTCCCGGAGCGCTCATTATATTAGTCCTGCCAAAATCAAGCTGGAACCCAATATAAGATACCGGTTTCATCTCCCAGATTAGTTCGCTTAAATAGCTTCCCAATGTATTTGTCGGGTATACAAGTTCAAGAGCCTGGCCGTGTACAAAGCCGAATCCCGTACCGAATGAAAAACCATAGTTCTGCTGAGCGTCACAATTTTTTGGGTTTACTGCCGAAAATGTAAATAGCATGATGACTAAAAACGCTAAAACAGCTATATTTTTCATTAATATGAGAATAGCGATAAAACACGCTCTAGGTCAATTATGCCTTTTGTCCTGTATTATATTCATTATATGTTCCTGCGGGATTAACCGGGATGAAACTCCTGTGATTCCGCCTGAGACATCTCCTCTTTCAGGGGATTATATAGGTTTTGGCGTTATTACTTCATCATTTACGCATATAACATCCGATCCTTCCGAAGACAGCAGTTCTCTTGGTTATTTAAGGAGAGGTACTCTTGTACGGATTATAAGGCGGCAGGTTTTAAGAACTCCGGAAGGTTTTGTTTCATGGGTACTGACAGACGGCAATCATGATGATAATTTCCGCTTGTCCAATTCCATGACAGGCTGGTTAAAAGAAGAAGTCATGGATATCTATAATAACGAAAGTCAGGCAAGAACCGCTTCGGAGTCAATGTCAAAATGAATACGGTACTTCTTTTTATTGTGCCTCCTTTCGCGGGTTTTTTTATAGGCTATGTTACAAATGTAATTGCAATAAGGATGCTTTTTCGTCCGCTTAAAGAGATACGAATTTTCGGAATAAAACTTCCGTTTACACCGGGTATTTTACCGCGGCAGCGGAAGAAACTTGCAGTCAGTATCGGCGCAATGGTAGAAAGAGAACTCATAACGCCGGATGTTCTAAGAAAGCGTCTTGATAGTATCGATATTAAACAGTTTTCAATTATGGTTTGCGAATTTTTACGCAGAGATGATATTAAAAAGGAGCTGGAATCCAAAGGGCGCATCATGCTGCATAACGCGCTTTTTAATTTAAGCTCCCTGCAGAGATTTTTTATTTCCGCAGGCCAGTATGAAAAGACACTGGAAGAGAAAATGCCTCAAATAATAAATGAGTTAATACAAAGCCTTGAAAAATTACTGCAGGAAGACAGCATAAAAAAGAAACTGCTTGGCGCTGTAGACGGCCAAATTGAAAATATTCTTGCAGTACTGGATATAAAAACGCTTGTATCACAGAGAATTGACTCACTTGAGATGGAGCGCGTAGAGCGCATCATCCTTGATGTAATGGCGCAGCAGTTTAAATGGGTAGAATTATTCGGAGGCATTCTTGGTTTTTTAATAGGGCTTTTTCAAATAGTTATTATTCAAATCCTGCGTTGATTATTGTCCCAGCTGCCCGCATGCTCCCATTACAGAACGTCCCTTATGAAGACGCATTGTAACATTAAGATTGTATTTCTTCAGCATATGCTCAAAATTTTTAACATCATCCTTTGAAGGTTCACACAGAGGCAGCCCGTCAAACATAAGTCCTTCTACAGGATTCCAGGGTATAAGATTTATAACCGTATTTATTCCCTTTGAAAAATCCGCAATGGCTTTTGCGTCTTTTTCATTTGTGTTTAAGCCTTTTCGCCCTTTTAATGAAAGCAAGGGCACTTCAAGAGTAACTCTTCCGCCGCCGTTTAACTGAAACTGCATCAAGGCTTCCTTTATTTTATATAGAGGATTGCTCTTTGCAACAGGCATTAATTTCTGCCTTAGATCGTCATCGGCTGTGGTTAATGAAACAGCAAGTTTAAAAAAGGGGCCGTTCTGCGCAAGATCAATAATGCCCTCATAAATGCCGCAGGTAGATACTGTTATTCTGCGCAGAGAAAAATTAATGCCTTCTTTTTCGTTAAAAATACTGATAGCCTTTCTTAAATTGGCAAGATTTAAAAGCGGCTCTCCCATGCCCATAACGACAATATTGTCAATTATATGTCCTGTATTTTTATTGTTATTGTATAAATTCCGTAAATGAAGAAACTGTTCAACTATCTCCCTGCTGTCAAGATTGCGTTTAAACGCAAGGGCGCCTGTCTTGCAGAAAACGCAGGCGCAGGGGCAGCCCGCCTGTGTCGAAAGGCAGGCTGTAAGGCGGTTTTTCCCGTCGCTTAAGATAACAGATTCAATTTTTAAACCGTCTCTGAGCGTAAATATAAATTTTTTCGCTCCAATGTCAGAAATGGAGTCTTCGCGCTGAAGGGAAAAATCGTTATTATCATGGCAGCTTGAAAAGATTAAAAAGTTTTTATTTAATTCAGAGCGCAGATTTAGGGGAATATTTTTCATTTGTTCAAAACAGGAAGCGCCCTTAGTTATCCATTTATAGATCTGCAAAGCGCGGAAGCGGGGCAGGGGAGAAAGCAGTTTCTCAAGTTCTGCAAGGTTTAATCCTGCGATAGATATTTTTTCATTTTCCATTTTAAATTAAATGTTATCAAGCTTTTCAGAAATTTTCTCGTTTTTTATTCCGAGTTTCTGGAATTCTTCCAGAGCCTGTACAGCTTTGCGCCTGTCATTCATTTTTAAATAACAATCGGCAAGTTCAATATAAAGACGGTAATTTTTATTATCCTGCTGGATTAGCCTGTTAAAGGAAATTACAGCATCATCATGTTTTCCAAGTTCTCTTGAGAGCAGCGCAAGACCCATTACAGCATATGTATCAAATTCAATATTTAAAGCTCTTTCGTAATATAATTTTGCATTGTCAAAATCCTTTAGATTACGGTAGGCATCGCCTGTGCGGGTAAGAATCATTTTGTTTTTCGGATCATGTTCAAGGATACGGTTCCAGTACTCAAGGGAATTTTCAATCTGATTGAGTCCGCGGTAACAGTCGGCAAGCCCGAAGAGCGCATAAAAGTTCTGGTTTTCCCTTCGCAGAGCCGCTTCAAAATAAGCTATTCCTTCTTTGAATGTTTTTAATTTCCTGTGGCAATTTCCAATTGATGTAAGGACGCGGATATCAACATTGCATTTGTCCTGCGCTGCGTTATTTAACATCTTTTCCCAGTAAAAAAGAGCTTCCTTGTATTCCTTAAAATCATAGTGTAAATGACCAAGTCCGATAATCGCATAGGGATTTGCCTCTTCCATTAACAGAACTTTTTTATATGTGTTTTTTGAATTGACAAAATCACGAACCTTGCGGTATGCATCCGCTATTCTTGTAAGAACTGTTATATTTTTATCATCATGCAGAAGGTATTGTTCCCAAATCTCAATTGCTTTTTGATACTGATTTAGCACTTTATAACAGTCGGCAAGGCCGAAAAGAGCGTAGTTGTTTCCGGGATGGTGAGCAAGGCATCTTTGATAATATTTTACAGCATCGCGTATTGACCCGTTTTTCCTTGTTGCATCCCCAAGCCCTACAAGGGCATAATTGTTATTTTCGTCTATTAAAAGAATATTTGTAAAACAGTCTATTGCTTCGCTAACTCTGTTTTCTTTTAAAAGCTGATAACCATTTTTGGAAATATCAGTTATTTTTTGCGATTCCGATGATGATAACGAAGTGTTTTCATTTGCAGGTTTTGCCTGTCTGCCTGCATTTTCCATATCATCAGACATTTTTTACTTCCTGTTCATCATCATGAATTAAACCTTGCAATAAAATCCCAAGCTTCTCTATTAAAGGTTCAGATTTTTTTTTGTCATGCGCCAGGTAGAACATCCTCAGCGCTTCAAGAGGCCTGTTATTGAATATGTAATAATCGCCGACTCTGGAAAGTCCGTCTGAATATCCTGTTGTCATAAAAATTCTTTTTGCGTTTTCTATATCACCTTCATTAAATTTTTGATTTCCTTTCCGGTTCAGAGCTGCTTTTAAAGAACTATCTACATTGGCAGGTTTTGTTATTCTTATAAATGCATTGTTATCGTCAAATTTTTCCAGTATTTTTTTATCTATACTTTTCATTTAGGTTATATTATAGGCTTTTTTTATGAAATAAACAAGAAGAAATCCACAACAGACCTTCCATATTCGCGTGAATCCGTTTTCTTCAGATTTGGAATTTCAAATTTTAAATAATCAGGTCTTGGACGGTGAATTAATATACGGCTTCCGTTTGAAACAATTGCAGAGGATGCAATATTCATAACTAATTCCCATTTAAAATTATACGGAAAAGGCGGATCCATAAAAATAATATCAAATGATGTTTTTGCGCGTTTTACATAAAGTTCAGCAGGCATAAAACGGCAGTTAATCCGTGTTGGGGAAATGGATACATTTTCCAAAAGTATTTTTCTTTTTAATTTATCCTGCTCAACAGCTTCAACCACAGATGCGCCGCGGGAGGCCGCTTCCAGCGCAATTATCCCGGAACCTGTAAAAATATCAAGAAATGAAAGGCTGGATATATCTCCAAGACAGGCAAACACCGACTCTCTCATTCTGTCCATGCTTGGTCTTATCTCGCTGTCTCCGTGGGGGACGGACACCCTTCTTCCGGCAAGAATACCGCCTGTAATCCTCATACTGCAAGTTTAAATCATGCGCTGCCAAGAAGGCCGTTTAATTCCGCGTGGCTTACCACAGGTTCTGAAATTGATTGTTCTGACGGAACATATGAATTTTCAATTAGTTTTTTTCGTTTTTGACTGTCGGTTTTTAACCTGGCAACAAGTACAGGGACTTCAGGAAAAAGATTGGGAGTAAAAAGACTTGAATTGCCTGAAATTTCATTTAATAATTGCCCGTACTGCCATTCTGTATCAAGAATATTATCAGCTTCCGCCTCTCTGTCAAGGAATTTAAGATTAGCGACAAACTTTTCCGCAAGCATGTTTAAAATGCTGTTTATAAACTCAAGATCGTCCATGGTTTGACGGTAAAAAACATCGGCATCTGTATCCAGCTGCATTAAATCCCGGATCATTCTTATTCTGACATTCAGGATAAATAATGTATCTTCAAAATTAATTCGTTTATTCATAGTATTACTTCTATAATATCGGCATTAAAATGATTAGTAATTAGTAAAGGATTTTATGTTTATATTCACTAATATAGAGCTATAATGTCATTATAATGCAAGAAATGGACACTATTCAAGGGTAGTTGACAATATGTCGATATAATTCTTATACTGACAATGAGGGTAAGAGGAGGGACATGGCCGCGCCGCTGCAATTAGCATTCGTTAATTTTGCCGCGACCTCGTATATTATTGTCGAGGGCAAACGGAATGCAGACAGATTTTTTATAATCCGCTCAGGAAAGGTGAGGCTCTCCAAGGAAGTACAGATTGTTGCAGAGGAGCAAGGCGATACGCTTGGTCCCGGAGATTTTTTCGGTGTCGTTTCAACCATGTCAGGGCATAGCCATATTGAGACAGCGCAGGCTCTTACAGATGTTACCTTAATTTCAGTACAAAAAGATCAATTCAGCCAGCTTATCCAGAACAACGCGCCTGTAGCAATGAAGATTATTTTGCAATTCTCAAAAAGAATGCGCTATCTTGACGAAGCTCTTACAAGACTTACATTAAAAAATAACGCGGCAGAGGATCCAAGCCATATTTTTCATGTTGCTGAATATTATGTAAAACAAAATCAGTTTAGTCAGGCATTTTACGCTTATCAGAAATATGTCAAGTGCTGTCCCAGAGGTGATAATGTTGCCGGCGCCGTAGAAAGAATGAAAAAAATAGCTCCCTATGTCAAGGACATTCAACAGCCCTTTAATCCAAGCGAAAATATAAGAGCCTTTAAAAAAGATCAAATTGTTTTCTGTGAAGGGGAGCCCGGAGATGAGCTTTTCATAATTCAAAGGGGCTCTGTTAAAATAATTAAAATAACAGATAATAAAGAAATTTTACTTGCCGTTTTAAAGCAGGGTGATATTTTCGGTGAAATGGCTCTTTTAGAATCAAAACCACGCGCGGCAGGCGCTGTCGCATATGAAGATTGCCAGCTTATGGCTGTTAACAAAGAAAACTTCCAGCAGATGATTAAGAGCCAGCCCCAGCTTATTGCGCGCCTTACAACCCTGTTATCGGAAAGGATATGGCTTATTTACAGACAGCTTGCGAATACTCAGATAAACGAACCTCTTGGCAGGATGTATGATATGCTTCAAATACAGATTGACAAGAAAAAAATAGATGTTGCAACTGTTACTAACTATTCCTTCGATTTTGGAATTAAAGAACTTGCAAACATGGTTGGGCTTTCCCAGGGGGATATTACCGTAATAGGCAGAAAATTACTTGAAAATAAAACCTTCCAGATTATGAATGACAAGCTCTTTGTAAGGGATGTAAAGGAAATTGCAAAGCAGAATGCATATTACCGTAAAATGCAGCAGCTTGAAAAAACCCGCCTTGGAAATAAACTTATTAGCTAAAAAACCTTAACTTTATTTTTGATAAAGAGAAAAATCCACCGATAATTAAAGTAATGAACTATAAGTTGCTTATTTCAGCTGTTTTATCCGCCTTAATCATTTTGCCGGTATACGCGCAGGATGTACAGGAGTTATCCGTTTCGCAGGATGATGCCCTGCCAAGGCAATTCCGGCAGCTTTCACTTGGCATGAATCTTGATGATTTAAAGGAAAACCTTTCCCGGGACGGACTTTTTTTGTTCAGAGGCGACAGAGATGTTTCCTTTCTGCCTGCAAGAGAACAAAGCCTTGTAGAAACTCAGGGTAATTCATTTATAAAGCGCGCGTTTTTTCAGTTAAGAGACGGAGAAGTGTTTATAATGTCCTTCACTCTTAACACAGAAATAATTGATCATTATTCTGTATTTAACCAGTTTACTGAAAAATACGGCACTCCTTCCTATCTGGATCCAAGAATGGTAATATGGGAAACCGAGGAAACAAGGGTGGCAATAGAAAGACCTCTAACCGTAAAATATATTGACAGGCTTGTATTTAATGACATTATAAATGAATCAGGCCTTGTTGAATCGGGGCAGGTTCGCCTGCGCCAGGATTTTTTAAATGAGTTCTAGCAAAAAAAAAAGTAATAAGAGCGCCTGCGCTGTATGCATATTTCTTTTTCTCTTTATTCTTGTTTCATGTAATTCAAAAAAACTTGCAATAAGAGAAATCCCGATACAAAGAGACGGGCAGATTATAGCAGTTGTCAAAGCTGAGATTGCGCGTACCTCAGAAGAAAGAGCTCAGGGGTTGATGTTCAGGAAGGAGCTTCCTGACGGAGAGGGAATGCTTTTTATTTTTGAAGCAGACCAGGTTTTGTCATTCTGGATGAAAAATACATATATCCCCCTTTCAATAGCATATATAACTTATGACGGAAGGATTGTGGATATCAAGGATATGTATCCGCATGATACATCATCTGTTGTTTCCAGCCGGTCAGTTCGTTATGCGCTTGAAGTTCCGCAGGGCTGGTTTACAAGAGCGGGAGTGCGGCAGGGCGATACAGTAATAATTCAGGATTAAAGCGGCAGTGCTTGTTATATAATAATTGTAAAAGAAAGAAAATAGATTATAATTAAATATGAAGGGGTTTGTTTGTGTTTAAAGGATTAACTAACAGAGTGCAGCGGCTTCTTTCCACAAATGCCCAGGAAGAAGCCAAAAGATTTAATTCCGATCAGCTCCTGCCGGAGCATATAATTATTGCAATACTCAAGGACGGCGGCGGCACAGCCTGCAAAGCTCTCATGTTCCTGAGAATAGATACAAATGAGTTCAGGCACATCCTTGAAAGTTCAATTCCAAGAATCCCGGGGCTTATTATCCGCGGCGAAGTGCCGCCTTCAAAACGCACAAAAAACATGCTTGATATAGCTACAGAAGAAGCAAGAACAATGGGAAGCGACTATCTTGGCACCGAACATCTGCTTTTTGCCGCAATGAGGGAGCAGGATTCAAGCGTACAGGTTTACCTTAATCAGCGCGCTGTTGACACAGACATGATGAGAGTAATAATTCAGACAACATTTAATCAGCCGGCGTTAAGAAGTATTCCTGAAGACAGGTATCAGCCCTTTTATGTTCACAGGGAGCGCATTTCCAATAAGGCCGGCATTGACATGGAAAGACATCCAAGAATCAAACCTGCAACTTATCCTGTTTTGACTCCGGTTCTTGACAATTTTTCACGGGATCTGACAGCTATTGCAAGAGCGGGCAAGATGGATCCTGTTGTCGGAAGGAAACCGGAAATAAACCGCACTGTAAGAATCCTTGCAAGAAAAACAAAAAATAACCCTATTCTGGTTGGAGAGCCTGGTGTTGGGAAAACTGCAATTGTAGAAGGACTTGCACAGCTTTTGGTAAGCGAAGCAGTTCCCGATGTATTGTCAGGCAAGCGCATATTGTGCCTTGATTTGGGCCTTGTAGTGGCCGGAACAAAGTACCGCGGAGAGTTTGAAGAGCGGATAAAAAAGATATTGCGGGAAGTAAGCCAGGCTGGAAATATAATTTTATTTATTGACGAGATTCATTCGATTATCGGAGCCGGAGGCGCGGAAGGAACACTTGATGCTTCCAACATGCTTAAGCCCGGACTTTCGCGCGGAGAAATACGCTGCATAGGCGCTACAACCCTGTCTGAATACAGAAAACATTTTGAAAAAGATGCGGCTCTTGAGCGCCGTTTCCAGGCGGTAATAGTACAGGAGCCTTCCTTTGATGAAACTTTGGAAATATTAAAGGGCATTCAATGCAAATATGAAGATTACCATCAGGTAAAATATTCACAGAGCTCTGTTGTGTTATCTGCAAAACTTGCGCAGCGGTACATAATGGACAGATTTATGCCTGACAAGGCAATTGACATTCTTGATGAATCAGGCGCAATGCGGAAAATGGAAAACTGCGAACAGCCGCCTGAAATTGCAAAACTTGAAGATGAGATAATAAAGTTATGCGATGAAAAAAACGCATTTGTCAGCGCGCAGGATTATGAACATGCAGCGGAGGTCCGTGACAAAGTCCGGATGTTAAAATCACGCCTTGAAGATGCGCGCCTTCACTGGGAGCGCGCCTGCCGGAATGACAGGCCTGTGGTTACAGAAGATGATGTACGCCGTATTGTAACAGAGGCAACAGGAATTCCTGTAATGCATCTTGAAGAAAAAGAAAATATAAAGATTCTGCAGATAGAAAACGAACTTAAAAATTGCGTAATAGGGCAGGAGACTGCAATCAACCGTATAGCGTCAGCCATAAAACGCTCAAGGGCCGGAGTTTCATCTTCCCGCCGCCCATTGGGCACCTTTATTTTCCTTGGTCCGACAGGTGTTGGAAAAACTCTTTTGGCCCGTAAACTGGCAAAGTTTTTATTCGCGCATGAAGATGCTCTTGTCAGGATAGACATGTCCGACTTTATGGAAAAGCACAATGCATCGCGTCTTACAGGAGCGCCTCCGGGATATATTGGTTATGAAGAGGGCGGAATGCTCACAGAAAAAATACGCCGAAATCCTTACAGGGTAATTTTGTTTGATGAAATAGAAAAGGCGCACAATGATATTTTTAATATCCTTTTGCAGGTAATGGAAGAAGGAGAGCTGCGGGATTCACTGGGGCACAATGTTAATTTCCGCAATACAATAATTATCATGACAAGCAATGCAGGCGTGCGTGAAATTACAAAGGACTCGCGCCTTGGCTTTGCCTCAGGCTCGGGGCTTATGAATACAAGTGAAATTGAGTCTGCCGCAATGCAGGAGTTTAGAAGAATTTTCAGCCCCGAGTTTATAAACAGGGTGGATGAGATAGTTGTTTTTAACCCGCTTGCACAGAAACAGATAGAAACAATTCTGGATATTGAACTATCAGAACTAAACAGCCGTCTTGCCGAGCAGGATTACAAATTAAAACTGACATCTGCCGCAAAGCAATTGCTTGCGCAGAAGGGGTGGGATCAAAAATACGGCGGAAGGCCTCTGCGCCGTACCATTCAAAAAGAACTTGAATGTCCCCTGTCAGAGCTTATTCTTGAAGGCAACCAGAAAAGCGGAACGGTTTTTACAGCAGATGTAAAAAACGCAAATATAAGAATAAGGGTAAAAAGTCCTGTTAACGTTAAAGAAGAGCAGCTGGTGCAAAACCTCTAGAGTTTTTCCCATTCATGAATAAATCTTAACGCATACTGCTGAATTCCCGCAAAGTATGTGTCTATAAACTGCGCAAGCTCTGTTCCTACATATCTGTAATGCCAGCATTCCCATGAGTATCCTGTAATTTCCTCATAGCCTTCGGGATATGACAATGACCAGCCAAAACGCGAAGCATTAGCTGCAAGCCAGCGTCCTTCGTTTGTAGCGGCAAATGCGTTTGTAATGCAGCCGAAATCAAGGGCAAGCCCAAGCTGATGCTGACTGTGCCCTGGACGGGCGGAAACCCTGTCGGCAGCCTGCCTGCCTAAATTGTTAACATGCCGCCTGTAAACCTGATCCTGGTAATCGTATGAGCGGTAAGCAGAAGATGCCAACAATGTTAATCCTTCAAGCCTGGCGGAGGCGGCCATTTTTTCAAGGCCTTCCTGCGCAGCATCTCTTAATAAAAGCCCCTGTCTGTTTATTCTGTAAGAGGCGTTTTTAAGTTCAACAAGATCCAATGGAATGTAATCAGAGGCAAGTGAATTGTTTTTGTCTACAAGAATCCTCAAATACGGATCTTCCTGTAAAATAAAAAAAAGTTCGGTAATAAAAGAAGGGTTGGAAATTTTTTCTTTAATGTCTGCGTTTATGTAATCCGGAAATTGAGAATTTGAATGCGCCGATAAAAGAAGCGGATAAAAATCAGGTTCATCTGTCATATAGGAATCCTGAATATCATCATTTTTATAAGTTAAAGAAACCTGCCTGCTTTTTACACAGGAGAAAAGAAGCAGTATAAAAAGAAATAGGGAAAAGAAGCGCAGCAATTATATAACTGTCCCCGGATATAAAATTGTATTTTTTGGAATAACGATGATTCCATCTACAATATAGTAATGACCGTAATTGCCGTCTGTGCGTTTTATGTCGTCTACTCCGATACGGCAGCCTTCGCCGACACAGACATTCTTGTCAATAATAGCGCCTTTTATAATGGCGCCTCTTCCAATTCCTACATTGGGAATCCTGGCTTCGGCATTTTGATTTTTTTGTATTTCAGTTTCGTAATAGTCCGCGCCCATACAGACAACGCCGTTAAGGCTTGAACCGGTTTCGATGATAGTACGAATACCGACAATTGAATTTGTAATATTTGCATTTGTTATGATACAACCTTCTGCTGCAATAGACTGGTTCATGTTGGAGAAATTCATTTTTGAAGGCGGAAGGTTGCGCATATGCGTAAATATGGGTTTATGTTCATCATAAAAATCGAAACGCGGCTTTAAGGTAGTTAATTCAAGATTGGTGTCGTAGAAATTTTTAATGGTTCCGATATCTTCCCAGTAACCGTCAAAAAGATATGCATTTACCTTGAGTTTATTAATGGCGGCAGGAATTACCTCTTTTCCAAAATCGGTAAGTTCATTGGAAAGACAATCATCCATTGCTTTTGCATTAAAGACATAAATACCCATGGAGGCAAGGTAACAGTCATCTTTATTTTTTTCTGTTAAAAGCTCCGCAGGCGCTTTATAATCTGATATGTCTTTTGCAGGACCTGGTTTTTCAAGGAACTCTGTTATCTGATTTTTTTATCTACTTTCATAATTCCAAGATCGCTTGCATTATCCCTTGTGACGCCGGTGCAGGCAATGGTAATTGCAGCCTGGGAATCAATATGGCTTTTTAGGAGTTCCTGCAAGTCCATTCTGTAAAGCTGGTCACCGGAAAGAATCATGTAATATGAAGGGTTTTGCGTTCTGAAGTGAGGAAAGTTTTTGCGGACAGCATCGGCAGTTCCTTCATACCAGCCGGAATGTTCGAATGTCTGTTCGGCTGCGAGAATCTCGACAAAGCCGTTTGTAAAAGAATCAAAAACATAGGTCTGGCCTATATGAAGATGAAGGGAAGCTGAATTAAACTGGGTAACAACATAAATTTGTCTTAAATTGGCATTTATACAGTTGGAGATGGGAATATCGACAAGACGATACTTGCCGCCGAAGGGAACAGCAGGTTTTGAACGGAATTGTGTTAATGGAAACAGACGGGTTCCCTTGCCGCCGCCTAAAATTATAGACAAGACCTCGGACATATAATCCACCTCCAATTTGCTTCGATTTTATTAAATTATTCAGTTTTTGTCAATCATGGCATTTTATGACTTTTTAGCATTTTTAACGAAAAATCAATTAAAAATGCAGGTTTTAAAAAATTAAAAGAGTAATATTGCTTTTTTTTATTTTTTTCACATAATTAAAATCATGTACGATTACCGTGAACCATGGAAAGAAAAAATAGCCTCTGTTATAAATGCGCTTTTACTTGAGAATGGAATTAATGAAAGTGTAAAAAATGAGCAGATAACCGCAGAAAATCCGCCTAATCCGGAAATGGGTGACATTGGTTTTCCGATGTTCAGTTTTGCCAAAACACTGCGAAAAGGGCCTGCGCAGATTGCGCAAATTGCGGCGCAAAGGCTTTCAAAAAGCGGCAATGAAAAAATAGAGGCTCAAGGACCCTATCTGAACATACGCCTTGATCGAGGGCAAACATCAAAAATGATTTTAAATGATGTTTTTGCAAAAAATAAAAATGACGGATTTATTTTTGGCAGGCCCGGTACGATGACAGGTAAAAAAGTAATGGTTGAGTTTTCAAGCCCCAATACAAATAAACCTTTGCATCTTGGTCATTTGCGCAATGACGTACTTGGAGAGAGTATCTCAAGAATTATCGAAGCATGCGGCGCAAAAGTTCGCAAGGTTTGCATTATAAATGACAGGGGAATTCATATCTGCAAATCAATGCTTGCTTACAAGGAACACGGACAGGGTAAAACGCCGGAATCGGAAGGAAAAAAAAGCGATCGTTTTGTCGGAGATTTTTATGTTTTGTTTAATAATGATCTGAAAAAAGAAGAAGAACTTATAAAGGCAAAAAAGGAAAATGATACTGAAGAAAATCAGGCTCCGTCAATCAAGAAAGCTCAAGGCTTGTTAAGAAAATGGGAAGCAGGAGACAGTGAAACTGTTGAACTCTGGAAAAAAATGAACGGCTGGGCAATAGAGGGAATGAAAAAAACCTATGAGAGAACAGGTATTTCCTTTGACAAATATGATTTTGAAAGTGAAACATATATGCTTGGCAGGGAAGAAGTCTTAAAGGGTCTTGAAAAAGGAATATTTTTCCGTCAGCAGGACGGGTCTGTTGCAGTTGATTTAAGCGAAGAAAAGCTTGATAAAAAAATACTTTTACGAAGCGACGGAACATCAATATATATTACACAGGATTTTGGAACTGCAATAAACCGGCACAAGGACTGGCCGTTTGACAAGTTAATTTATGTTGTCGGCTCCGAGCAGCAGTACCATTTTAAAGTGCTTTTTATCCTTCTTGAAAAACTTGGATACACCTGGGCAAGGGATCTGCATCACCTTTCTTATGGCATGGTAAATCTCCCTGAAGGTAAAATGAAAAGCCGGGAAGGAACCGTTGTTGACGCTGACGATTTAATTGACTCTCTTCGTGATATGGCGCTTGAAGAGATCCGCGAAAAAGGAAGGGAAGAGGATGTTGGAAATCCCCTTCTTGTAGCTGAAAAAATCGCTCTTGGCGCTCTGCATTATTTTTTACTGCAGACAAGTCCTCTAAAGGATATGCTTTTTGATCCGAAAGAATCTCTTTCCTTTACAGGAAATACAGGCCCCTATTTGCAGTATATGGGCGCCCGTATTTCTTCCATGCTGCGAAAAGCGGGAAAAGATGCAGATAACAAAAACTTTGACGCTGATTATTCTCTTCTTATAACGGATGCAGAATGGAGTCTTGTTAAAACGCTTGCAGAATACAATCAGGCTGTAAGCGAAGCTGCTCAAAACATGGATCCCTCACAGATAGCAGGGTATTTATATGAGCTTTCAAAGGCATTCAGCCGTTTTTATCATGAATGTCCGATTCTAAATTGCGATGATAAAGAACTTTCAAGGGCAAGACTTGATCTTGGCAGAGCTGTTATGTACATATTAAAAGATGCGTTTCATCTTGCATGCATTCCGTTTTTAGACGTTATGTGATTTGTTTAAAAATGCAAGGGATACGCTGCCCTGGTTAAAGTAAAGGGTTTTATCTTCGTTATCTATTTTTATTATACAGCGTCCAACAGGATCTATTCCTTCAAACAAGCCTCTGGCAAGAATCCTGCATGGTTTATCAGTCAGGTTTTCACCTGCAGCAGGCTCAAAAACCGCAACTTTGGCGCCGATGCAATCGGCTGACGAGTTCCAAAAAGAAGAGAGAGCCCTGTTTCCCTGCGTGTAATCCGCGCTGGGAGCAAAACTTGTTTTAACATCCTGTATTTTTTCAAGTATTATTTTTAAAACATCACGCCGGGATATTTGCTTTCCCGTTATTTCCGAACAGCTTGTTGCTTTTATGGAAGGGGCCGGATTATTAATATTTACTCCTATTCCGCCTGTAAGCCATGTCAATAAATCTCCCTCTCCTGAAATCTCTGTTGTAATTCCTGCTATCTTCCGGTTATTAATATAAATATCATTAGGCCAGCGAAGAAATGCATTTTTACCGCAAATGGATGTAATGCTTTGGGCAACTGCTATTTGCATAACAAGCTGAAAAATGGTGTAGTCTGCAATTGTAAGACGGGGTCTTTCAAGTATAGAAAAAAAGAGGCCTCCATTGCGTGATACCCATGTTCTTCCGTTTCTTCCCCTGCCTGCGCTTTGTTTTTCCGCAGAAATTACAGCGCTCTTAACCTGGCGAAGAGCAAGCTCCCTTGCCCTGTCCATGGTGCTGCCTGTATTTTTATAATGATAAAAAAGACTCTCTTTTTCGCCGAATTCCCAGGGAAACAAAAAATCCTTTTCTTTCTGCGGATCAAGGCAGTAACCTGTATCATTTGTATCTATGCAATAGCCGTTTTTTAAAAGCGATTGAACTGTTTTCCAGACTGCAACGCGGGATATGCCCATAATTTTGGCAAGAGCGGTGCCGCTTAAGAACTCTCCGCCTTTTTCCCTTAGCAGTATAAGGAGTAAAGCTTTACTTGATAATCCGCCTTCTTTTTTTATCATTTTACCCTTCATAAAAATTATATCATATATAATAAAGTTATAAAAAGAGTTTAAAAGTTTTCTCTTGCTTCAATTGCAATTGCTTTTTTTGCCGCTTTTTCAAAGCTTAAAGAGATTAGAACAAACAATAGAGTCTTTATTTTTAGAAGTCCTTCTCTGCCGGCGCGCGCTTTCCATGAAAGATTAAAAGCCTGCCAGATTGAAAAGATTTCCGGAATAAAACAGATAAAAAGCGATATAGTATTTGAAAAAGACGGATGCCCCGGGATTTTAAGATTCTTTCTTATAAAAACTTCGATATTATTAAGGCTGTATTTTAGTTCGACAGAGCTTGTAGTGCGGAATAATAATGCAGATAACTGTACTATAAAAAAAAGACGAAAAGCAATCTGAATGAAATCAATGCGGGGTATAAAAATCTGTAATGATAAATTACTGTAATTTTCCGTTAAAAGCGAGAAAACAGAAAGGAAGTACATTAAAATTGCGTAAATGAAAACCGGTTTTAGATCAGTTAATTGTTCGCGTAACAATATGCCGCAATAAAAACCTGCTGTAAAAGCCGCTGCAATTCCCGGTAAAAGCCATAGGGGGGGAAGATATATGCACATAATCGAGAGGAGAACAAAAATGAGTAGTTTTAATAATGCCGGAAATTTATGCAAAGGCCCCTTTACAGTTTTATATTTAAAGATTGTCTCTTTTACCATATAAGATCCTTTAACGCTGCGCTGTAATCACTTAAAGTTTTAAGACAGGCTCGCTGTGTTTCTTTTAATGGATGATGAATGCACCATGCTTCCAGATTCTGCATAAGCGCTTCTTCGGCTGTGCCGTCAAAGACTTTTTTTCCTTTGTAAAGCGCAATAAAACGATTGGCTATGGACATGCATTTTTCAAGTTCATGGGTAAGAATTATAATTGTAAAGCACTCTTCCTTTAATTTTTTTATAAGCGTGTTTATCTGAATAATGCCGGGGAAATCCATGTTAGCGTAGGGCTCGTCAAAAATGATTAGCTTGTTAGAAGCATGATTTGCCATTGCCAATACACCGGCAACGGCAAGCCTGCGTTTTTCTCCTCCGGAAAGAGAGCGGGAAGGAAAATCTCCCCTTTTTTCAAGGCCAGTTTCCTTAAGAGCTGCATTTACACGAAGAATAATTTCATCTTTTTTCAGAGCCATGTTACGGGGGCCAAATGAAATATCCTCACGTACTGTCTCTCCAAGTATCTGGGCATCCGGCTCCTGAAATACAAGCCCTGCCTTTGCAAACGTTTTTACATTGCCGGAAGTTGGCTCTTCAAGCCCTGCTATGATAGACATTAAAAGGCTCTTTCCGCTGCCATTAGCCCCGGCGATAATAGTACATCCTTTATTTTTTATAGAAAGGGAAACATCGTTAAGAGCGTAAAAAAAACCATCTTTTACCTGTTCATCAAAAAAAATATTATCATTATTAACAGGAAAGCGTTTAGTAATATTATTTAAAATAATAATTTCTTTTTCCATAATAGTTATAAAAGATTATTTATATATTTAGCTGCAACAGGCCGCAGTTTCAGAGCAAGCGGAATGCTGATTGCAAGTTTCAGGATATCCCCTGGTATAAATGGAACAACACCGGCAAAAAAAGCGGATGCAAATGACATTGAGTTAAGATGCATCATGTAGAAAAGACCGCAAATTAAAATTAAGGAAAAGCCAAGAAATGAAGCAAGGGTTATTTTAAGCACAAGAGGAATGCATATTTTCCTTTCGCTTGTCTTTGGAAGCCCGCAGATAAGGCCTGCGCAAAGACTTCCTAAAAAATAACCTATAATATATCCTCCAAGCGGAGTTGAAAATGCTGCAGGACCCGGAATTACAAATACAGGAGCGCCGATTAATCCTGCTGTAATAAATATAAGAAGGGCAATACCGCCGTAAAAACTTCCAAGAACAGTTCCTGCAAGAACAACAAAAAGATTTTTAAATACAATAGGCACGCTTGCCACAGGAATAATAAAAAAAGAAGAGACTGCTATTAATGCGGCAAATAAAGATGCAAATACATAACGATTACGGATTTCTTTTAATTTCATGTTAACCTGCATTATATCATAGGTTAACGGTAATTGTCAATAAAAAGCCATGATTACAATGCAACCATGGCTTTTAAATATTAAAAGTTTTCTTTCTTGTTTTTTCTGAACGCTTCAAGGCACTCGCGTCTTAGAATGATTACAGAAACTCCATTTTGCATGATTTCATTTTTCATTTTTTCCGCGTTTTCATCAACAAGATTTGGTTTTGCTTCAAGTTCAACAATACGCTGCTGTGATACGCCGCAACCAATTAAAAGCCCCTTTAATTTATCGGAGGGCATAATGGTAGGCTGGCAGCCCGTCATTGCAACGCTTGAGTTATCAAGGATGATCAAAGTCATTGTCGCATTTGCGTTAACCGCATCTATTAATGCAGTAATACCGCCGTGCAGGAATGTGGAATCGCCGATTACAGCAATTGCATATTTTAAGCCTGAATCGGCGGCGCCCTTGGCCATACCTACGCAGGCGCCCATACAGACGATACTTTCAATTGCGTTCCAGGGAGGCGCAACACCCAGTGAATAGCAGCCAATATCAGAATTGATTCCAACGTCGGGATGTCCGGGACGGGGATCCAGCATTTTAACGGCTTTGTTAAGCGCATCGTAACTGTCTATGTGGGGACAGCCCTTGCACAGAACAGGAGGGCGGGGCGCAAGGTTTCCGGCATCAATATTGAGGGCTTTTTTAGGCGGAAGCCCCAGAACCATCCTTACGTTATCAGGATCAAGTTCACCTGCCTGAATAACAGGTTTTAACTCAGCTCCTGTAATGCCGAATACCCTCTGGGAGATAAAAGGCTGTCCTTCTTCGATAATAAGTATTTCCGATGCTTCATTGCAGAACTTTTTAATTGTTTTTTCAGGCAGAGGGTAGGCGCCGATATGCAAATGCATGGGAGCCTTTTTGCCCTTTTTTTTACGTATGGCTAAAAAGTCTTCCAAATTCTCTTCGTAGTAATTTCCTCCAAGTCCTGATGTTATAACCGCCAAATCATTATCGCCGCCTGTAAACTTATTTGCCTTGTTATCCTGTGACCATGCCTGAAGCAGATTCTGTTTTTCCAAGAGCGATACATAATTTTTTCGCGCAAATGCGGGAATTAATATCCATTTATTCTTTTCATTTGTTTTTTCTAATGGGTTTTGCGCTCTTGCCTTTGAAGGAATTACAGCGGCTCTTGAATGAGCCAAACGGGTTACAAGGCGAAGAAGGACAGGAAGATTAAACTTTTCAGATACATCGAAGGCTTCCCTTACCATGTCATATGCTTCCTGCTGATTGCGCGGCTCAAGTGTTGGAACCATTGCGAAGTTTGAATAAAAACGCGAATCCTGCTCGTTCTGGGAGCTGTGCATTCCGGGATCGTCAGCTATTGCAATAACAAGTCCCCCTTTTATTTTTACAAGAGCAGCATTCATGAATGCATCCGCCGCTACATTAAGGCCTACATGTTTTGTAGTAACAAGCGTGCGTCTTCCTGCGAATGAAGCGCCCAGCGCAGCTTCCAGAGCTGTTTTCTCATTGGCGCACCATCTTGCGACAGGTCCTCCCTTTTTATACTCGTTAATGAGATACTGCATAATTTCCGAAGACGGTGTTCCGGGATATCCGTAGGCTGCGCTTATACCTGCATGTATTGCGCCCAGAGCGACTGCCTCATCACCTAACAATGCCAGTTTTTCTTTACTCATATATTTTTACCTCTTTATTTATGAATTTACTCTTTCAACGTATTCATTTGTCTCGGTGTTTACAAGTATTCTCTCTCCCTGTTTAATGAAAAGCGGAACACGTACCGTTAAACCGGTATCTGTTTTTATAGGCTTTGTAGCTCCTGTTGCAGTGTCACCCTTTATGTAATTTTCGCTTTCAGCTACCGTAAAAATTACCTTGTAGGGAATTTGAATATCTATGACTTTTCCCTCCCAGATAATAATCTGGTAGGAATCGCCTTCTTTAAGGTATAACTTTTTATCAGGATTATCTTCGATGGGTACTTCGTACTGTTCAAAGGATTCGTTGTCCATAAAATGGTAATTATCCTGATCTGAATACTGATACTGACAGGTGTGAAGCTCAACCTGCGCATCCTCAACTTCCTGCTGAGTAGGAATTGTAATGCTTAATACAGAGCCGTCTTTTATGCTTTTCATTTTAATTCTGGCAACTGCAGTTCCCTTGCCGGGGGTGTGAAACTCTCTGTCAACTACAAGATAGGGTTGTCCCTTCTGTAAAAGGCATGTTCCTTTTGAAATATCTGCGCATCGAATCATTTGTATCCTCTTTTTATATGTAACAGTTTACAAAGTCTAGCAAAAATCCTGTTTTATGGGAAGGGGAATAAAAAAAAAGCCCCGGAAATTGCTTCCAGGGCTTTATTAAGGCTTAGCTGTTAATAATAATTATAATTATAATGCCAGTTTCTGTTATTGCTGTATCCAAATGCGTAAGTACCGCTCTCTAATGCGTTGGAACCTATTGCCAAAACTATTTTGCCGTCAAATGGTATAGTGAAAGTAAACGGATAATACCAAAGGTTATAATCATAAAAGAAAACGCTCTGTTCAACAATTACGCCATCACTGTCATATAAATAAATGGCGATATTTGCATCAAGGGTTTTTGTATAATTCCCATAATAACTATTATTTAACCAAAGGTAGTATGTCTCTCCTTCTGAAATATCAAATGAATACCAGTTAATGGGATTGTCAGCGCTGGTACTGTCATTAATCCAGGTATCGGAAGGTGTATTCTGCGGAACTATAATAATTTCTCCAAGATCAATTCCATCTGTATCATCAAGGGGTACTGCAATGTCTTTTAATAACATAATAGGCGTATCGCCGTAACCTGCCATACAGAAGAGTGAGCTTGCTCCATGGAAGTTATCTACAGTAACAGACCATGTTGCGCTGCCGTCATTTGAAGAGCCGAAATCTACCAGTACAGGCTGTGAGTGGATTGGTCTTAATGAATCTGTGCCAAATTGAATGTGGGCAGCATCCGGCTGTTTGCCGTCAATTAGTATTTTAATTGTTCCTGAGAGCGTTAAACTTTCAGCTCCAAAATCAAGCTTTGTAAATATATAATTTGCGTTTGTAGGCGCCTTTTGGTATATATGTACAATTTCGTTTCTGGTAACTGTTTTTCCGTTTGCTGTTGCTTTTACTGTAAGAAAATAAATACCGGCAGGTACATCGGCGCTTAAAGATTGGCCGTTTGCCGCATTTGTATTATTAATTACAGGAGCTTCTCCAAAGGGGAGTGGCTCAAGTTTTACAGATACGGACGCAGTCTGGGGATATGTTACAGTGTAGTTAAAAGTTCCGTTTCCCTCCATCTCCGGAATATTAACATTAATGTAAATAGAGTAATCTGGATACATTTCATCAACTGTAATAAAACCATTGCCTCTTGCCACAGGATATTCAATGCCGTCAATTTCTATATACGCAATGATAGTTATTTCCCATTCTCCTGTTTCTGGTATACCAAGTGAAACCCATGCCCTGCGGTAAATTACTTCCATGGAAGGAGTCAGTAAAGATGTTTCAGATCTGGCTGTTATAACAAATTTGCTAAAACCGTTTTCCAATGCGGGAAGAATGGTACGATCATTACTGTTTATAGCTATGTTTACAAGAAAGGCGCCATCGCTTTCTGTTAAAGGCTCTTCTTCCATTAAAACATTGCAGCCTGCCGCAAAAATTATAAGAGTTAAAAGACTGATTATTTTTATTATTTTCATGATTTACTCCTTATTCTCCAACCCTAAATGAGAATTCCTGGGTGAAAGGAACGCCGTCTATAACAACTACAGCAAGACCATAATACATTCCAGGATCATACAAAGACGTATCAAAATATATATTTGAGTTATTGTTGACAGGTATTGGTTCGCCGTCTATATACCAGATATAATTAATATTGTAATACCCGTAATAGTAATTAACATTAGCATTGAACCATCCAGAAGAGTTAACTGAGTAACTTAAATATATATTATTGTTTTGCTCAAATACTGTAGTAATGGTATTTGGATTTGTATGTATTTGACCTTGAGGCTGTTCAAAGACAGGGAATCTGAAAGACGGAGTTGAAACTCCTGAAGAATTATAAAGACGGCCGTCGTAAATTACAGCATACTGGGCATTTAAAAAGAGAACTCTGTTAGAAAGCTGATAACCCAAAGCAGGATTAAAAGTATCATCAAATACAATTTTGCTTACTTCGCTTGCCTGTCTTTCTGTTAACCATTGGTTTGCATCCCAGTTAATGCCTGCAAAGTACTGTATACGGAAGAACTCATCTGTAATCTTCGGGCTTGAATTAAATACAGGTTTAATAAGGGGTTCTGTGTACGATAAGGTTTTGGTGCTGATGCTGTAGGATGCTCCTGCTGTATTTGCGTTTTGTATTCTTAACTCTCCAAGGCCTGCATTTGCAGTCACTGTGGCTCTTCCCCTTGAGTTTGTTCCGGAGTAATCAACTTCAAATACATATGTTTTTCCCGCTTCCACAAAAGGATAAATAAACTCGGCTTTTTCAAACCCTGTAAACTCAGAACTACTTACCCATAACTCTGCGCTTGAATAATCTGCAAGGCGGAAATTAAAGGCAGTTGTCTGCGGCAGTAATTTGTCCATATGTACTATTAATTTTACGCCTTCAGGATGCGGCTCGGCAGTGAATGTTGCGCCAAATATACGGGGATATGTATAGGGTGTTGTTGTAATGCTCTGTGTATAAAAAGTTCCGCGCTGACTGTCTGTCGGATAAATATCATCATCATCATAATTAAAATGATACTGGAAGGTACTAAAACATGTTCTGCCGATAAAGCTTGAGGGATTTCCTACCCAGAATGGTATATTTGTTGCGTCTGTAATATCAAAAATTACCGGTGTATCAAAGCTTCTTGAGTATCCCCATTGCGCGGCAGGATCGTTCCAGGAAGTACCGCTTACAATTGCGTATCTGTACTGCGGATCTAAAACGCCTGCTTTATTAAAATCGGATAAAACAGGATCTGTATTTACCCTGAGGTTGTTTCCATCCAGAAACAATGCAAGGCTTGAAGCATTTGTAAAATATAGTTCTCCTCTTCCGCCTGTTGCAGTAACGGTAATTTCCGGAGTACTCATGTTGAGATTTCCCTGCCAGTTTAACCTGAAGCGGTATTCCTTGCCGGCATCTACATATGGGTAGATTACTTCGTAAAAATCAGGGCGGTTATTAACATCATTCCAGTAAGCTTCAAAACTTCCGCCAGCCGTTAAATTCTGAAACTGAACGCCTGTTATTTCCATAGGAAGGCCTCTGTAATCCGCTCTTAAACGAATGCCTTGAGGAACTGCTGTTGCAGTAAAACGCGGGCTTTCATCGTAAGAAGGAGGCGCATATTGATATGAGGGTACTACCGATTTAACTTTTATAAAAAGTGTTCCCTTTATTTCATTATGGCCGACCTGGAATTGCATATCACGCCCTGTAGCAGAGTTAACGCGTGTAGTTGATATTATTGTAAAATGTTCTCTTTCATCATTTAAGTCAATGAAAGTATTTTTATTATTTTCGTGGTTTTGCGTATCATTAATGTGCTGGAAGTTAATTTGACGATCCCCTTCTTCTGTCCATGCTTCAAATTCATAGGCGTATCTTATACTGTTTTCCAGAGGTAATGTCATTCCAATTATCTGATACCAGAAAATATCATAATAATTTGGATAATCCAAAACATCCAAAGTTGTGATTTTTACAGTTGAATCTTCCAGAATTTCATATGTCAGGCTGTCTATGTATCTTCCTGCTCTCCAGAAGCTGTACGATACTCCAAAATTACAGGTGGTGCTTCCATCTGCGGCTATCTGTGCCGGTTCCATTTCATATATATGAACCTTTGTTCCTTCAGGGCCGTTGCGTGTCTCCTCGACTGTAAAATATAGATTTCTTCCTGCGAATGTTGAAGAAACATTCATAAGCCAGGTACCGTTATGATAAAAAGGAGATACTCCCATTTTGGTAAATGCAGGGATCTCGACTCTTGCCACGCGGTTAAGATAGTTTTCATCAGAGAAAGCTGTGACAACAGCGGAAACAACATGCTCGCCGTTCAGCTCCCCGCCGTAAACACTGCCTGAAACCTGAACTATTCCCTTAAAATCTCCCAGTGAAAAAGTGTGGGATGCAAGAGTCTCAAGACCTGAATATATGTGAACAAGTTCACTCCAGCTTGCCATCATATTCCCGTATGTAGCAGAGAGATTTAAAAGATAGTAACCGGGTAAGAGATCAAAGAAATCTCCCTTTCCCTGCATTAGATCAGCTATAACTTCCGTATTTAAAGTACCGTAACCAAAACGATCGCTTAAAGGCGAAATAGCAAGAGTTGCCTCTGTTACGACCGCTGGGAAATCAATAACATACCTGAATACGCCGGGGGCTCCGCTGAAAATTCCTGTCCGCAGGTCTATTGAGACATTCCTTGAACCGGATTTTTCTACTGTAACAGAAGAGCTTCCGCGCGCAGCCTCGTATTCAATGCCGTTAATCATCAAATAACCAAATGCGTTTATTGCCCAGGTTCCTTCTTCGAGCGTGATGCCCCCTGTCGTGTTTGGTTTCAGCAAAGTTAATGTGTTTAATTCACCTTCTTTGGAAAATTCAATTTCGATCCTTTCGAATATTGAAGCTGACGCTATGTCATTGGGGCGTATTGTTCTGTCCGCTGTTTCAACAGAGACAATAACATTTCCTTCAATACCGTTATTTACAAGATCGTCAAGACAGGCTGTTATTGTAAAAATCAGGAAAATGCCCAGGGTAAAGGCTATTGCGCCTTTTTGCAGCAATTTTAATGTTTGTTTCATTTACATATCTCCTTATTAATTAACCGAGAACCGTAATTCCTGGGAATACGGAACATTGTTTCTGTAGGCAATTACAAGTATGCGGTAGGTTCCGCTGCCGTAATCAGCGCCGTTGACAGTAAGGCTCCTGCCTTTTTCATCTGCAAGTTCAATGCCGTCTATATACCATCTGAACGCCTGATATGAACCTTCTACAGCTACTGTAAGATTTCCTTCCGCCGGCAGTGAAACAACGCCGGATTTATCAAGGGCTACTACTACATTATTAATGCCGTTATTAACTGTAATGGTGCCGTTTACAATTCCTGTATCCTCAGGAGCTGCCTGAACAAGGGCCGTCTTGGCGCTTGTAATAGTTCCTGTATTTCCGGTTCGCGTTATGCTCACATGAAGAGCATGATCTTCGTCGGCTGCAACAGGCGTATATGTTGAAAGCGTTGCGCCTGTTATCGGAGTATCAGCTCTGTACCACTGATAACTTATGGTTCCAATTCCCCAGATATTGCTTAAGTTTACACCTAATGTGCTTCCGACTCTGGGAGAGCCTGTAATAAGGATTGAACCTGTTAAAATGGAGCGCTCCACATTAACTGTGACAGTATCCGTTTTTGAAGAATCTAAAGCAGATGCGGCTTTAATGGTCAGGGTATGCGCTGTTTCATCTGCGGCAATATTTAAATGTCCGTTTGTTATTGTAGTGCCTGTGATGCCGCCTTCAACTGTCCAAATTACAGTCTGCGGGGGATTATTTAATCCTGTTATTGAAGCGATAAATGTAAAAGGACTTCCAATAGTTACATCGGCTTCCTGCGGGCTTATTGCAACGCTTTGGACAACAGGTAAAAGGCTTGCATCAAGAAGGTGAACGGTAGTGGATCCCGATTTGGAATCATCCTCCACCGATGTTGCAGTAACAGTTATCGCAGAAGCGCTTTCATCCTCGGCTACTGAAAGAAGCCCGGACTCATCAATTTGTGTGTCATCTGAAGCTCCTGTAACACTCCATAAAACTGCAGAAGACGGATTGTTAAGTCCTATGACAGATGCGCTGAACTGCTGGGTATTACCCTTGCCGACAATTGGATTTTGCGGGCTTACATTTACAATTGTTACAACAGGCTCCGGCGGATTCTCAACTATAACTTCCGCGGTTCCGCTTACATTTGTGTCCAGAGCGGAAGTTGCAATTACTTCCAGGGTTTCGGCTGTTTCGTTAGCAGCAACAGTAAGAAGTCCTGAAGATGAAATTGAAGTTCCTGCTATGCCGCCTTCGACATTCCACGTTACAGTTTGAGAAGGATTATTAGTACCGGCTACTATTGCAAAGAACTGATGCACGCCGCCCTTGATTAATGTAATTGATGAGGGCGTAATATTTACACTTGTTACTGTCGGGACTGGAATTGTAACAGATGCAGTGTCAGAAACAGTAATATTCTGCGTAGATGTCGCAGTAACGATTATTGTTTGTGAAGTTTCAAGTAATGCTACAGTTAAAAGACCATCGGATGAAATTGTTGTTTCCTGAGACGAGTTTTCTGTTATGCTCCATGACACAGTCTGAGAAGGATCATTATCTCCTGTTACAAGCGCTGTAAACTGCTGTGTGCCGCCAATTGCGACTGTTGGTGTTTTTGGAGAGACAGTTACCCCAGTTACAACAGGTGTGGGAGCAGCTTCCGCCAAAACAGGACCAACTGCAAGACTTGTAACGGTTCCAAGGGAGCCGGCTCTTGAGACAGCTACTCTTAAAAATTTACCAACATCATCTTCTGTTGGTGTATAAATTATGCTAGTAGCGCCTTCTATATCTTCAGTTTCGGTTGAGACAGCAGTATCTGATCTTTTCCACTGATAGCTTAGATCCCCGCTTCCTGAAAGATTTTCTGTATTGGCAGTCAAATCCATTTTAACAACCTGGGCTACTCCTGTAATGATAACAGTCCCATGCAGATCGGGCATAGTAACGGTTACAGTCGCAGTTCCGGATATATCATTATCAAATGTGGATGTCGCTTTTACTGTAAGCGTTGCAGCGCTTTCATTAACGGCAACAGTAAGATTTCCTCCTGCGGCAGTTATCGATGTTCCCGCACCTGCGCCTTCAACTGTCCATGATACAGACTGGGGAGGGCTGTTTGTTCCGCTTACTACAGCAGTAAATAACTGTGTTCCGCCCATTGCGACAGCAGGACTGGAAGGTGAAACTGTAACGGCTGTAACAGTGGGAGTAGGAGCGCTTTCCGGTAAAACCCTTCCGCGCGCTTCACTTTGTATAAAACCAGTGTTGCCCGAGCGTGTAACCTGAACTTTTAAGAATTTGTCTACATCATTTACGCCGGGTGTGTAGCTTAGCTCTGTTGCGCCTGTGATTTCAAAAAACTCACCGTTTACATAATCACCCCTCATCCACTGGTAGGAAATAGTTCCGGATCCCAAAAGACTTTCGGTATTCGCATTCAGACTCTGTCCTGCCTGCGCGGCGCCTGTAATGGAAACAGTTCCTGTAAGAGGCGTGGGTGTACCCTCACCTGGAGGGGTATCCGGACAGCCAATTAATGCAAGTGCAACCAGCGCAAAACATAATATGGAAAGTAATTTTTTCCTGTTTTGCCATCCTTTTTTCTTCATAAAGAGACTCCTTTTATATAGATTGATTTAACGAGAATGCTTTGTAGTTTATTTTGTTTATTGTGATGATATTTAGCGGGGGGGGGGGTATTCTTTACACTTTATAGTTATATCTTCAAATATAACAAATTTATTCATTCGGTATTTATATAGTAATGAAGACTTTTTTGTCAATATATTAAAAAGTGTTAAGTAAAATGCATAGTATGAAAAAAATACTAAATTTGATATAGTAATAAAATGAAAATCATCAAAAGCGTCTACGATGAAAACTGGCTTTATGCCTTTTGTAAATCATTTTTTTTACCGTCTTTGCGTCCGGCTTTTTGCAAGGCTGTTCCCTCAATATTCTTTAATTTTTTTTTAAGGCAGTACCATGCCGCATTTTTACCGGGCAGAATTCCTGTAACAGGCGTGGATCACACTCTGGATGAAAAAATACCTTTTGCGCCTTTATGGATTAAAATTTACCTTGATTTTGTTCATTACTGGATAAGGATGCTTTCTTTCTTTCTTCGCCGTTATAAAAGAGATGCATATGTTCCCTGTAGAGATTTTATTTATTCAATGGGGGAGCTGTACGAACATGCTGCGGAAGTTTACAAAAGGAATATGTCTACAACAAAACGTCCATTCTACATAGCAACTCCGCGTTTTTTTCTGATACACATGGTAGACCCTCATTTAATGTGTATTCCAAGCCTTCATGTTATGGTAGTAATTCACGCCTATACGCAATTTGCCGCCATTGCAAAACAAATGGGTAAATATGAAGAATTAAAAGAACAGATAGACGAAATGAAATGCGGCGCTCTTGCCATTAGCCAGGCAATTCTCTTTGTCAAACAGCACAGCGTTAACTGTTTACCGGCTGCCTTTTATGCAATGACAATGTTTAACAAAGAACATTTCCCTGTGCAGGAAGCGGAAAGTTTTTTAGACCTTCTCTTTAGTCCTGCGCCGCTTCCGGCGGATGGGCAAAAATATAGAAATGTCCATCCTTCAGCTTCCCCGGCTACAAGGATTTCACAGGAAGACCAGGTGCAGATAAAGGAGCATATACTGTCCTTGTACTACAAATTTTTGGAGGAAGGCAAAACATCAAAGGCATGGCATGAACCTCTTATAAATTTCCTTCGCAATTACAAATAACAAGGTTTTAATCATTTTTTATGAAAGAAATAAATGTATTGCCTTTAAAAGACAGAATTCTTTATAAGGATGATGTTTGCCTTGTCATTAACAAGTTAAAAGGCGAATCTGTAGAGGGCGCTAAAGACGGGATTACAGATCTTGCTCTTAATCTTATGTCGTTTCTAAATACAGATACTGCAGAAGCTGTAAACCGCCTTGATGTTCCAGTGACAGGCTGTGCTCTTTTTGCCCTTTGCAGGGATTCACTTGTCTTTTTTAATAATTCATTTTCCGGTAGAAATGAGTTTACTCCTGTTAAACGCTACTGGGCAATTGCAGAAAAACCTTCAAGCCCTCCGCCTGAAAGAGGAGAGCTTGTTCACTACATAGAAACAAAAAAGAAAGTAAATAAATCCTTTGCGTATAACGAAGACTCCGAAGGCCGCAAAAAAGCTTCATTAAAATACAGGATAACAGGAGAAGGCAAAAATTATCTTTTTATGGAAATAGAACTTCTTTCAGGCAGGCATCATCAGATACGCGCTCAGCTTGCGGCGGCTGGAATTCACATAAAAGGCGATTTAAAGTACGGCGCAAAACGCAGCGAGAAAGAAGGCGGCATTCGCCTTCATGCAAGGTATCTTTGTTTTACAGATTTTAAAGATAAAAACAAAAGAATAAACGTAACAGCCGATCCGCCGCAAATGGATAATTTATGGAATGCCTTTACATATTCTATTCGATAATTCCAAGCAAAAGTTTTTCGTAAATAATTCTCTGCGCAGCTTCCTGCAGTCTTTCATATGAAAGCCTGCCGTCTTCCAAAGCTGTCATAATTGCCCTGTGTGTGCTTCTCAAATAAGGAGGCCAGACAAGAACCATGTCAGAGCCTGCTATAATAGACAGCACTGTAGCATCTTCAGGTTTTAAATTTCCTGCGGCTGTCATTATAAAATCATCGCTGATTATTATACCGTCAAATTTAAGGCTGACCCTTAAAATATCATTTAAAAAAACAGGAGAAAGGCTTGCAATTTTATCATCAATAAAAGGGACAGAAGTGTGAGCTGCCATTACAGCTCTTGCGCCCTTGTTTACAGCTTCCCGAAAAGGATAAACAAGAATGTCAAACCCTGCTTCATCGGTGTTTAAAACAGAAACTGCATAATGAGGATCATGGCCTGCGCTGCCCGGAAAATGTTTTAAAACGCATAACACACCGGATTCTGCCATGCTTTGCATGAAGAGGCTTGCCGCTTTTGCCGTAAAACCGGGGTTCGGCCCGTATGAACGCATTGCAAGAAAATCGCGGTTTTCATCAATAAGATGCTCCGCTACAGGTGCAAAATTCATGTTAAAACCAAGATCGTTTAATTCAGCCCCTGCTTTAAAACTGTCATTTTGTAATTTTGAAAGAGCCGCTTTCTCTCCTTCAGCCTTAAAAACATCCCAATATGAGGAAGCAGAAGGCAATGATGCAACTGAACGCGGAAGGCGGTTTACCGTTCCTCCTTCGTGGTCCACGGCAATAAACGGAGCGATCCCTGATTGATTTATTATAAGGGATGAGCACTGTGATATTAATGAGCGGATGGTACCGGTATTGGTATTGAGGTTGTATCTGAAAAACATTATTCCGCCTGCAGGAGCTCCGCTAAGGAGTTCAATCATATGGGGAAGAAGGCCAGTATTTCCGTCAATACCCGTTATTAAAAGCTGCGAGGCAAGAAGGCTTTCACTCATGGAGGATACAATCTCCGATGAACGGATACGAAGAGGATCAATAATAACCTCTTCTGCGGTTTCAACATCAGAATCAGCATGTACAATGACGCTTCTTGAGCATGATATCAAAAGGAAAATGCAAAAAATTAGAATACAAGGGATGAGTATAAGCTTACTTGTGTTTTTAACATCTGTGTTCATATATTGACTATTTTATACGATTAATGTTATTTTACAATATATCAGGAGGGACATATGGAAGAGAATGTTTTCAGTGTATCATTGGCAAAAAATCCTTTAATTGCCATTAACATAACGCCTGGTCATTTTACTACAAATAACGCGCATACCAATAGTTTTCTGGATGTAAGCACTTTAAAAAGCGATACTGCAGTTGCAAGAGATGTTGCAAGAGAACTTGCAATCCCCTATTTATCAAGTACGCCTGTTGATACAATTGTTTGTATGGAAAAGATGGAAGTAATAGGCGCGTATCTTGCGCAGGAACTTGTTCAGGAAGGAACATCTGGAATAAACTCCGGTAACTCAATTCATGTAGTATCGCCTATTAATAATGCCTATGGAAAGCTTGTTTTCCCGGGAAATGTGGCAAAATGGATAAACGGAAAAAATATTTTATTGCTTGTTGCGACAATATCATCCGGGCGGACGCTCAATATTGCCCTTGAATGCATAAGTTATTACGGCGGGAATCTTGCGGGTATTTCGGCCCTGTACCGCGCTTTGGATATAAATGCAAGTTTAAGCGTGCACACCCTGTTTACATCGGAAGACATACCCGATTATAAACTCTTTACAACAAACGAATGTGAAATGTGCAGAAACGGACAAAAACTGGATGCGATTATCTCAAGCGAAGGTTATACAAAAATTGAATAATATATAAGGCTTTAGTAAAACAGGCTTTTGGTTTTGCAGAAAGTCCAATATTCATAATTAAGGAGAATTATATTATGTCGATCTTGGAAAGTATCATCTCAACTTTTGGCATACCGTTCATGACAACGGGCCAGGCAATTATGATATTACTCAGCCTGTTTTTTATGTATCTTGCGATAATAAAAAAATATGAGCCGCTTTTGCTTCTTCCCCTGGCTTTTGGTATCTTAATAGCCAATCTGCCGGTTGTAGGATTGAATGCGTATCATGAATATCAAACAGCATTCAGGGAAATAGGATCTTACAACGAGGAAGGCGTAAAAATGCTTCCTGGGTTGATGAACTTTCTATACAGCGGTATCCGCCTTGTTATATATCCGCCTTTGGTTTTCCTCTGCCTTGGGACAATGACAGATTTCGGCCCCCTAATTGCAAACCCAAAGAGCGCTTTAATAGGTATAGGCGGTCAGCTTGGGATTTTTGTTGCCTTTGGAATTTCACTTTTCTTCGGCAACCTTTTACTGCCGTATTTTGGATATGAAGGTTTTTCTTTAAAGGAAGCGGCCGCCATTGGAATAATCGGCAGTTCAGACGGTCCTACGGCAATATATGCGGCAACACGTCTTGCTCCGGAATTATTACCGCCAATAGCAATCGCAGCCTTTTCATATATGGCCCTTGTTCCGTTTATCCAGCCTCCCATTATGAGGCTTCTTACAACGGCAAAAGAAAGGGTAATTATAATGCCGGAGCCAAAAAGAGTTACGCAAAAACAAAAAGTGCTTTTTCCGATTATCTGCACAATTATAACTTTGCTGTTTGTTCCTGCGGCAGGCGCTTTAATATCAATGCTTATGCTCGGGAATCTTATAAGGGAGAGCGGAGTTGCTGACAGATATGTAAGGGCTTTCCAGAACGACCTTTTAAGCATACTGACATTCCTTGTAGCCCTGGGCATAGGATCATCTGCTACAGCAGACAGGTTCTTACATCCAAGAACCTTAATTATTATTGCCTGCGGACTTTTGGCTTTTGCCTTTGGAACAATCGGAGGAGTTCTTGTAGCCAAATTACTGTGCCTTATTACCCGCGGAAAGGTTAATCCCCTTATTGGAAATTCCGGAGTTTCAGCGATGCCGATGGCAGCGCGTATTTCCCAGAAGATGGGGCAGAAGTACAACCCTGATAATCATCTTTTAATGCATGCAATGGGTCCGATTGTTTCAAGTACTATTGGTTCTGCAATAGTTGCGGGTATTTTTATATCCTATTTCGCAAAATAATATTTCCCTGTTTTAAAATGGGAACGGGTTGCGGCTTTTAGAAAATGAATATGTTATCCAATATGAGGAATATCGGCATCATGGCTCATATTGATGCAGGAAAGACAACAACAACAGAGAGGATTCTGTTTTATACCGGAAAGAGCCATCGTATCGGCGAAGTTGACGATGGCGATACGATCATGGACTGGATGGAGCAGGAGCAGGAAAGAGGAATTACAATCCAGAGCGCCGCAACAACCACTTACTGGAAAAAAGTTCAGATTAACATTATAGATACTCCCGGACATGTTGATTTTACAGCCGAGGTTGAACGTTCCCTTCGTGTACTGGACGGCGCTGTTGCAATTTTCGATGCGGTTCATGGAGTTGAGCCTCAGACAGAGACAGTGTGGCGTCAGGCGCAAAGATATAATGTTCCGTGCGTAGGTTATGTAAACAAGATGGACAGAGCAGGTTCAGATTTTTTTACTGTAATGGAAGATGTAAAAAACAAATTAAAGATAAATACCGTTGCGCTGCAAATTCCAATCGGGAAAGAAAGTAATTTTGAAGGTGTTATTGATCTTCTGGAAATGAAAGAAATCCGCTGGACAGGTAACGGCGGAGAAATGGTCACATCTGAAATAGAATTAAAACATGCAGAAGAAGCAAAAAAATGGCGTGAAAAATTAATTGACACATTATCGGGCGTGTCGGATGCAATTACTGAAAAATATATTGCAGGCGGGGAAATTGAAGCTGAAATTATAAAAACTGAGCTAAGAAAAGCAGTAATTAAAAGACAGGTGCTTCCAATGCTTACAGGAGCATCAAGGCGAAATATTGGAGTTCAGCCTGTCATCGATGCCATAGTGGATTATCTTCCTTCTCCTGAAGAAGCAGATGCAGCTATTGGGCATAACACTAAAAAGGAAGAAGACATAAGCATTCCATGCGATCCGCAGGGGCAGCCCCTTGGCCTTGTGTTTAAAATTCAAAATGACAGGGAAGCCGGATCTCTTTGCTATGTAAGAATGTATTCAGGCAGTTTAAAATCGGGCAGTTCAGTTTACAATGTGGGAAAGAAGAAGCGGGAGAGAGCGAACAGAATATTAAGAATGCACTCAAATAAATCAGAACCTGTAGACAGTCTTTATGCAGGGGACATTGGCGTTGTTATCGGGATGAAATTAGCGCAGACTGGCGATACAATAGGCAGCGAGGGCTGGCCTGTTCTGCTTGAAAAAATGCAGTTTCCGGAGCCTGTAATTTCCATTTCCATAGAGCCAAAAACAATTTCGGATCAGGACAAGTTAAAGGATGCGCTTTCTATACTTTCAAAAGAAGATCCTACATTTACAATCAGGGAAAACGATGAAACAGGACAGCTTATAATTTCCGGTATGGGTGAACTGCATCTTGATGTGCTTGTAACCCGTATTTTGAAGGAATTCAAACTTGGCGCAAAAGCAGGCAATCCGCAGGTTACATACCGCGAGTCGATTAGCATTGAAGTTGAGCACACAGAGACTTATTCAAAAATTATTGCCGGAAAAGAAAATGCCGCCGGCATTACATTAGGTGTAGAACCTTCGCAAAGGGGAACCGGGAACAAGTATGTAAATTCGGCTGGAACAAGATCCGGCAGAAATGAAATTCCCTCTGAGATTCTTGATGCAATAGAGCGCGGAATAAACGGCGCTTTTTCCTCCGGTATAGTTATGGGATACCCGTGTATTGATATAAAAGCAACTGTAACAGCTATTCAATATTCGGAACAGACAGGAACAGAGTTTGCATTTGAAGCTTGCGCAAGCATTGCCTTTGATGAGGCATGCAGAAAAGGAAATCCCATACTTCTGGAACCAATAATGGCTGTAGATCTTAGTTGTCCGCATGATTTTGTAGGAGAAGTAATGAGCCTTGTTACACAGAGAGGAGGGCAGATTCTAAGCATGAACTCCAAGCCTGATATCGATGAAATTAAAGCGCAGGCTCCCATGGAAAAGATGTTTGGATTTATGACAAGTCTTAGAAGTGTGTCTCAGGGAAGAGCTTCTTTTACACTTGTTTTTTCACATTTTGAGAAAAAATCGCAGCGGTAGTGGAATTAAATTTGGAATTAAGATAATATTCATATATGAGTAAAGGTTTATCCTATGTTATTGTGACACCATACACCATAGCAAAGAGCAGAACAGGCGGTGTGTTATCACGGCTTTTAACGCGAACGGAACTGGAATTGGTCGGCGCTCAGATATTTGCACCTGACATGGAGTTTGCGCAAAAATACGCAGAATCACTCAGGCAGAGAGCTCCGCAAAATCAGCTTGTACTTCTTGCAGATTATGTAAAAAATTATTTTGGGCCGTCAGGCGGCCGTCCTCATAGAACTCTTTTATTGTTATTCCGCGGGGAGAATCCATGCGAAAAGCTTTTAAATACCTGCGGACATTTATATACAAAGCATGTGGAAGTTGACTATCTTGCAGGAGAAACAATACGCGACACTTACTCTGATTTGATTTTCTCTGAGCATAGCCCTGATGAAGTAAGGTATTTTGAGCCTGCAGTTCTTACTCCAAGGCATCAGGAAGAAGCGGATAAAGATCTGTTATTTATTTCGGATTTTCTTCAGGGCAGGGAGAATCTCATTCAAAATGTTGTTTATCCTGATCCTTCAAAAATTGAAAGAACACTTGTAATTATAAAACCTGATAACTGGAAAAATAATTCATCGCGTCCTGGCGCTATTATTGATATGTTTTCACGTACTGGCCTTCGTATAATCGGAATGAAAATACACAAATTTTCTCTTGCGCAGGCTCTGGATTTTTACGGCCCTGTGGAAGCCATGCTTAATGAAAAACTGGCTCCGGATTTCGGCAGGAGGGCACTGGAACTTTTAGAGAAGGAATTTCATTTTGAAATAAGCGGTGAATTGTCAAAGGTATTAGGTAAAAGTTTCGGCGCAGAATGCGCAAGAGATCAGTTTCATCAAATTGTAGAGTTCATGTCCGGAAAGAGACCAAATGGATATACAAATGAAGAGCTTGAAGAACCGGGAAATGTAAAATGCATGATCCTTGTTTATGAGGGAGAAAACGCCGTTAAAAAAATCCGTGATGTTCTTGGGCCTACAGATCCTCTTAAAGCGCCAGACGGGACAGTACGCAGGGAATTTGGCAGCAATATTATGGTAAATACAGCGCACGCATCTGATTCACAGGAGAATTACGAGCGGGAGCAAAAGATTGTAAGGATAAATAATAATTCTGTTGTTTCGATTATTAAAGATTATCTGGATAAAAAATAATATCTATTTTAGATATTAAAAAATGTAAGCAAGGCAGACTGCGCCCAGCCCTGCCGGCTCCGGGCGGCTGTGGCTGCAATTGACGCACATTTTGATGTGGCCGGCTAGGACTTCACACCGAAGTCGCCGGCAGAGCTGGGCGCAGTCTGCCTTGCTTAAGTTTATTCTATAATTGATTTAATTTTATTATTGAAGAATTACACTTAATTGACATTACATTAAAAAAATTGATATATTAATTATAAGGCCCCTTCGTCTATCGGTCAGGACATGAGATTCTCAATCTTAAAAGAGGAGTTCGATTCTCCTAGGGGCTATAAGTTAATAAGAAAAAAAATTATTAGGTGCAAATAAAATCAATAAATAACAAGAAATGAGAATCGAACTCCTAAGAGCGAAAGGAAATCTACTCTGATTGATAATTAATTAAGGTGGTAACTGGCGTGGGATCAAGTATCTTGCTGTAATTTAAAAAAGGCAGTCCTACAATGCCGAAGATTTCCGGTACTTGCGCACCCCCTTCCGATAAAAGGGATCTTGCCGCGTTCAATGTGCCGCCTGTTGCAATTAAATCATCTGTAAGTAAAACACGTTTGCCTCTTGGAACATCTGCGCTGTGAACTTCAATTTCAGCCTGTGCATATTCAAGGGCGTATTTTCTTGCAAGAGTAACGCCGGGGAGCTTTCCTTTTTTACGGATTGGAATAATGGGTATATTCATATTAAAGGCAAAAGCCGCCGCGAATAAAAAACCGCGGGCTTCTATTGCGGCTATAGCGTCGATATTTTTATCCTTGTAGATTTCGGACATTTTTTCTATGCAGTAACGAAATGCAACAGGGGATGCCAAAATGCTTGTTATATCGTAAAAGAGAATGCCCATTTTTGGAAAATCAGGAATTTTTCTTATATAATCATCCAGATTAAAAGATGTCATTATATAATTGTCCTTACCCATTTTTCAAGCTCTTTTACAGGAGCTGGTTTACTGGATACGTAAAGAGGAGAGCCCAAAGATGCTTCGCAGTCCTCTACAATGGCGCAAAGGTACTTTAAGGATTTTTCATTTACAGAGAAAACTCCGCATTTTCTTGAAGCCAGATTAATATGAGAAAGCAAGTCTTCAAAATAAGAAAATAACCTGGGAGAAGAAGATTCGCAGCCAATAAAAAAAACATCAACAGGAAGTAAGTCAGTTCCCTCAAAATTATGCCCGGAGCATATTTTAACTTTATAATCGGGTAAAGCCGCCGCTATAAGGCAGGCAATTGCGTCTATAGATTCTGTTCCGTCAGTAATAATTAATGCTTTTTTGCTCACAAAATTATCCTATCCAAATAATATGAGGTTGTCAATCATTGGCAACAGTTCCCATGCCCTGTACCGAATAATTTACAATGATCCAGAAATTATCTCTTTTTTCAAGATCATAGGTATATTGTCTTAGTTCTGTATAATTCGGAAGCCTGAATCTTTGAAGAACAATAACAGTTCCCCTGTCATTATTATATTCAGTCCTTAAAATATCAAAGGTTGTAGGGATAACAAAAATGTCTCCGTCAACAGTGGCATTTTGAAGATTCTGCCTGTACTCTAAAAGCATTCTGCGGCGTCCGTCTTCATTCATTGCTGTGTATCTGCGCCTTTGAACAGGATCGCGCGTTAACATGGCTTCGGTATCAAGATAAAGAAAGAATCTTTCCCACTGAGATTCCTGCCGGGCGGTAAGCATGTAAGTGACTACTTCATCGGGCGGAATCTTCTGTTTGACAAGTATAGCTCCGGTTGCGATATCCATTTCAAGGGGGATGCCGTCTTCTCCGTAAATAAGAGCCGGGCGCAGATTAAGATTTAAGAAATTTGATTCGATTGCAGGAACTGCAGACGAACGGATCAATTCAGGGTACACCTTTGCGCGAACCCTGAATGAGCCGCTCTGCCCAAAACTGATATAATCGCGCAGATCTTCTACAAATGAAAAAGACTCTCCGCTTTCTATAGCGACTTCACGAAAGAAAACCTGGACATTCTGCGTCCTTTTCCGGATTAATGAATCGGAGAAGGGCAGAGAACGGTTGGACATTGTCCTTATATCAAAGTCAACAGAAAAACCGCGATCATCTGCCAGTTTAAAGCGGTACGGAAGGGGGCTGTTATTTGTGATGGTTATCTGCACAAGAATGGGATCTGATTCTACATGATAAATCCGTCTGTCAAAAAAACGTATATTAAATTCAACTTTGCCTGCTTCAGAAGCGGATAAAAAATAAAGACCTGGAACAACAAGAAAAAATAAAACTGTTAAAATGCATATTTTTTTCATCATACTTCCCTTAAATGACGATTCACAGGATGCGTATATTGCGCAGGGTGTTCAAAGAGAACACACTCCTATATTATAGTAATCGGTTAATTTATATGAATACCTTATCATTTAATGAGCTTTTAAAAAACATAGGACACTCTAAAACGATTTCATCCTTTTGCGCAGATGTAAGGGACGGGAACTTTCCAATCGAAATTGAAGGAAGCGAAGGCGCCCTAAACTCGCTTTTAATTGCAAAAACATTCAAAGAAAAACAGATTTTTGTCATTGTTCCTCATGAAATCGCCGCAGAAGACATTATTCTGGATTTGGCATCATCCGGCATTCCATGCATTAAATTCCCTTTTTGGGGAACGGCTGTTTACCGTGATTTGACTCCTCTTGCGGCGATTTTCGGTGAAAGAGCAAGGGTTTTATGCGAATTATCGTTAAAAAAGGCTGGTATTGTAATTATTCCTCAGCGCGCGCTTTTATCTCCCCTGCCTCCGGGTGAATATATAAAAGAGCTTCTTGTACAGATAAGGCCTAAAGATCAGATTGATACTGCAGAACTTGCGAAAAAACTTGTTTTATACGGTTACACAAGAGTTCCCAGGGTACAGATTCACGGCGAGTTTGCGCTGCGGGGAGAAGTGCTGGATATCTTCATGGGAGGAGACGAAAAGGCATACAGGGTTCTTTTTGATTTTGACAAAGTAGAAACAATAAAGCAGTTTGATCCTGTTTTGCAGAATACCGGCAATGAGAAGCTTTCTTCATTGACAATTTGTCCAATGAAAGAAGTAATCTGGAGCGATGACAGGATTGAAACGCTTGAAAAAAATCTTGCCCTGTTTAAGGAGTTTTCAGATAATGGCAGGGCCTTTATAGATGAACTTATTACTCACCGTAATGCGGCGGGCGAAGAGATGTTTTTTCATCTTTCCTTTGAAAAACCAGGCTGCCTGCTTGATTATCTTGATCCTGACGGGACATTAATTTTAGTTGACAGTGAAAGACTGGAAAATGCATATGAGGGTTTTATCCGTGAATACCAGGGTTTATATTCAAGAAATGTAAGGGAGCATTCCCAGAACTCTTCCATTGCAAAACGCCAATATCCGCTGCCGGAGCGTCTGCTTTTTAATTATGATAATTTGATAAAAAATTATAAGACTGTTTCCGGCCGTATCATTTCATTCAGGGCAATCAAAGAAGAAGCAAAAAGCGATGTATGCCATATTGAACTTGCCTGCGAGCCTGCGCGAAGTTTTTTCGGCAATATGGATTACTTAAAAGAAGAGTTTTCTTCTCTTCTTGGCAGCGGCTGGCAAATAGCAGTCGCAGCGGAATCCGAAGTGCAGGCAGACAGGATCAAAATGATACTGGATACCCATAAATCACTTTCGATTATGGCTGTTCCATTAACTGCGGGGTTTTGCCTTCCTGATATCAAGTTTATGCTGGTACAGGAAAACGAAATATTCGGACGCAGAAAACGTCCGCCCCGGTCTTTGAAGACTGTCCGTTCAAGTCCTATTGATTCATTTATTGAAATAAATCCCGGCGATTACATTGTTCATGTTAATCACGGCATCGGATTATTCAAGGGTATTGAAAGGCTGCATGCGCTGGGACATGAAAGAGATTATATAAAGATCGAATATGCAGGCGAAGAAACTGTATTTGTTCCTGTTGAACAATTAAACCTTGTCCAGCGCTATATCGGAAATGAGGGCCATCCGCCGCGGCTGGATACTATCGGGTCAAAGAGCTGGGAGAACCGTAAAAACAAGGTAAAAAAATCTGTAGAGGACATAGCTGAAAAACTGATAGAGCTTTATTCAAAGCGCAAACAGGCTCAAGGATACGCATTTCCTTTGGATACGCAGTGGCAGACAATGTTTGAAGCGGCTTTTCCGTTTGAAGAAACTGAAGACCAGCTTGCATGCATTTCCCAAATTAAAAAGGACATGGAAAGCTCTTCCCCTATGGACAGGCTTGTCTGCGGTGATGTTGGTTACGGAAAAACCGAAGTAGCGCTGCGTGCCTGTTTTAAAGCCATTATGGGCGGTAAACAGGCTGCCTTCCTTGCTCCCACTACAATTCTTGCAGAGCAGCATTATGAAAATTTCTGCGAACGTTTTTCGCATTTTCCCGTTAATGTCGCCATGCTATCCCGCTTTGTGGATAAAAAAAAGATACGCATCATTCTTGAACGGTTAAAAAAGGGAGAAATTGATCTTTTAATAGGAACGCACCGCATAATCCAGCGTGATGTGCAATTCAAGAACCTCGGTCTTATTGTAATCGATGAAGAGCAGCGCTTCGGCGTTAAAGACAAGGAACGCCTAAAAGAGCTGAAAACTAATGTAGACTGTCTTACGCTTTCTGCAACTCCTATTCCGCGCACACTGCATATGAGCCTTGTTAAAATCCGCGATATGAGTATTTTAGCTACTGCTCCCGCAGGACGCCATCCAATTGAAACATTTGTAGAGGAATACGATGACTATCTTATAACGCGCGCAATCCGCCGCGAAATTGAAAGAGGAGGGCAGGTTTTCTTCCTTCATAACAGGATTGAAACATTAAGGGATACGCGGCTTAAGCTGGAAAAGCTGATGCCTGAAATGATTATTGAAACTGCGCACGGACAAATGGAAGCGCGGGATCTGGAAGATGTCATGCGGCGTTTTATACACGGCGGATTTCATGTTTTGGTCTCAACAACAATTATTGAGAACGGGATTGATATTCCCAATGTTAACACAATCATAATTGACAGGGCCGATATTTACGGAGTTTCACAGCTTTACCAGCTTCGCGGCAGGGTAGGAAGATCGGATCGTATAGCGTATGCTTATCTTTTTTATCCTGAAAAAAAGGCGCTTTCAGAGATTGCCATGAAAAGATTACAGACAATATCGGATTTTACAGAGTTGGGTTCCGGATTTAAAATAGCCATGAAGGATATGGAAATCCGCGGAGCGGGTAATCTTCTTGGACGGGAACAGTCCGGAATTATTTATTCTGTAGGTTTCGATTTATACATAAAGCTGCTTGATGAAGCTGTAAGAAGGCTGGAGGATTCAAATTATGAGGCGGAAACAGAAACGCTTCTTGAACTTGAATACTCAGGTTTTATACCGGATTCATACATTGATTCCGCGCAGGATAAAATGGAAGTTTACAAAATGATAGCAGCCATAAGGGAAAAAGATGATTTGGAAAGCGCTTACGAGCAGCTCCTTGATCGCTTCGGCCCTCTTCCGGATGAGGCTGCTTCTCTTTTATCGCTTGCGGAAATTAGAATCATCTGCCGTCTTCTTTCAGTCTCCTCATTAAAGGAGAAAAACGGAATTGTACGCATCGAGTTTGCAAAAGTATCGCGTATAAAAGTAGAGAAGCTTGTAAGGCTTATGCAGGAGCAAAAGGGAAAGCTTAAGCTGGATCCAAAAAAACCAAATGTGCTTATACTTGCAACAGGCAATATCGGTTTAAGGGAAAAAAGCGAATTTTTACGCGAAAGGCTTTCATCTCTTGCATAACATGCCCATTTGGATTAAATAGTTACTATTGCCCAATTGGCCTTTTTTATGGTAAAATTCAGCGATGCAAAAAAATGATTTCTTTGATAATGTTCAGTTAATTACAGAAAAATATCTAACGCACCGGGCAAGGGTGCAATATATCAAAAAAGAAAAACAAAAAAGAAAAAAACCTCTTGTTGACCTGTTTGAAACATTTATCTGGGCTGTTTGCATGGTATTGCTTGCAAATCAATATCTGGTACAGGCCTACAGGATTCCTTCAGGGTCAATGATAGATACGCTTAATATAGGCGATCATGTTATCGTTAATAAACTGATATACGGACCTGAACTGCTGCCGGGTCTTGCCAAATTGCCAAGCCTGATAGAACCAAAAAGAAATGACATAATTATTTTTGAAAGTCCCGACTACATATCACGCGGCACTGTGTTTGACATTGCGCAAAGAATAATTTATATGCTGACCCTTTCTCTTGTAGATATAGACAGGGATGAAAGAGGAGAGCAGAGGGTTCATTTTCTGATTAAAAGAGCCGCGGGGCAGGCAGGAGATCGCTTTTTAATTGACAAGGGTGAAATGAAAATACGTTTTGCCGGTGAAGACTCATGGGTTAGTGAAAGGGAATATAATGCATCCCGCGGATGGGGACACAATATAAACAGACTTATGAAAGAGGAACATTATCTGTCCCTTGCCGCTGCCGGAAAGGCAAGAGGCTGGAATGACGCAGGGCTTCCTGTTTCCCAGAGCCTTATGAACACGGCCTTGCAGACTGATAATCAATACTATTCTGACGGAATTGCATTTCACAGGACAAGGCTTGAGACATTAAGAAAAGCTGCCGTACATGACAAACGCTATTCGACCTTGCTTGCAAGAAACCGTCTTGGCTGGTATGTGCCGGAAGGAAGGGTTTTTACACTGGGAGACAACCGTGACAGTTCAAATGACGGACGCTTTTTCGGTCCTGTAAGAACATCCAAGGTGCTCGGTAAGGGCATGATAATTTTCTGGCCATTAATGAATATTGGGGGAATGAAATAAAATGTTTGAAAAAAAAACGTATTATTCATATGCAGCCCAGAAACACCAGAGGCACAGAGCGCTGAAGTTTTTCCTTGTTTTTCTGTTTTTTTACATAACATATAACTGTCTTTGCGCATTTTTAATTTCTGTTTGGGTTGTTGATAATAATACAATGCAGCCCGGTCTTAACAGAGGCGATCGAATTATTTTTTATTCTTTTACGCCGCCGTGGAATTTTAATAAAGAAGACAGTCAGTATATTTTTAAACGCGGCAGTATTGTTCTTGTAGATAAAAGGCATTATAAGGACAGCAAGCTGCCTCTGCGCCTTGCAGACGGGCTTGTTAGATTTTTCACAGCTCAAAAGGTGAGCATTTTCTCCGGTGAGGGGCAGTATTATATAAAAAGGGTAATTGGCCTTCCCGGGGATGAAATTTCCATGAGTAATTACGGATTCAGGGTAAAAGAAGCGCAAGGCTCATTTGCCCTTACAGAGTATGAACTGTCTCAAAGGCCGTATCATACGTCAATTCCTCAAACAGGAGATATTTCAGGAGAGCTGTGGGATGACTCTATTCCGTTCTCAGGCAGCATGGACACAATCATACTTGGGCCGGATGAATGCTATGTGGTTTCTGACGACAGAAGCAATACAAACGATTCGCGCACATGGGGAGCTATATCACCTTCAATTATTAAAGCAAGAGCAGTGTTAAGGTTCTGGCCGCCGAATAAAATAGGTTTTCTGTAATCTTTGCATGAAAGGCAGTGTTTCTCTTTATATACACATTCCTTTTTGCTCTTCCTTCTGCGATTATTGTGATTTTTATTCTGAAAAAATTGATCCGCAGGAAAATAACTATATTAATTCATTTATAAAAGCGCTTATAAATGATATAAGGGAGCAAATAAAGTATTTTTCCGTAAACGAAATAGAAACAGTATATATTGGAGGCGGAACGCCCTCCCTGCTGGGTAAAAATATTAGTACGCTCCTTGATGAACTGAAAAAATTACAGCTAAAAAATTATAATGCTTTTTCACCGCTTGAGTTTACAGTAGAAGTTAACCCGGAATCTGTAACAGAAGAATTTCTATATACATGCAAGGATAAGGGTGTAAATAGAATCAGCCTTGGCGTACAAACCTTTCATGAACCTTGCCGCATTGCTGTTAACAGAAAATCAGATGAAAATATGCTTATGGAAAGACTTGCGCTTGTTTCAAAATTATTCCCGGGTTCATTCTCGGCGGATTTAATTACAGGGCTTCCTTTCCAAAAGGAAAAAATAGTGCTTGAAGATATTAATAAAATATTGTCATTTAATCCTGTGCATATATCTCTTTATGCCCTGTCTGTGGAAGATAAAACGCTTCTGAAAGAAAAGATAGAAAACAGGGAAATTGAAATTCCGTCTGAAGAAGAAGCTGATTCGCTTTGGCTTGCAGGATGCGATGCGCTTTTAAAAAAGGGTTTTAATCAATATGAAATATCCAACTTTGCAATTAAAGAAAAAATATGCATTCATAACATGCGCTACTGGCAGATGCAAAGCTGGATTGGCGCAGGTCCTGCTGCATCAGGTACAATTGTAAATGAAGATCTGGGAACTGCAAAACGATTTACCTACAGGGAAGATGTTAAAGAGTATTTAGGCAGCCATTCAATAGAAACTGCAATTAGTGAAGACCTTGATAAACAAAAGCTGATACGCGAAAGTATTTTAATGGGTTTTCGCTGTATAAAAGGAGCGGATGCCAATGTTTTTAAGCAAAGATTCGGATTTTCATTGCAGGACTGCATACCAAAGACACTTGAACGCTGGGAAAAGATGGACAAAATGCTTTTTTTGAATCAGTTTTTATCTGATGCCTTTAGCGAACTTGATTCAGGTGAAAATTCGTAAATCATCAGTCCCGGTATTTGTTATAAATATTTTCAAAATCATTTGTAATTTTTTTGAAAACATCAATTAATTTTGGATCAAAATGACTGCCGCTTTGCTCAATAATCTTTGTAATAGAAACTTCATGGCTCAATGAAGGTTTATAGCTTCTTTCCATTCTAAGAGCATCGTAGACATCGGCGACTGTAACAATTCTTGCCGCAAGAGGGATCATTTCACCTTCAAGCTGGAAAGGATATCCTGTGCCGTTCCACTTTTCATGATGAGAAAGAGCAATATCCTTTGCCATCGGATTTGGATATGTGGAAAGAATAAACGCGCCGTTTTTTGTATGCTCGCGCATAACAGCCCATTCCCAGTCTGAAAGAGGGCCTTCCTTGTTAAGAATATCATCCGGAGTGCCTATTTTACCAACATCGTGCATTGCGGCCAAAAAGCCGATATTGTCTATAAAATCAGCATCAATTCTTTTAAATGCATCTCCGCCTGTTTTAAAGAGTTCTTCAGAAAGCCGCCTGGAATATTCATTGACGCGGATAATATGCTTGCCTGTATCATTATCCTTAAGTTTTGATGCTTCAAGCAGGGAAAGAAAGACGGAGCGTAAAAGCTTTTTATTTTCTTCCGTAAAATCATCAAACATTACGACAAAATCACTTGGCGCTTTTAAATCCATTTCCAGAGGGAAAATATAAACCCTTATTTGAATTGAAACGGTATCCCTTGTTTTTAAAAGGGCTGTGCCTTTCCAGGAAAAACCGTTACCGCCGTTAACTATAGTATCCCTTATTTTTCTGGCGTCCTCTATGGAAAAAGCCTTGCCGAACAAATCAAAGAAATATTTGCCGATAAGATGCGTAAATCCAAGGAACATCTGTTCGCAGGATTCGTTGGTAAAAATGATTCTTAACCTGTTGTTAATAATTAAAACAGGGAAAATGCTTGTCTTAAAAGGGTTATGAGAGGAGGACAGCAAAAATGAGGCTTCCGCTTCTTCGTCGGCATCAAGTTTATATAATTCTTCTATTTTTTTTCCGCCGTCAGATTCATCAAGAGGTTCCAGTTCCCCTTCTTCGATAATGTAAGCCATGCCGTTTTCCGCCGTTTTTTTAGTTATTTTTACGCCCTGATTTTAAGTATTCCTTATATATTCGGGGCCTGAATACAAATATGCAGTACAGTCATTATCCAGTATATTCCTTTTTTTTGCAATGGATATTATTTCTTTTGCATATCCTCTTTTTACATTATTAAATATATTGTTTTTTCCGGGATTTTCAGGCAAACGGTTAACAAGTTCGCAAGCGCAATTTCCCGCTACAATGATGTTCTCTTTGTAGTTTTCAGTTTCCTTCAAAATCTGAATGGAATCCGCATCCTTTTCATCAGTTAAACGCAGGCCGTTTTTGTAAAATGCGTAAAAATATGCATTTTTTCCTGCTTCAATTAAGGAAAGTATAACGCTGTTTTCTAAATCATAAGGATATCTTTCATTGTTGTAAATTGATTCTGTTATGCAATCTAATGTCGGCACGGGCGCAAACGGAACGGACAGGCAGAGTGCAAGTCCTTTGGCAATTGAATAACCAATACGAAGGCCCGTAAAAGAACCCGGGCCGCCCATGCAAAGAACGCCGTCAAGATCTTTTGCTTTTACGCAAGCCTTTTCCATCTGACTGCCGATACAGCCCATTATAAGCTCTGACAGCTTCATTTCAGATTCTGTTTCATGGTAATGGATGACATCTTCATTTAAAACGGCAATGGAAAGTAAAGAGCTTGCACAATCAATTGCAAGAAGGCGTTTTTGCGGCCGTACGGAAAAATTATTCATAATTTATTCAACCCGTTTATTTTTATCAATCTTGATTCATTTCCTGTTATAACAAGGGATACAAAGATTGCCTGTGCAGGAAGTAATTTTAAGATACGATCGCTCCATTCAATTACAGATATCCCCTTGCCGTTTATTATTTCACTTCCGCCAATATCAGAAAAATCCCTTTCATCTTTTAATCTATAAACATCAATATGATACAGGGCAGGAAGGTCTTCTCTTTCATATTCATTTACTATTGTATAGGTCGGGCTTGTAAGGGTTTCTTCAATTCCAAGCCCCAGGGCAATTCCCTTGGTTAAATATGTCTTGCCGCTGCCAAGAGTTCCCTCAAGGGCAACAACAGAGCCTGAACCTAAATGAGACGCGATTTTTATTCCAATTTCTTTAGTTTCTTCCGGTGTGCTGGAGATGATTTCTAACATTATACAACTTATTCAGGAAGTCCCCCGGCGCAGTCAAGTTCCAAAATGAATTGTTTTAATTCTTTTGTTAAGGGAACAAGGGGATAATCTATTTTATCAATAAATGAAATTGTTATTTCCTTATTTCCTGTCGGCTTTAATTCCATTGAAAAATCAATACGAAAATCACAAGGTTTGTTATTAAGTTCAATGACAGCGACACCTGTATATAACATACGGTAGTAGATTGGAACATCTTTTCTAATCATGTCTTTGATAGTAATAACTTTCATTTCCCTGTCCTTCCTAATTTTTATTCACGGCCATACTCATAAACAAAGGCATTAATCATATTCATCGATTTCTGGGGAATCTTCAGGAACTTGACATGAATTATTGTATTCATTCCAGTTCTGTTAGATCTTAAAACTTGTCCCAACGCCGCAACATTAACATCTGTCTGCACAAACTCGATTTTAAATCTTGCGCCTACCTGCACGGGAGCCATAATCTTTATTGAACAGCCGCCCACGGAAATATCCGCAATACTTCCCTGAAGGCGCCTTTTATCTACAACAAGGCGCTGCTTCTTTCCGCTTCCTTCAACATATACCAAAAATAAAGAACAGGCAATAACTGCCTGCCTTCTTCTGAACCGCCGCTGGGCAAGAAAGCGCAGCTGATTTGAATGGGCAAGCTGCATTGTAGGATGTCCGTTATAGCTTGAATAACCTGTAACGCGGGTTTCAAAAGAAAAACCTTTATTGCTTTTATTAAAAAACAGAACCGTAAGACGTGTTCCCCTTTGAATTTTCAACTGGCTTCCAAGGACATTTTTGGGAGCTTCTACATTTATATGATCACCCTTGGTTGATATAACATGAATATTTATTTTTTCCTTGCCCGTATTAATAATTAAAACTGTGTCATCTTTTATCTGACGTGTGGAAGTCATTCCGCCGAATGTGCTGTTTTCCAGCATATTTCTGGTAGAAAAAAGAACTGAAAGTTTGCGCTGATTCTCAGCTTCCGAGCCTGAGCCCTGTTCCAAAATACGGTATGCGCGCCTGAAATGCCTGTCAAGAAGGGCAGGAGTGCTGATTGATTTTTCGGGCTCTGTTACCTGATCAAGCTTGAATACATAGTTAAGCATGCTTGCCTGTTCGTTGCTAAGCCCGATATTTCTTGCAATACGGTGAAGCGCAAAGCCGGAAAAAAGATTAACCCCGCCGCCGCCGCCCTTACTGCCGCCGGAAGCTCCCGGTTTTTTTGATGAATTAATAATAATTAAAACGGCGATAATTACCGCAATTACTCCAAAACTAATAATTACGGTTATTGGATTAGTATTTGAATCCAGATTAAAATCTGTTACGGAAATTTGTAACGGAAATAATAAAATATTTGTCATTTTTCACCCTGAAGCGCGGATTTAATTTTTATGTTATCCAAAATGGCATTGTAAAGCTCATTTAGTTTTGGGGATGCCTCATATTCTGTTATATCTCCGACAAGAACGCAGTCGTTTTTCTCATATGCAAATAAAAGATCCTTAAGAACACTTCCAAATTCAGTAATTAACTGGGAAAGAGGTTTTTCATTTCCGGCAACAGAAGTTAAATAACCCTGAGTATCCAATTGCCTGAATACTCTTATAATTTTTTCTGTTACTGCGGAAAATGTCTGAATTGTACGGGCTGCAAGCGCATCCTTTCCTGTCTGAATATCAAGAGGGAGGTTAATAAGCCTTTCGCATATTTCATTTAATATGGGCTGTAAATTTTTAAACTCATCCGCAGGCGTGTTTACCTCCCGTTGTATTTCTTCTGTTATTGAACGTAAAACAGACGGCGACATATCAGCGTTGATAAAAGTGCCTGCGCAAAATGAATAGAGATCAGGTATTTCTGCGCTGATATATTGAGCAGTTACAGTTTCTTTCCAGTTATTGTAATACTTTGCTTTTTCTTCAAAGTTTAAGTTTTCATACTCATTGATGTCTTCAAGCAAATTTATAAGGCTTGCCGCTGTAAGATCCGCTACAACATTTGAATTTATTGAAATATTTTTTATATCCTTAATTTCCCTGTTAAAAATATCTTCTATCATGGAGGCATTAATGATTTTTCCGTCTATGTTTAATTCACAGATCCTGTGGCCGGAATCTGTAAGCCACTGTTCAAGGCCCGCAAGAACTTCTCCAACTGTATTTTCTTTGTCAAGACTCGCATCCAGTTTCTTGCCGTTAATGCATATTTCCATGATTGTTACCTGTTATTGCGGTTTTGCTGGCTGAAATTATCCAGCGAATTTGAAAGCTGCTCCATTCGCGCATATGCAGATTCCATTCTTGCATATTGAATGCGTAAATCCTGTTCTCTTGCCGCTAACTGCCTGTCAAGGGTTGCAATGCGTCTTTCGTCACTGTTAATACGTGAATCAATCGTGCTGGTTTTTAATGAAATAATACCGCCTGTTTCTACAAAAGGCCTTACAAGGGTATCCACATTAAAGGCAACTCCGGTATCAGCTAACATATCGCCTGTTGTATCGCTTGCAAAGAGATCTTTTATCGCCAATATCTTTGTTTCAAGCGCCAGATCAAGCGCTCTTTCGTCAATTTCCAGATAGCCTCTTAACCGTGAAGGATCATAGCCGCTTGCACGTGTAGCATTTGAGCTTATGCCAATCTGGGCAAGAAGGGAAAGATCCCTTTCAAGGCTTGTGGGGTAGGGCGCTGTAACTGCGCGTAAAAGATTGCTTCTGAATGTATTTAGAGTTGTATCGCCTGCAAAAACACCGAGCCTTTCCCTCATGGAAGTTTTTTCGTCCGCTGTTAAATATGTAAGTTCGTCAATTAATCTGTCGTCTCTGCGCGTAAGTATATTTATTTCTGCCATCAGGCGGTTGTAATTCCCCACAAAGGAAATAATCGCTTCTTTAACAGCTTCTACATTCGCGGCTATATTCAATTCGACAGGCCTTTCGGAAGTACCCCTTAAATTCAAAGTAACGCCGGGAATAAGATCGTCAATGCTGTTAGTAGACCTTGTAATTTCAATGCCTTCCATAAGGATTATTGCATCGCGCGATGTGGAAACAGCATTTTTCGGCTTTAATCCTCCGCTTGTTGAATCGGGATCCAGCACTTCAACTTTGCCTACAAATATATCCCTGTGTGTATTTGAATTTTCTATATTGAGGGAGACAATTGTTTTTCCGCGCGCAACTTCTGCAAGATTATACTGCCTTGCAGAAAACGCACTGGTATCATTTATTGCAGGAAGCCTTGCAGTTGTGCCGTCAGAAAAAGCAAGATGTAAAACTGCCATGTCATCATGGCGCGGCGGCGGAGCAGGAACAGTAAATTCGGGCAGGGGAGCTGCAGACGGTACGTTTTGAATTGTAATGCCTGAATATGTAACAGAACCCGAAGGAACATCCGGGCCCGGGGGAGGTTTCGGCACATTATGAGTGTCGCCTGTTTCTACTCTGGTTCTTGTTTCAAGCCTTAGTACCAAAGGAGAATCATCACTTACAAATATATTTACAGGAATAGCCGCTGCAGAGTTTGGACCTGCCTGAAGTATTCCTTCATTTACTGTTACATTTGAATTATTCGCCGCGTTTCTTTGTATAAGGCTTTCATCAATCGTGATATTGCGCGAGTCGGCGCTGACTTCCATCATGCCTATACTCATGGCAAAGGATGCTGCATCGCCTGAAAATCCAAGCCTGTTTTCTGAACCTGTTTCCTTTGCTTCTATAAGAAGGGATCTTGTCCCGGATTGTACAGCAATAAGTGAGGCTGCAATTTTATCGCGGCCTCTGCGGTTTATAATATCAACAAATTCTCTTAAAGTGCCGCCGCGGAAATTAATCGATATTTCTTCATTTCCAACGGTAAAAATATAATTGCCTGCGTCGATTCTTGCCCTTTCATCCATAGGCTGGGAAAGGAATCTGTCCTGGGCTGCAAGCTGTTTTACTGTAAAACGAAGCGATTGTTCTGCAGCTTCCCTTGTCGCTGTGGCGGTAATTACATTGCTGTCAGTGCTGCTGCCGATTCTGTCGTTAAAGGGATTTTGAAAAGAGAAGAGCATACGGGAACTTTCCCGCAAGGAACTTATCCGCCTTCCTACTTCCTGCCAATATCCTTTTTGAACCTGAAGAGTGTCTATATTACGCTGCGCTCTGTCCCTGGGAATTCTCTCAAGATTCATCAGGTCTTCAACTATCTGATCAGAATTAAACCTGCTTCTTACCCCAGGAATATAAATGTCGGACATAAACCTGAATCTCCCCGCTTATACAGGCTGAACCTGCCGAATTAGACCATTTCATCAAATAAAAGACCAATAGCATCCTTCAGACTTCTGTGCATTCTCTGCAATTCTTCGGGCGGTATTATCTTAACCACCTTATCGGTCTCTTTATCTATGACCTTGACGATCACCTCATTTGAATTGTGATCTACCACAAACTGCAGCTTCTTGTTTAAAGCGCTTCCAATTTTTTCCAGATCTGCTGCCTGAGAGTAAACTGCCTGAGGTTTTACCTTATTTTCCGGTTGAGTATTCTGTCTGTACGCTTGCTGGCGTATATCGCCCGGAAGCGGAGCCGGCGAGACAGGAGAAAATCCCACACTTGCTACTGACATTTTGATACCTCCATGTAAAATCTCCGGCATCCAAGGATTGTGCCGGATAATTCCTTCCGCCAATCCCTGGCAGAAGGAAGAGCCACCTGACCGCTTAAAGTTTATTTAATTTACAATATTTATACAGCAAAAATAAAACTTTAAGTGGTCAGGTAAAGACAGTGAAGGCGCGAACTCCACTGTCCTTCCCGCAGCACCCGGAATACCGGGCGCTGATTGCTGATGCGAAAAAAAGACGACGTCCAGAAGTCTCTTGTTTCGCTTTGTTTTTAAATCGCCAGAGCTTATTACGAAAGAAGCTGCAGAACAGACTGTGTCCGCAGATTGGCCTGTGCCAGCATTGCGGTTCCGGTCTGGTTCAGGATGGAATCCCTTGTAAAGTCAACCATCTTGTTTGCCATATTCGTATCTCTGATGCGTGATTCGGCAGCCTGGATATTCTCTGCCGCAATGGCTACGCCCTGCGCTGCCATTTCAAAACGATTCTGATAAGCGCCAAGATCTGCGCGTTGTTTTGAAACAATCTTTAACGCGCTGTCAACAGTGCCGATTGCAAGGTTTGCCTGAGCAGGATCCTCAATTGTAAGTTTTCCGGAACTTCCCTGAGAATCAACTAAACCAAGCGCGCCTGCGGACATATCGCCGATAAAAATCCTTGCATTCTGATCCATATTCGCACCAACCTGCAATTGCATAATTCTGCCTGACTGCGAATCCTGGGCAAATGCACCAGTTAGCATGTTCATGCCGTTAAACTGGGCATGACTAGCGATACGATTGACTTCGTCGACCATTGCTGAAACCTCGACCTGAATCTGCATGCGATCCTCGTCTGAATAGATTCCGTTAGCTGATTGTACCGCTAATTCTCTAAGACGGTGCAGAATATCCTGGGTTCCCTGAAGATAACCTTCAGAAGCCTGAATAAAAGACACACCGTTTTGGATATTGCGTTCGGCCTGCTGCAAACCGCGAATCTGACTCCTCATTTTCTCGGAGACTGCGAGTCCTGAAGCATCATCACCAGCACGATTGATCCTCATACCGGAGCTTAATTTCTCCATGTTCTTGGTCAACGAAAGCTGTGTTACACCGAGCTGACGATCGGCGTACATGGCGCTCATGTTGTGATTAATAATCATTATATACCCTCCATGTTTGCTTATCTTCGGCTATCCATGCCGAAGCCGTTCACGGGAGCAGTTTCCAAAAAGGTCTCGCGCTTGTCCGGCCACTTGTCCGGGCTGCCTTTCTGTACATCTGCAAACAGAACGAAACGATTAATTTATAGCGCGCTTAAAAACTGTGTGCAAATGCCAATAAATTAAACGTTTCATGCTGTCCCGTTCACCCGGCTGTTTAAATTAAGCAGCCGGGCGGCTGAAGGGATTTTGTCAAATAACCCTGTACGGCATTTAAAAAGTATAAATACCGACGAAACTAGAGCAGGGCTTGAATCCATTTCCACGGATCTTAAGGATTCAAGCCGCCTATTACTTCGATAATATTATCACATTATTGTAATAATGACAATATCGAAGTTGCCCTCTGATTGGCCTGCGCAAGCATTGCAGTTCCTGCCTGATTCAGAATTTGGTCCCTTACATAGTCAACCATCTGGTTAGCCATGTTGGTATCTCTTATCCTGGATTCGGAGGCCTGCATGTTTTCGGCGCCGATGTCAAGACCGCGAACTGCATGTTCAAGACGGTTCTGATATGCGCCAAGGTCGGCCCTCTGCTTATTGATGATTTTAAGCGCGGCATCTACAACTCCGATGGTTCTGTTGGCATCATCCGGCGTTAAAAGGCTTACAAAGGACTCATCCATCTGACGGATGCCCAATCCCTTTGCTGTCATGGTGCCGATAAAGACCTGTGCTCTTTGGTCCATATTGGCGCCGATATGCAGCCACATTGAAGCTGTTACAACGTTCTCTCCCGTTGGGCGGCCAAAGCGTCCTGTGAGCATGTTCATTCCATTGAACTGAGCATGGGATGCAATTCTGTCTACTTCGTCAACAAGAGCAGATACTTCTACCTGAATGTAGAGTCTGTCTTCATCGCTGTAGATACCGTTGGCAGCCTGAACGGCCAATTCTCTTAAGCGCTGGAGAATATCCTGGGATTCCTGTAGATATCCTTCCGACACCTGGATGAAGGAAATGCCGTTCTGAGCATTTGTTGATGCCTGGTTAAGACCACGAATTTGGCTTCGCATTTTTTCTGAAACCGCTAATCCCGACGCGTCATCGCCGGCCCGGTTTATACGAAGTCCCGAGGAGAGTTTCTCCATGTTTTTGGTGAGGTAAACTTGGGTTACCTTGAGGGACCTGTCCGCAAACATTGCGCTCAGGTTGTGATTGATGATCATAAGATCCTCCTTGAACTTTTAAGAAAGCATCCTTGCTTCCTTGCAGCTTTAGCTGCCACGGAAAATAATCTAAAGCAGAATCCGCGGAAACTCTGCTTATAGACAACTTCCCAGTTTCATTATCGGCAGATTAATTAAAATACTTTAATAAATTCTTTCGATAATGAAACTTTTTTTTCGTTTATTTCGGGAAAACGATTAATGGACGGCGCTGCCCTGTTTGCTGCAGCGCACTACCCTCCGGCAGGCTCATATCTCCCTGGGAACCGGTAAGTTTTTCAATAGTCTTCATTATTGATGATTTATCCGGTTTAATACTGCTTGTTACAGCGCTTTTAACAGCTGCAGTTGCCGCATTCTTAACGGCCGTTTTTGCCGCATTTTTTACAGCGGTTTTTGCCACAGAAGATGTAGCTGACTTTGCCGCGGTTTTCACGGCTGTCTTTACAGAAGAAGCTTTTGTTTTCGCAGTTTTTACAGCTGTCTTTGCAGAGGCAACTTTCTTTGCCGCCGCTTTTGCAGTTGCGCTGTTTGCCACTGCCTTTTTTACAACCGGTTTTGCTGCATCTACAAGCTTTTTAGCAGCAGGTTTGGCCGCTTTTACCAATTTTGAATTTGCAGCATTTTTTAAAGTGCTTTTTACCGTCTTTTTACTGGCTGTTTCCTTTTTCACATTCTACCTCTTGTTTGGAATATATTTATATTATAATACAAATATATCATGGAATTTGTATATTGTGAATTTTTTTTAAAATTATGCTTTTAAAATAAAAAACTATTCTGAAATTACTGCCTTGAAACAGATGCTTTTCCACAGCCAATTAACAGGGCCTTTTTGGATTCTGCTGCGTAATATATCTTCTATTGCGGCAAAATCTTTTTTTTCCAGGTGTTTTGCCATAAATGATCCCCAGCGTGACTTCCCGGCGTTAAACCAAGAGGCGAGATCCCTTTCTGTAATCAAACGTTCCTCTTTTTGTTCAATTATCTGAATGCCTGGAATAAAACCATTTTTTATGAATGCGCTTGATAAATCATCTTCATCAAATAAACCTGAAGAAGAAGAATCGTTAAAAAATGCATCTTCTGCCTGTTCAAGTTTTAAAGCAAGTTCATTCTGTGCGCATTCACGCGCTAAAATACGCGATACCCTCTGGCCAAGTTTTGGCGGAGAACATAAAAGTATTAAATTGCCGTTTTTTGACAGAAGGGGTCTTGCTCTGCGGCAGAGAAAATCAGGTTCAAATGATAAGCGCACTGCGCGGATTAATATGTGGTCAAATTGAGAGCAGGAAAACCACTCTTCGCAGAATGAAGGCTCCGGCAAAACTTCTTCTGTTACGGCAATTTGAGGTTTCTCAAGGTCATCCAGTATGGAAGCATATTGTAAAAGAGCATCTTTTGCGCTCTGAGCGGATACAAGAGCTGCAGTCAAACCTTCCGGGCATTTTCTTAAGCTCTCCCATAACAGAAGGCCGTCATTTGCAAGAGGTACAAGGATGCGATTTTGGCGGGCAGGCGATGCCGATGAGAAAATAATGTTTCTGTCGTTTAATAGAAGTTTACTGCGGCCGGATTCCAAACGTTTAAACCAGCTTTCTCTTCCTTTTGCCGCCGCAGACCATGATAGTATATCATTATCGCTGTCCGCCTGAGAGCCTAAAACAATTGCTGCCTGTAATTCCCGTTTTTGTAAAACATCCTCGCGGATTTTTCCTTCGTATCCAATCGAAGAAGGAATGTAGAAAGTTCTTCCGCGAAGAGAGCCTGGAAGGTACTGCTGCGCCGCCCAATGATCGCGGTAAGCATGAGGATAGACATACCCCTCACCGTGGCCGAAGGATTGTGCGTCCCGGCTTCCGTCACGCAGGTGATTTGGCACTTCTGCATCTTCTCTTTCAACTTCCTTAAGAGCGTCAAAGTAGGACATTGTTGTATTTGATTTTGGGGTAGTTGCCAAATAAAGACAGGCATGAGCAAGAGGGAAGTTTCCTTCCGGAAACCCTATGCGTTCAAAGGCCTGGGCGCAGGAAATAACTACAGACAGAGCAAGAGGATCTGCAAGACCTACATCTTCGCTTGCAAGTATTATCATCCGCCTGAAAATAAACTTTGGATCTTCACCTGCCCTCACCATTTTTGCAAGCCAGTAAAGAGCGGCATCCGGATCACTGCCGCGCACACTTTTTATGAATGCGCTGATTGTATCAAAGTGGTAATCTCCGTCCCTGTCATATAAAAGCGCGCGCCTTTGGATGCTTTCTTCCGCCGCTTTCATGGAAATACGGATTTGTGCGCCGGGCGGAGGAGGCCAGCCGTCCGCTTCTTTTTGCCCGGGCAGATTCCACGAGCTTGTTTCAATCGCAAGTTCCATTGCATTTAATAAACTGCGCGCATCTCCTCCGGCAATTTCAACAAGATGTTCCAAGGCCCCTTCTTCAAATTGAACATCCCAATTTCCGTAAGCTCTTTCTTTATCCAAAAGAGTGCGCTTTGCAGTTTCCAAAAGTTCGTTTTCGCCCATGGGTTTTAACTGAAAAATCCTGCTGCGGCTTACAAGTGCGCGGTTCACTTCAAAAAAAGGATTTTCAGTTGTTGCGCCTACAAGTATCAATGTTCCGTTTTCTACCCACGGCAGCAGCGCATCCTGCTGAGCCTTGTTCCAGCGGTGGACTTCGTCAACAAAAAGGATCGTTCTTTTACCGTAAAGCCTGAAGCGATCATCGGCGCGGTCAATTACTTCACGTATATCTTTAACGCCGGAAAGGACTGCATTTAATTTTTCAAAGGCAGCGCGTGTTGTGTTTGCGATAACAGCGGCTAAAGATGTTTTTCCAGTCCCTGGAGGACCGTAGAGAATTATAGAAGAAAGGCGATCCGCCTGTATTGCACGGCGAAGAAGTCTTCCGTGCCCTACAATGTGATCCTGGCCAATAATGTCTTCCAGGGTACGCGGACGCATTCTGTCGGCGAGAGGACTGCATTCACCAGACGATTTTTCATTTTTTGATGAAAACAATTCGTTCATTAATGACGCTGTTTATTCTTCAGCATTCCACTGCCACCCGCCGATATGCGAACGGTCTCTGTATGACCAGACACCCTTTTGCTGGGTGGAAGCAAAAAGGACTCCGTCTGCGGCCTGTAGAATATGATTAACTCCGTGCTTGCCTATCGAAGATAAATACCGCTCGTAATCGTGAACAGAAGAACTCGGGAATGATCCTGGCCATCTGAATGAACTGCCGGCTTCAAATCCGCCTGCCAAACTTAACTCAAGCTCCAAATAACCATGCGTATCGCTTGAACTGAATGAGTTTAAAACATCCTGTGTTCCCGCAAGAAGCATAAAAATTGGAACATGACCTTCCCATTTTGTCGTATAGACTGCAAGTGTGCCCTTATCGTTGGATGGACGTCCGCCCATACTAACATTTAAAGATACCGCCCCGCCAACTGTTATGTTGAATAAATCACCGCCTCTTGTTATCGCCACAACCGTGACATTATCCCCAAGCAGTATAATTCCCCTGAAATTTCTGGAAGAAGTTTCAGGAACAAGGGTGATAATAGGACTGCCGCCTGTTGTGTAATAAATGCCGTCACTTGTACACAGAAAATAAGTACCGTTAAATGCAATGCCGCTTAAAAGAGAGAATGTACCGTCAATGGGAACTGCAGAAGAACTGCCGTCCTGTACATAGTAAAATTCATAAACGGAACCTGTAAGTACGCTGAAGAACAATTGATTGCCGGCTCCGAATAATGATTGAATATTTAATCCCTCTGTGGATATATCTTCCCAGGCAATTCCATCTGCAGACCGCTTTAACATGGGATTCCCCTCGATGCAGGCGTAAAGATAGTTATTTGTAGCGGAAATATCCCTTATCCAGCCTGGTAATTGCATATGGTTCCAGACATCGTTCTGATAGTTAAAAAGATTTCTGCCGGATGCGACATACATCTTGCCGTCAAAATTAACAAGATTTGTAGGAGAGCCGGCTATGCGCGGTATAAGAGGCGGAAGCTCGCGTGAAACAGTATAAAATACAGGATCATTGCAGGATGCAAGCAAAAAAATTATCATTAAAAATAAAAAAATCAAAATATTTCTTTTCATTTGTTCCTCAAAATATACTAAAAATGATAACGCGCGGAAAGGGTTAACCCAAGGAAATTACCATGAACATTTTTTGCAGGATCATCTGTCCATTGAGGGAACCAGCTCCAGAAGGTAGTTAATCCGAACGACCACTCGGAAGTTGCCCTGAAATAGGCGGAACCTCCTGCCTTTGCATAAAGGCCGTAATACCCAAGATTAAGATAGTTTTGCCATGCCATGCCGACAGTCAGGAAAAGGGGAAACTCAAAACGCCCTGCAAGAAATTGGGTGCCGGCACTTGCTCCAAGAGGAATAATAAAAACGGTGTTCTTGGCCAATGTTGGAAGAAAAAACCCTCCAAGCTCCGCTCCAATATAGAAACGGGAGTTTAAATAATAATTATAGTTAAGTAAACCGATGCCTCCGACAGGCGGAGTTATCTGATGTGCTATCTTACTCCCGTTATTAATAAAAATAGTAGGAAACACAACCCCAAGAGAGATTATAAATGTTTGGTCCCCTCTGACATATAAATCTGCGGTATAAATATCCCAATCAATATCTATTTCCGGCTCATTGCTGTCCTGGGCAACAAGCAGGACGGGCATACCCAATAGAAGTATCAATATTAAGCAGGCTGCCGCTTTATGCATATAATCTCCTTAAAATCGGCCGTTTGTAAACATTAACTTATTTACGCGCTTTATTCAACAACAAACAGAGCGCCGGGCGGGTTACTTTCACCCATTTGGCAGTTACTGGTTTTTATTTATTTCCAGGGCAAAATATTCAAGCAGTACGGGGAATCTTGTAAGCAAATCTCCGTATCTTTCCAGTTCTTCAAAACGAAGCTGCGTTTCGATGTGGCTTTCCGCTCTTCTGCCGAATGAATTTGAAATATACTCGCGCTGCCTTGCAAGAAACTCCTCGTATAAAAGACGAAGCATGCTGTAAAGAACAAAATCAGGATATTTTGCGGAATTGATCACAAGCGAGAAATCAATAATCCAGGGGAAGGCGTTTTTAATATCCGTCTCCAGTCTTTGATCCCTGTTTCCTGACAGGATTCTTTCAAGCCTTTCGCTGTCCGCTTCGGATGAAAACATGCGTAGAATAATTACTTCGATACTCTGCGCGGCAGTCCTTAAGTAGTTATCCAGTTCTTCCTGGTTTGTAATATTGTTATTCTCTGCAAGGCTTACAAGCGCATTGGGATCCATTTTAAAACTGATTTCTCCCTGCAGGTTCCAGGAAAAATCCGCGTTTGCAAGACCCGCAAAGGAGGCATAGGTATCCCCGGAGGGCAGAGCGCTGTTGAAACTTATCGTATATCTTTTTTGCTCAAGATCGAATATGGCGATTTTTACATTTGTCGGTATCAATTTATACCAAAGCCAGCGGAATTCTCCGGAGCGCACAAGCTGCCCGTCTGTCCCGTGAGTTTTGGATATGATAATTCCGTACTGCCCCGGAGGAACCGAAAACTGTACCCAGCCGAATAAAAAAGCAGTTGCACCAAGAATTATAAGTATAAAAAGGGTAATTAAAAATTTTTTCATATTGTAATATAATATACATATATCGATTTTTTATGCAATATGAGCTTTCTTTTAGGAATTGATGTAAGCTGCAAGTATAAAATGGAGAAGTTGATGGGCGATATACAGGAAATAGAAAACAAAAGACATAAAATCCGGTATAAAAGTCTGTCCGCCTGGATTTTAGTAATTTGTTTTTTTGTTTCGATAATTACATTGATAGTTTATCTTGCCGAGACTGATTTTTCAGACTCAACTTTGATTTTATTGCTGGTTATTCTGCGGTATTCAGCCTTTCTTGTTTGCCTGTGTTCAATTTACAAATTTGCAGTTAGTATATTTTTTATAATCCGCCGCCAGCATGAGTTTCGTCCCTGGAAAATGATTATATTCCTAGTTTTTATTTTATATGGTATTAGTATTGTATATTATGAGGCTTTTATTGTCGCATTTTCCAGGGGGAATGGATGAAAAGATTATATGCTCTAAGAGGCGCTGTTCAATGTGAAAACACGCAGGACGATATATGTAATCAGGTTGCTTTAATGTATGAAGAACTTCTGCATTTAAACGGGCTTGATGAGGAGGGCATCGTATCTGTCATTTTTTCAGTTACATGCGACATTGATGCTGTGAATCCCTGTACAGTTTTACGAAAGAGGTGCGGCGCCGCAAACAGTCTTGCTCTTTTTTCGGTGCAGGAGCCTCAGTGTAAAAATTCCCTTGAAAGGACTATAAGAATAATTATTCACTGCTATCTTGAAGAGGGAGCAAATGTTAAACATGTTTACCGTAACGGAGCGGAAGTCCTGCGGCCCGACAGATCATGCTCTGCGCCTGACATCATATAATTAAAAAAATCTTGCAGAAACGCCAAGGTTACAAAGAGCGCAGAGTTGTTCTAAAAAAATATTTCTTTACTTTCTATAGTTCCTGTAGTATTCTATATCATCATCACGTTTTTTCCTGTATTAAATTAAGGGAGCGAAATTATGAATAAAACAATAGCGAAAAAGCCCGTTGTGAAAAAACCTGTATCAAGGCCAGTGGTAAAGAAACCTGTGCCAAGACCCGTGGTGAAGAAACCTATACCAGTAAAAAAACCTGTATCAAGGCCAGTGGTAAAGAAACCTGTTGTGAAAAAACCTATACCAGTAAAAAAGCCTGTGCCAAGACCAGTGGCAAAGAAGCCTGTTATTAAAAAGCCTGTGCCAATAAAGAAACCTGTGCCAAGACCAGTAGCAAAGAAACCCGTTGTGAAAAAACCTGTATCAAGGCCTGTTGTGAAAAAGCCTGTGTCAAGACCTGTGGCAAAAAAACCCGTGGTGAAGAAACCTGTACCAGCAAAAAAACCTGTCGTAAGACCAGTGGCGAAGAAGCCTGTTGTGAAAAAGCCTGTGCCAAGACCTGTGGTAAAGAAACCTGTTGTGAAAAAGCCTGTATCAAGGCCAGTAGCGAAGAAACCCGTTGTGAAAAAACCTGTGTCAAGACCAGTGGTAAAGAAACCTGTTGTGAAAAAGCCTGTGTCAAGGCCAGTAGCGAAAAAAACCGTGGCAAGACCAGTGGCAAAGAAGCCTGTTGTGAAAAAGCCTGTGTCAAGGCCAGTGGCAAAAAAACCCGTAGTGAAAAAACCTGTATCAAGACCAGTAGCGAAAAAACCTATACCAGCAAGAAAGCCTGCGCCAAGACCTGTAGCGAAAAAGCCCGTTGTGAAAAAGCCTATCAAGACCAGTGGTAAAGAAACCTGTTGTGAAAAAACCTGTGTCAAGACCTATGTCAAAACCAGCAGTTAAGAAAACTGTCGCAAGACCTGTGTCAAAACCGGCAGCAAAAAAACCTGTTGCAAGAGCAGTGTCAAAACCAGCAGTTAAGAAAACTGTCGCAAGACCTGTGTCAAAACTCGCAGTTAAGAAAACTGTGACAAGACCTGTGTCAAAACCCGCAGTTAAGAAACCTGTTGTAAGAGCAGTGTCAAAACCCGCAGCTAAGAAAACTGTCGCAAGAGCAGTGTCAACACCGGCAGCTAAGAAATCTACCGCAAGACCTATGACAAAAAAAGAAAAAAAAGAAATGAAGGAAATGTCATCCGCTGCCAAATCTGAGTTTAAAAGAAAAATTGAAAAACCAAAGGAATCTGAAAAACCAAAAAATAGTATAACCTTTAAAGAAGGAACCAAGATAGTAGTTGATAATTTTTCTATGCGTATAAAAGAATCATTTACAAGCAAGAACAAGCTCAGTGAGGAGCAGAGGGAGCAGCTTGTAGGAGCATTGATTTCAGTTGGACAAAAGGACACAGGATTGATTGGCGGTAGTTTAAAAGTAGTTGACGATGTTATGGGGAAATATAAAGCCCTGAAAAAAGCAGGCGGCGCCGTTAGGGAAATCCGTGAGTTTGTTAAATTGGCAGCTGAGTACAGAAAAGAAACTGATCCTGCAAAAAAAACGAACATGGCTTCCAGATTGGGTATAAAACAGATGGATGCTATTAATCTTTTTGCAGAAAGCACGCCTTTTCCCGGAAAAATTATAACAGCTTTGACTTCAATAGGTAAAATTTTAATAAATATGGTTACATTAAAGCTTAATGAAATACATTGGACTAATATGGTTGCTACTGCTCCAGTACCCAATAATCTTGATCATGAAAAATATCAAAAACTGGGAATGAAGTTGATGGCAGGCGGAGCTAATGCAAAAGAAATTGGCGAAGTTTTTGATGCTCTTGATAAACTTGATGCAATTTAATTAACGTGCCTGTCATCGCCGTCTGATGTCAGGCACCGTTTATGAGGTTATTTATGCCTGTTTTGGTAAAAAATATATATGGAACCAGTAAGGATAATGCCTCCGCCGGAAAACTTAAACGCTGGAAAGATCATTTTAAAATAATAGGGCCAAAATGTTCTGAGGCTGCATGTTTTGAATCTGATAATCTTTTTGGCGCTCCCATCGAAGTTTTAGAGGGACGCAATAAAGGGAAAAAATATATCATCCCGCTATGCAATGCTCTGCATAAACAGCATGGGGAAGTTTTCCATATTAAAGATTCAACTAAATGCATGCCTTTAGAAGATTTGCAAACGTGATTGAAACTTTAAGCCAGGAAAACTTCCCTACCGTTCTATACTCATAATATTCCAGACCCTTGTTGTCTCCTGTCCGACACGCCAGAAACCAATTGAGTTAACACCCATGGATTTATACAATTGCATTTTAGCCGAGAGTGAGAATTCATCATCGTAATAAACGGTAACATTTACATTTACATCGTAGTTAAAGCTTGGAACAGTATTTACGCGCCTTAGACTTGTGGAGTTCATGTTAGAATAAAGACTTGCTGTTGTCTGGTAAATAAGGGCGCGGTGATGGTTTGTATCTACCCAGGCGCGGCCGTACAGGGGCAGTCCCATAATAAGTTTTTCAGCTCCTATTGTTCTCATGCCGTAATCGGCAACATTGCGGCACCATGTAAATGAGGCTACAGGGCCTGGTCTGCTTGTGCTCCAGTGCTCGTCGTATGCCATTATAAGGATTCTGTCAACGTATGGCTTTATAAGTTCATAATCGAAGATGTCGTTTTCCAGTCTTCTTGTCCGGGCAGGGTATGCAACTGTAAACATTTTATCTGAAGGAAGCCCGGCGCGCAGTTCACGCAGGAAGGACTGGAAGGGCTCTCTTGATCTTGCAGGTATATATTCAAAATCAATCTGCAGACCGTCATAATTTGAAGTTGCTGCGATTAAATCGGCAATTAACGCTCTTCGCTGAGGGCTTTCAGGCATCAGGGTAAAATAAGTAAGCGCCTGACTGCCGCAGGTGACAACAAGGTGTACTCTGGCAGGATGCCTTGGAAGGTTTCGCCTGTCCGGTATTGTGCCAATGGTGCCGTATACATTTACATCCGCGCTGAAATAGCCAATATCAGTCAGGGGAATATTCGGAGTAAGAGATGATTCACGGCCTGTAACTACATAGCCCCAGATCTCTTTGAAGGAAGAGACAGGCAGATTTTCATCTAACTGTGAAATAAAAAGTTGAATTTCCTCTTCTACAGCTAAGGCAGCAGCTATTGCCGCAGCTTCTTCATCAGTAATATTGATTTCCGGTTCCGATGATTCGTCAGCTGTCTTTGCAGGCGATCCGGAACAGCTTGCAAAAATAAGAACAATAAAGATAAATAATGGTATAAAGTATTTCATTACCATATTATCGTATGAAATTATAAATAAATGTAATTAGCCAGGCTCTAAAAAAAATAATTTTTAAGAATACACCTTATTTAAAATTAAAAGCGCTGTTTCTCGGCCCAAAGTCCTAAAGCCGGGTTTGGCACATAAAAGAATCTTTCTCCGTCAGCGTGAGTGTTCCAGCCGGAATTTAGTTTGCTTATATCATAACGTGCCATTTCTTCGTTTAAATCACCCCAATTAAAACCGACAGATTCAATCTCCTGCCTTGATACTTTGCTGCCGGGACAATAACGGATTGTAAAGCGGTTTTCACTTGAGCCGTGGATTAAATGCGCTGCGGCGCTTAAATTACAGGAAAGTTCAATATTGCTTTTTACTCTTGCAAGTATTTCACTGCCCGGCCTGTAACCGTGTTTGCGGATTAAAGCGTCAATCCCTTCATCTTCGCCGAAACGCTCAAGGGCAGGAGCCAGGATTACAAGTTCTCCGCCGTCTTCTATTACCATGCGGGTTCTGTAAATGGCCTTGTTTCCAAGCCATGTCGTTTTGTATTCTTCAGGCTCAAGGTAGACAAGCGCTTTGTTTACAGGTTCACTCATAAGGTTAACGTTAACTTCGCAGGACAGAGCTGCCGCTTTTTCAAAACATTCCCTGCCAAAACCTATAAAAAGCCCCCGTACAGCAAGGGAACCCTTAAGTTGTCCTGCGGCAACTGCTTCGCTGTCTGTTCGCGCGGAAACAACGGTTAACACCCAAAGAACAGGCGGGATTTCGCTGCCGAAACGCCGAAGCCCCTCATCAAAAAGCGCGCGTACGGGAGTGTCAACTCTGCCCATGATGCGCTCCATTCCGTAGGCGGCGCCTGTAAAATGACTTTTATCGATTGCTTCCTTGCCGCCTGTTCCGACAAAGATGTTTTTTGCATGATTGGCCATTCCTGCAACCTCATGCGGAACAACCTGTCCAATGCTTAACAGTAATGAAAAATTACCGCTGTCCTGTGTTCCCTTTCTTAAAATTTTATTTACCTGTACAGGCCAGTCAAAACGTACGGCTCCCTGTGATGCTTTTTCTACCCAGTTTTCTTCAATACGGCCAAGCTCTGTAACATCATTACGCCAGTTGTGAACAAGAAACTTTTTTTTGGGAAGGGCGCCGAACATCCGCGAAAGTTCATCATCATTCATTGCCATATGCGTTCCAAGAGCGGGAAGGACAGCTCCCAACTTCTCATCAAATTTGCGCGCTGCTATCTGTGTAAAAAAACCTGCGCGTGAATGAAAGCGGGTAATATCCGGCGGAAGGATTATCATTTTTCCTGTATTATTTATATCTGCAAATGCACTGGAAAGCGCATCTGTAAAAAGTTCTTCAAGTTCTCTGTCACTTAAATCCTTGTCAGCGCCGCCTGAAGCAACATATGTTTTTTCCATTAGACAGTCTCCATTTTTTCATGATACCATATTAAGCATAAAATGTGTGCATGCATTCATTCATTTTTTAAGGAGTAGAAATGAGTAATTGTGATATTGGTCTTATTGGACTTGCTGTTATGGGAGAAAATCTTGTTTTAAATCTTGAGAGCAAGGGTTTTGAGGTTGCGGTTTACAACCGTACAGCATCTAAAGTAGAAGAGTTTATAAATGGCAGAGGCGCGGGAAAAAAAATAAAAGCCTGCTACAGCCTTAAGGATTTATCTGCGTCATTAAAGAGACCCAGAAAGGCCATGATCATGGTGAAAGCAGGGCAGGCTGTGGATGATACAATTGAACAGCTTTTGGAAGTTCTTGAAAAGGGTGACATCATTATAGATGGAGGGAATTCCAATTACCTTGATACAATGCGGCGTACAGCATATGTTGAAGAAAAGGGATTTTTATATATAGGCACGGGGGTTTCAGGCGGAGAAGAGGGCGCTTTGAAGGGCCCTTCCATAATGCCGGGGGGATCAGCTGCTGCATGGCCTTTTGTAAAACCTGTTCTGCAGGCGATATGCGCTAAGGTCGATTCTGAAAAAGTTCCCTGCTGTGACTGGGTAGGGGAAAACGGAGCAGGCCACTTTGTTAAAATGGTGCATAACGGCATTGAATACGGTGATATGCAGCTAATATGTGAAACATACGATTTAATGAAAAATGTGCTTGGTCTTAATTGCGATGAAATGGGTGATGTATTTGAAAAATGGAATGAGGGCTCTCTTGGAAGTTACCTTATAGAAATAACTAAGGATATTCTTAAGTTTAAAGATGATGACGGAAAACCTCTTGCGGAAAAAATACTTGACACTGCAGGGCAGAAGGGCACAGGCAAGTGGACAGGAGTAGCAGCCCTTGAGTTTGGCGTTCCTCTTACATTGATAGGCGAGGCTGTCTTTGGAAGGTGTCTTTCCGCCGCCAAAGATGAAAGAGTAAGAGCTTCAAAAATATTTTCGTCTCCAAAAATTACAAGGCCCGAAGACAAAGAAGCTTTTATTAATGATTTGGAAAAAGCCCTTTATGCTTCCAAGGTAGTTTCCTATGCGCAGGGATATTTATTAATGAGAGAGGCTGCAAAGGAATACAAGTGGAATCTTAATTACGGCGGCATCGCGCTCATGTGGAGAGGCGGCTGTATTATCCGCTCTGTTTTTCTTGGAAAAATAAAAGAAGCCTTCGATCGCAATGCAAATCTTGAAAATCTTCTGCTTGATCCTTTCTTTACAAAAATTATAGAAGACGCGCAGGATTCATGGAGAAGGGTAGTTTGCGCATCTGTACAAAACGGTATACCGGCGCCTGCATTTGCAAGCGCACTTGCCTATTTTGACGGCTACAGAAGCGAAAGGCTTCCTGCGAATCTCCTTCAGGCGCAAAGGGACTATTTCGGCGCTCATACCTATGAGAGACTTGATAAACCAAGAGGGGAGTTTTTTCATACAAACTGGACGGGAAAGGGCGGCTCTACAAGCGCATCAACTTACACTGTTTAAAGCCTTTCTTGTGAATTTTACAGCGCTTGGTTTAAACTCTTCAAGGTATAAAGACCTTGAAAAATAATCATAATCGCAGGGAAGTTCAATAGTAAGATCCAGCTTTTGCTCATCGGCTTTTTTTAACAGGGCCGAAAGAAGCGTTTTGCCAAGACCAAGGCCGCGGAATTCCATTTTTACTTCCAGAGTGTCTATGTGTAAAATTGAACCTTCACGTTTTGAAGCAATACGGCCTATAATTTCTGAACTTGATGATTCTGCGATAAAACAATATTCATTATCGTCATTGCGAATAACGAAGTCTTCCAGCACCAGGGATGAAGTGTCTTCCGGTTCAACGCCGACAGGCTCCAGTCCCCATTCTTCTCTTAAGGCATTATACCAGCATACGATTTCATTCTTCATTTTTTGTTTTTTAAATTGCTGCCACATTTTTTCTGTTTCAGGATACTGTTCAAGAATATCTCTGTATGCGCGGAAAACACCCTTATTTTTATTAAGAGCAATTGACAGCTCATTGCGAACAACAGGATTCTTTACAGAAGATGCAAATTTTTCCATCAGGCGGTATCCGTTCCTGGAATCCCATTGGGGAAGAGCTATGTATCTATTTTCATCGCCGGTATTTTTTACTTCAACTATACAGACTTCATTGCAGTCAAGCGCAAATTTGCCGTCCTGGTTTTCCATGAAAAAGAGAATTTCGTCCATAAGGATATTGTCAAGCTCAAATCGCACATAATTATTATAGAATAAAAAATACAAAAAGTATATTATTTTTTATACCCTTAAAAAGGAGATGCAAAAATGGAAGCAATGAAAAGAACTGTAGACTGCGGTTCTTTAAGAAAATGCAATGAAGGCCAGAATGTAATTCTAAACGGCTGGGTACATCGCAAGAGAAACCACGGCGGAATATTTTTTATTAATTTAAGAGACCGGTACGGCATAACACAGGTTACAATTGACACAGAAAAAGACTCTGAGCTTGCTGCACTCTGCGATGAGCTGCGTAATGAATATTGTATAGCTGTTCAGGGGATGGTAAGCCTTCGCCCGGGTGATATGGTAAATCCTTCCATGGAAACAGGTGAAATTGAAGTAATGGCTTTTAAGCTTGTCATCCTTAACAAAAGCGATGTTTTACCGTTCCAGATAGAAGAAGAAAACAGGGCAAATGAAGATTTAAGGCTTAAATACAGATATCTTGATCTTCGCTGCGATGCGATGCAGAAACGCATCAAACTAAGAAGCAAAACCGCATTCGCAGTCCGCGAGTATATGACAGATAACGGATTTCTGGAGATAGAAACGCCTACGTTTATAAAATCAACGCCGGAAGGAGCAAGGGACTACCTTGTTCCCTCAAGGCTGCACCAGGGAAAATTTTACGCGCTTCCGCAGTCGCCCCAGCTTTACAAGCAGATTTTAATGGTTGCAGGTTTTGATAAATATTTTCAGATTGCGCGCTGTTACCGTGATGAGGATTCAAGGGGAGACAGACAGCCTGAGTTTACCCAGATTGACATTGAAATGTCTTTTGTACAAAGAGATGATGTTCTTGGTATGACTGAAGGGTTAATGAATTATGTGTTTAAAAAAGTTATGAATATTGAGCTGCCTCAAAAATTCAGGCGGCTTTCCTGGGAAGAGGCGATGGAAACATACGGAAGCGACAAACCGGATCTGCGTTTTGATATGCCGCTTTTAAAATTTGATCAATACGTTGAAAAAAGCAGCTTCCAGGCTTTCAAGGATGCTCTTTTCTCAGGCGGAGGAGTAAAGGCCCTGCTTGTAAAGAATGTAAGCTTTACCCGCAAACAAATAGATGAACTTGAAGCGCATGCAAAAATATACAAGGCCAAAGGAATGGCCTGGATGAAAGTAACGGAAAACAGCCGGATTGAAGGAGGAGCCTCCAAATTTTTTGCAGATAACGCAGCGGATATTATAAATGACCTGGGAGCGCAAAATGGCGATCTTGTTTTAATGATTGCAGATGCAAACAGAAATATTGCAAATATTGCTCTTGGCGCTGTGCGTTCAAAACTGGGAAAAGACCTTGGGCTTTGCGATAATTCAAAATTTGAATTTGTATGGATAGTTGATTTTCCAATGTTTGAATACAACGAAGATGAAAAAAAATGGCAGGCTGCTCATCATTTATTTACATGGCCTCAGGAAAAGTATCACAGTACAATGGAAAGCGATCCTGGCTCTGTAAAGGGGGATCTCTACGATCTTGTTTTAAATGGATATGAGCTTGCCTCAGGTTCAATTCGTATCCACGATTCTGCAATGCAGAACAGAATATTTAATATTGCGGGGATTGATTCGCAGCAGGCGCAGAAAAAATTCGGTTTTTTAACGGAAGCGTTTAAATACGGCGCGCCGCCTCACGGCGGAATTGCTCCGGGTCTTGACCGCCTTGTCATGATCATGGCAGGCGTTACATCCTTAAAAGATGTAATAGCTTTTCCGAAAAATTCCTTTGCAGTAAGTCCTATGGATGATTCTCCTTCTGAAGTAGACTGCAAACAGCTTGAAGAACTGGGAATAATAATAAAGGAAAACAAAAATTAATTTTTAAGATGGAATTAAATGCTCTGTTAAAAGAATCCTTTTATCATCGGGAATGGGAGTAGTTTGTTCAGCTATAAAATCATAATGTACAATTACAGCGTTCCCGCTGACACAAAGCCTGTCTTCCTGCCAGGCCTCATGATGAATTGTAAATGACTTGGTTCCAATTTTGGAGATCCATGTTTTAATTTCAACTTCATGTTTAAAATATAGCTGGCTTAAAAAATCAAAGTCTATATGAGCCACAATAAGGGGAAAAACTTTTTTATCAAGGGATAAATCGGGATCAAAAAACCTTAGGATATCGGTTCTGCCCATTTCAAACCAGACTGAAGGAACTGTATTGTTTACATGTCCGAGCCCGTCTATATCGCCGAAACGCGGCCTTATTTTAAAGGTAAACATGGTTTATTATGATTTAAAGATTCAGATTATTCAAGTAATTTTCAAAGGCGCCGCGAGCTGACCTTGCTTCTGAATTTGCCCTTTCCAGGCTGGCAGAAAGCGCGTCAATTTCACTGTCAATCGCAACAAGACGCCTTAAGAAATCCTGTCCCTGGGGTGTTTGACTGCCTGCAGCTTCAAGATTCCTGCGCACTCTGTCCTGATCTGATGCAAGGCGTTCTCTTTGCGCTTCTATATTTCTTACATTTGTATCGGCTGCATCCATGCTGCGCCGGAGTTCAGCAGCTCTTTGAAGGGCAGCTCTTACATTGGAAGGAATTTCCTGATTGCCTGTATATGCAAAAAGTGTTTCAGTACGTGCGGAAAGGAGAGCTACTGTTTGGGATGTAACGCGTTGTTCCCTGACTTCTGCTTTTGTCTGCCCCGATGCAGGTAATGTTACATTGAAACGGTAAACCGATGCTGTCTCTTCAAAAGCCCGGGGAGTTACAAGTTCTGTTTGATGCGTTTTTCTGTGCTCAAGCACCAAATGCTTTAAAACAGCGCTTGAATTTATAAATGTATAAGTTCTTGAGAAAACTATATTGCGGTTTATGGTCATTACGCCGTTTGAAATATTAACAGTACCTGCCGTATTTGCAGTTGTCATATCAGATGATGCGCTGACGGAAAGATCTTCTCCAAAGGATATATAACGTTTTTCATTTTCATTCCAGAACTCAATAAGAGCATCACCTGCATAAACTCCGCCGTCAAAAACTGTTATGGGGCCTGACGGCAGTTTCATTCCGGTTGTGTTTATCAATTCTGCGCCAAGCCTTGGATGTCCGCCTGATGAGTTATATATTAAAAGACTTCTTGCTTCAATTGCCGATTCAACAAGAGGAAGCATCGCGCTCATCCTGCGATCAAGATTAACGGGATTTCTTAAGGTAAATTCAAATTGACCTCCCGCATCGCTTCCTGATGCAGTTTGAATATTTCCTCCTGCAAGAGCGGATTCAGTACGGATTGAATCATCGCTTTCTTCATTCATGAAAACCTGATTAGATCTCATCATTTGCGGCTGTCTTGCGGCATAATCCGGAGCTGCAGAAAGAGGCATTGCGCGTTCGTGAGCTGTTCCTTCGGCTGCTCCTGCAATTGCAAGCGGCAGTACAGGCCTTGATACATAATAGGGCGGGTAGAGTTCCTGTATAAAAGAAGCTGGGCGCCCTGCGACAAGGGATAATTCAATATTGCTCCAGTCTGTATCGCTGTCGTTATCTACAATTGCCCATCCCTGAAACAGGGGACGCTCGGCGTTTAAATCAAGCCTGTATGAAATTTTCCAGAGCGCAGAGGGTATGACATAGCTTAATTGAACGTTTCTTCTTCCGCTTCCCGGAAGATTAACCGTAAGAAGGCGGGAATCCCTGTTTCTGGAAGCTGCAATTAAATCAAGGGCGCGGTTAAGATCATTCTGGACAGCGTTATCTGTAAATCTGATTGAACTGATTGCCCTCAGGTTAAAGGACATCATCACTCCTTCTGACGTATTAAGAAGAAGCCATGGCTCTGTCAGTCCGTCAGTGTTAACAGGACGGTTTTCCACATTGACAATTCTTCCTCTGAAGGTGTCGGATGAAATAATTATTACTTCAGAACCCCTAAGCCTTGAAAGAATTGTCATAAGATCCGGAGAATCTGAAAAGTCGATAATAAGGCTGCGTAATGTTTCAACAAGTGTATTTTCCGACATGTAGGTTACAGAGGGATTTGCAGAAGCAGAATCATTAATAATAAGTGATTTTAGCGCATCATTTACTGCATTAATTGCGAAAGGAACGCTTATACGGGATGGTTCGTTTATAAACCCCGAATGTTCATAATAAGCAAGCCCGGAAGAAAATATCGCAACTCTTCTTAGAGGTAAAAGGCCTTCATTGGAAAGAGTTCTTTCCTGCGCCCAAAGAAGAGGTGCGATTGCAATAAAAAAAAGAAAGAAAAATTTATTTTTCATGTTCAAGTCTGAGTGTTATTGTACTTGAATCACAAACTTCAGAAGGCCCGAAATATTGAATTGCGCCCGGAAACATAAAGCATGTTTTTTCCGCCCAGATAGTGCGTTTTTCCGCAAATGTTTTAAAAGGCTTGCCGTCAAGTTCAACAAGAGCTTTTTTTATAACAGGTTTTTTCGAACCATGGCGCTGTTCAAGATTCATCATCATTGTTAAAGGAATTCCTCCTGCAACCCAGTCTGATGCAGGAGATGTAAGATTTTTTACGCTGGACAGATAGCCTGTAAACCCGGATGCGATAAGTACAAAGGCGCTGAAACCAAGTGAATAGCAGTAATCCGAATCGAAATTGGAGGGGAATGCGCATCTTCCCTCATAACCGAAAAAGTGAGTCTGATGACTGAACTTTCCGTTGTATTTATTATTGGCTTTTCTTTCTGAAAGTTTTTTTTCTACCATGCCTACAAGAAGTTTTTCCGTTTCTATGCGGGAAACCTGAACATTGCCGTGCGGGTCTCTGTCCATCAGGAACTGCTGTCCGATATCAGGCGGAAGAGTTTGCATTATATTATAGGAGCATTCAGGCAGGCGGCTGCACAGAAAATACAATTGATCAACATAATTTGTTATTTGCGCAAATTCTTTTTCATTTGCGGCTATAACATCGTTAAGCTCGCCTATCAGTTTTTTTATTTCTGGAATAAATTCTACAAGCCCTTCGGGAATTAAAACGATGCCGAAATTATCGCCGTTCAAGGCGCGCTTTGAAATCGAATCGCAAATTTGATCCACAATCTGATCCAATGACATACCCTTTGCTTCGACTTCCTCTGATATGAGGCAGACATTCGGCTGGGTCTGGAAAGCGCATTCCAAAGCGATATGGCTTGCAGCCCTTCCCATCAGTTTAATAAAATGCCAGTACTTTTTGGCGCTGTTTGTATCTCTGCAGAGGTTTCCAATCAGCTCTGAATATGTTTTACATGCAGTATCAAAACCAAAAGATGTTTCAATATGCTCATTTTTAAGATCGCCGTCGATTGTTTTTGGGCAGCCTATTACCTGGGTAGCAGAACCGTTGGCAAGAAAATATTCCGCAAGAAGCGCAGCATTAGTGTTTGAGTCGTCTCCGCCAATTACTACAACTGCATCAAGGTTTAACTTCTTTGCAGTTTCCAAAGAAGCTGCAAACTGTTCGGCGCTTTCTATTTTTGTACGTCCCGAACCTATAATGTCAAATCCGCCTGTATTGCGGTATTCGTCAATTATTTGAGGTGTAAGGATGACAGTTTTATTTTCAACAAGGCCGCTTGGTCCGCCTGAAAAACCGTACAGGGTAGAGTCGGAGTTGCCTTTTTTAAGGCCGTCAAACAAACCTGCTATAACATTATGCCCTCCGGGAGCCTGTCCTCCGGAAAGAATTACACCTACTTTTAACTGGCGTTTAATTTTATCATTTTTACCTTTAGAAAAAGTTACAAGAGGTTTTCCGTATGTATTTTTAAAAATACCGCGGAGTTCTTCCATATCAGAAATTGCTTCTGTTGGTGCGCCTGTTTCGATAGTTATATCATCTATGGAGCCGGCCAGTATGGAAGGAAGCTTGGGCTTGTATTCATAGCGAACTTTCTGTAAAGCGGATATATTCATGGCATACTCCTTAAAATACTATAAGAGTGGATATATCAAGTAAAATAGACTTAAGTCTTTCTTAAAATAACGAACCTGCAGCCCGGAAATCTTTAAAAAAGCCCTGAGCTCTTATTTATTTTTATGTCTGTTTTTTCGCAGTTTTTTCTTGCGTTTATGGGTTGCGATTTTTCGCAGTTTGCGCTTTCTTCCGCAGGGCACTTAAACACTCCTTAACTAGAATTACGGTGGTTAGAGCCTCATGAAAAAAGCTATCCGCCGCTATTTTTATAAAGAAAACATCTCCACGGGGAATCGAACCCCGGTTGCCGGGATGAAAACCCGGTGTCCTAACCGCTAGACGATGGAGACTTGTTATCTATTGGGAATATATAAAAATAATGAAATATTGTCAAGCGGTGGATTTAAAGCCTTTCAATCCTTGTTACTTCAAGAATTATTGCTCCCTGGTCTTCTTTTACAATGCCGTAAACTAAGAGAGGATTAAAGTCAAACAGCAGTTTGCTGTATCTTTTATAAATGTCAGGAAAAATGACAGTCTCATATAATGCGGTCTCATCTTCAAAACTTAGAAAACTCATTGTAAGGCCGTCCTTTGTCCAGACTTCTTTTTGTGTGACAGGCAAGCCTGCAAGACAAAGGCTGCGATTTACATAATTATGGATATGAGCTGCTTTAACGCGGTTTTTTACAGAAAGCAGTTTGTCCTTCCATAAAGCCAAAGGATGGGTATTTCGAAGGAAACCTAAAGAATGAAATTCTTCCCAAATTTCAATATCGTTTTTTTTGCCGGTTTTCAAAGACATGCTCAAACTGACGGAACGCTTGGGTTCTGATGAAAACAATTCATTCTGATCGCTTGCAGGTTTCGCTTTCAAAAGGAAGCGGGCCTGCATCGCCCTTGGCAGTCCGCATGATATACTGTCAAAAACTCCGGCAGGACAAAGGGACTCAATATCATCACGGGAAAGTTTTACCCTGCTTGCAAAATCATCAAGGTTTTTATATGGTCCTTTTTTTTCCCTGTCGTTCAATATCTGGTTTACGCCGGAAACGGAAAGCCCCTTGATTGACATAAAGCCGATTACGACACATCGAGCTTTCCCGTAATATTTCCACAAAGATATATTTATATCAGGGCCTTCTGTAAGAAGAAGCATTCGTCTGCACTCAGAGATATACGCGCCTGGCCTGTAATAACCGCCCTGATTACTTATAACAGCTGCCATAAACTCCGCCGGATGATGAACGCGCAAGTAAGCCGATTGATAAGACACCATTGCATAGGAAGCTGAGTGCGGCTTGCAGAAACTGTAACCGTCAAATGAAAGCATCATTGACCAAATTTCTTTTATGGTTTTTTCATCAACCTTATTATTGCGGCAGCCTTCAAAAAATTGATTTTCATAAACTTTAAGTTTTTCGGCTCCCGCTTTTTTTGCAATAACCTTGCGCAGTTTGTCCGCTGACACTTCGTCAAATCCGGCAAGGGCGGCAGCTGTCTTGCTTACATCCTCCTGATAACAAAGAATGCCGTATGATTCATTTAAGATCTTGTCAAGGCGGGGATGCAAAGCTTCCCATGCGCCTCCCTTTAACCGTCTTACATATTCGGAAATAAATTTGTTTGCAGCAGGGCGGATAATGCTTGAATGAATGACAATATGATCAAAATCTCCTCTTCCTGTTTTTTTCTGCAGCTGACGCATTGCAGGGCTTTCAACATAAAAAACGCCTATACTGTCTCCTCTGGCAAGGGCTTCTATTGTCATTTTATCGTCTATGGGACGCCATGTGTTCCTGTTTATGTAAATGCCATTTTCATCAAGATTGATTAGAGCGTCCCTGATAACAGCAAGGCTCCTGTTTCCCAAAAGATCGATTTTTACAAATCCTGCCGCTTCCGCTCCTTCTTTTTCCCATGAAAGAAGAGGGAAGCCCTCAAGTGATTTTTCGACGGGCGCATAAGAAGAAACAGGTTTCGGCGTTATCACAATTCCGCCGCAGTGCATGCTTAAACCGCGGGGAAGGCCTTCTATTTTAGATGCTATTTCATAAATTTCATTCCAGAGCGGATCTGTTTTTTCATCTTTTTCGCGCAGAACAAAAAGTTTTTTTTCAAGCTTCGTTATCTCTGCATCCGGAAATCCATAGGCCTTGGCAGTTTCACGCAGGGCAGAGCGCGGGCGGAAAAAATTGTGGTTGGCGACTCTGGCGCAATAGTCATTTCCGAATTTATCAATTACGGATTTTATTAGTCCGTCTCTTTCATCCCATGCAAAATCAACATCAATATCCGGAGGATCAGGACGGGCTGGATTAAGAAAACGTTCAAAATACAAATTGTGGGCTATTGGATCGACATTTGTTATACCAAGTGAATAGGAAACAATGGAAGCCGCCGCAGAACCGCGTCCGCATGTGCGGCTGCCGGAAACCATGCCTACGATATCATCAAGACGCAGAAAATAGGAGGAGAACCCCATGGTTTCTATTACATCAAGTTCATATTCAATGCGGTCTATTTCCATGTCGCCTAGTTCGCCGTAACGCAAAACAGCGCCTGCATAAACGCGCTGCCGAAGTTCTGCGCAGGGGTTCTCACCGTAGCCTGGAAAAATAAGACCGTCAAAAATTTCATTAAACTGGCATATTTCCGCTATTTTTGCAGTTCCCTGCACTGATTCAGGCCATGAGTTAAATAGTCCTGCAAGTTGTGTTTCGGTTTTAAAAATGCCTTTTCCCATGGCAAGCGTATCAGAGCTGGAGAGGCTGCCTGTTGTTTTATTAAGGCCAATTGCACGTAATACACGGTGGACTTTATAATCCTCTGGAGCAAGAAATACGCTTGTGTCAAGAAAGGCAAGCGGAAGATTTAATGCGCTGTGACATTGAAGCGCGCTTAGATCATCGCAAGTTATCGCGCAATAAAGATGTTTCACATTTCCTGCAAGTGTTTTTAATGTTTCGTTATTAACAGAGGCAATAACAAGCCCGTTTGAATCTTCACGCAGTAATGGGAGCGCTTTAAAGTTTTTGATGTCCTTATTGCGTATGGAAAGTATTTCACAGAGTCTTGTAAATCCCCTGCGGTTCTCTGCAAAACAGTGAATGTTATCTGAAGATATGCCGGAAGTTTCAGTTAAGGAAACTCCAATTACAGGACGTATATTCCGTATTTTCGCTTCTTCAAGGAATGAGTGTACGCCGTAAAGATTATTTAGATCACAAATTGAAACTGTTGATGCGCCTGCTTTGTCAAGCAAGACTGCGGGCATATGAACGCCGTAGAGAAGGGAATAAGCAGATATAAGGCCGAGTCTTGTATTCATATGGATATTCTGCGTCCGGCAGGACTCATAAATACTATATTACATTGAAAACATTTTGAAACTATTATTGTAATGTAATATTTTTTGCGTCCGGCAGGACTCGCCTTCCATTCGGTAACATCCTGTTACCTCATTCCAGGCCGTCTTTTTTGCTAAACCGGCGTCCTGCCGGTTTACTCTGCGGAACCTTTCGGTTCCTCCGAGCCGCAAAAAAGTTTCGAGTCCTACAATTTAAAAAAAATAAATATTACATTGAAAACATTTTGAAACTATTATTGTAATGTAATATTTTTTGCGTCCGGCAGGACTCGCCTTCCAGCCTTCAGCATCCTGCTTCAGGCTTCCAGGCCGTCTTTTTTGCTAAACCGGCGTCCAGAGTCTGTAGAAAAAATCAAAACTTAACAGATTTTTTGATATACTCAGAAATAAGCGGAGGAGAAATGGCAAGATACAAATATACAGACACGGAATCTGGACAAGGA
>WQXU01000012.1 GCA_009781635.1 Treponema sp.
CCGGGCATCTTTTTGCTCGGCTGTTTTCACGCACTCTGTATCGGAGACCATGCACAATTAAAACGTACTTCACGCACAACTACTGACGGAAAACCTGCACTTTTTCGGCGTAATATTCAGAATGAGAGAAATAATATTCGCTTATGGAAATAGTTATACGAGTGTTAGGTACCAAACTTGTTTTATAAGAAGTGGCTCTCTTTCATCATTTTTACAATCAATATTTGATCCTTACGATAAAACTAAAATGTCGCCTGCGTTATTAGAACATCATAGATATATAGGAATATCGGAAGCATATAGCAGAGGATGGAATGAGTGGATGACTTGTTTTATTGTTGTAGGTGAGTATAGACCAAAATAATATTTAAATTTGAAGACGGCAACTGGGCAAGCGATCCTGAATTAGGCTTAATGGATACAATCCTTTAACAACATCCCAAATTAATAAAGATGCTTTAAAAAGAATGAATGATGATCCTGATGTACATCGTACAGGTGAATAATGCAGCATGCAGAAACTGCACCATGGGAAAATTGGTTCGATTATAACCACTTGACACATGTAAAGCGGTCATGGTAGGCTGTTTTTATGAAAAATGAACTGGTTCCAATACAAAATATGATTTATGAGATCCGCAAACAGAAAGTTATGTTAGACAGCGATTTGGCTGGACTTTATGAAGTCCCAACACATCGCTTAAATGAAGCTGTAAAACGTAATATAAAAAGATTTCCTGCCGAATTCATGTTCCAATTGACAGAAGAAGAATGGAAAAATCAAAGATCGCAATTTGCGATCTTTGGAAAAGACTCCAGAAAATATAGACCGTTTGCTTTTACAGAACATGGTATTTTAATGCTTTCCAGTGTTTTAAAGTCTGACAAAGCAGTTGAAGTAAACATACAAATAATGAAAACATTCATTAAATTACGCCAATATTTTATTTCCCAAAACGACATAAACGAACAAATCGCTGAAATAAGAAAGCTCCTTATGCTTCATACAGAAAATAACGATTATAAGTTTTCTGAGCATGACAAGGCAATAAAACAAATTATACAGGCTCTAAACAATCTTATCGAAAAGCCAAAAGAAACCAGGAAAATAGGATTTTGTTGATGACGCTTTGTCAGCAGCAACCGGCGGTTTTCATTTCTTTTATTTTACTGTATACTTGAATGGTATTAAATTAATATAATCCAATGAACTGCAAGAGGCGGTTGCTAAAGGGGAATAATTATGCAGGAAGCAGGACAGGAAACATTTAACGAAACGACTGGCGATTTAAAGGGGTTTTCTAAAAAAATCTCGGAAAAGATTTTTAACAGCGGGTTAAAAGAAAAGATAAAAGATTCTTTTGACAGCTTCAGCGTAAAAGAAGCAAACGAAATCGCTAATAATTTGGTAAAATCATCAGTTCAAAAAGTTGTGAGTAATATTAAAAATAAGATTGCATTGATCCTGACCATAATAAACTCCATTATTATCGCTATTCCGGTGACAATAACACTTATCGCAGGCGGCAGTATTATTTTACTCATAGTGATTTTTGCAATCATTATCTTTTTAATCTGGCTTGTCGCAGGAATTATATCCAAATTAATTTCAGGTAAGATATCCGCTCTCTTATTCAGGTTAGTTGAGCGAAGGTGATTTTTTTGTAAATCTGTTTTAATAAATCTTTAAATTTTTACAGATTTTGGATATATTCGTAAAATCATTATCATTGTGAAATAAAAACAGATCATTTTCTATTGCAATTTCTGTAATGATTAAATCAATGGTACTTCTTATTGTAATTCCTTTCTTTCTGCAGTTCATATACATATGCGCGGCATTTTCAAATGATTGTTTTCCGTACTTCAAATCATAAAATGGCAGCGTGCTTAGATATTCTTTTAATAATTCATATTCACGTTCGTTAGCAGCCCCCTGTAATAACTCTTGATAAACGTAATTGCAAATGCCATATGGTATTTCATTATCAATAATGAAATTCATTTTATCACTGGTGACGTTTTTTGTAACTCTAAAATATCCTATAAGTACAGATGTATCAACCAGGATCATTTTCGCATGGCCTTATAATCATATTTTTCCCTGAATTGAATTTTTCCTTTTAAGTCTTTGATATTTTTTCTCTTTCTGTTATTAACATATTCCTGCAGGGCGGCTTCTATAAGTTCTTTTTTCGTTGAAATTGAAAAGGAATACTTGAATGCTTCCTGGACTAATTCATCATTTAAAACAATATTGGTCCTCATTATACACCTCTTTATACACATTATAATACACATAAATACAATAAACAAGGGCTCCGAATCATATTGCGTTTTTTTGATCATTTCTGTATGTTAATTATACAGGGGATAAAAATGAAAGTTGGAACTTTAAAAGAAATAAAAAATCATGAATACAGGGTTGGGCTTACGCCGAATGCGGCGGGTGCGTACAACAGTGCAGGGCACACGGTCTTTGTGCAAAAAGGCGCAGGAGAAGGCTGCGGCTACACGGATGAGCAGTACATTGCTGCAGGCGCAAAGATACTTCCTGCCGCCCGGGATGTCTGGAAAGAAGCTGAAATGATTATAAAGGTTAAAGAGCCTCTGGAAAGCGAGTACGGCCTTATCCGTGAGAACCAGATCGTATATACATATTTACATCTTGCGCCGGACAGGCCCCAGGTTGATGCGCTTGTTTCATCCAAGTGCATTGCCATAGCATACGAAACTATCCGTGACCGTAAGGGGCAGCTTCCATGCCTTAAACCCATGAGCCAGATTGCAGGCCGTCTTGCGATACAGGTAGGAGCAAGATACCTTGAGAAACCGATGGGCGGCAGGGGAGTGCTGTTATCCGGCGTACCTGGAGTGCCCCACGCGGAGATTGTTGTGCTGGGCGCGGGAGCTGTAGGTTCAAGCGCTGTAAGAATTGCGGTTGGAATGGGCGCTCATGTTACAGTTGTAGATATTGATCACGACAAGCTTGAGTATCTGGAAGATATTTACGGCAGTCAGATTGCCACTCTTTATTCGACACCGGAAAATATCGATGAGATTCTGCCAAGGGCGGATTTGGTTGTAGGCGCAGTGCTTATTCCCGGCGCATCAGCGCCGAAGCTCATTCGCAATAAACACCTGCCTGCCATGAAAAAAGGCTCTGTTATTGTGGACGTTGCAATCGATCAGGGCGGATGCAGCGAGGCAAGCCGGCAGACAAGCCATGATGATCCTATTTTCGTTAAAGACGGCGTAATAAATTATTGCGTCGGCAATATGCCGGGCGCTGTATCATATACTTCAACTAACGCTCTTGGCAATACGACGCTGCAGTACGGTCTTTCAATTGCAAAGCTCGGCGCCGAAGCTGCGTTTAAACAGGATACAGGGCTTATGGAAGGATTAAATGTGTACAAAGGACTTATTACATATAAGGGTGTAGCCGATGCTCACGGCCTTCCATATATCCCTGCTATTGACGCAATAAAATAATTATTTTTGTTTCGCGGAAATCCGGAAAATACGCTTTTGGATGTTTGTTTTATACATACTTGCTCGCCTGCGCTATCCACATTTCTGTATACTTCCCGTTGAGTTTCAATAATTCCTCATGTGTTCCTTCTTCTATAATTACGCCGCTGTCCAGCATGAAAATTTTATCGGCGTGTTTAGTCGTAGACAGTCTGTGAGAAATAAAGACAACCGATCTGTCCTGCGCTGCCATGTTCATGGATTTATTCATTTGGTATTCGGCAATGGGATCCAGAGCGCTTGAAGGCTCGTCAAGAATTATAAGATTTGACGGTTTGTAAAAAACTCTCGCTGTTGCAAGTTTCTGGCTCTCTCCGCCCGATAAAGCCGTGCCGGACTCGTCAAACTCGCGCGTTAGGGGCGTTAAATAAGAATCACTCATTTCAGCTAACCGCGGCAGGAATCCGCTTAACTTTACTGCTTCATGAAGCGTATCCCTGTCTGCGCTTTGCAAATCCATGACAATGTTTTCTTCAACTGTTGCGGCATAGATGCGGTAATCCTGAAAAATGGTCCCGATAAGCTTGCGGTATTCATCAAGATTAAATTTGCGTATATCGATTCCGTCAAGAGTAATGATCCCGTCCGCCGGATCATAAAGGCGCATAAGCAGTTTTATAAGCGTAGTTTTTCCTGCGCCGTTGTAACCGACAAGCGCAATTTTATCCCTTGGGTTAATTGTAAGGTTAATGGACTTAAGAATATGATCCTGCTTGTTTGAATATTTAAATGATACATTTTCAAATCTGATCGTTTTTATTTCCCGGGGGACCGGCAAGCCATGTTCCTGCAGGCTGCTGCAGCTTTTTATTTTATTTTCATACGCCAAAAATGCGCGTATTTTATCAATGTAGAGCGCATTTTCCATTGCCTGAGGCAATAACTCGGACAGAACAATCATTCCGCGCCTCATGGAACCTGCAACACCCCATAAAATAAAAAGAGAACTAAAGGACATTGTTTTTCTTACCACCGTCATAAAAACAAGATAGGTAAGATAAATACCGTCAAAAATAAAATCGTTAAATAAAAAATCTGATAAAAAATTAAAAATACGTTTTTTCCCTGCTACGCTTTTTCTTGCATCATATATTTTATCATTTGTTTCATCAAAATCCTTATAAAGACCGCGGGATACATTTTTATTAAGACGCAGTTCTTTTGCATAGTCATTAAGATAAAACACGCGATGGATATAAGCTCTTTTCCGCACAAAGGGAGTTTCTGCAAGCTTTACTTTAAAATCCAGTTTGCTGATCATTTTGCCGAAGAAAAATCTTGCTATAAATGATACAAACACAAAAATTACCGAGACAGGATCGTTTACAAGAAAATAAGTTCCGTAAGCCAGAAACATTACAAGACCTGTAATCGCTTTATTCAGCAATTGCAATGTGCGTTCAACGGTGTTTTTGGATTCAGAAACTGAAAGAACAAATTCATTGTAGTAATCGGGATCATCGTAACATGACAGGTCTATGGATTTTGCCTTTTTATAAAGTAAAAGTTTCAGTTTTTGTTCAGCTTTAATGTTAAACACGGGCATTATATAGGAGTGCGCGATAGAAGAATAAATCCCCGATATTGCCTGCAGCCCGAATATGAATAATATAACGCTAAGAACATCATTAAAATCACGTCCGAACTCTACAGCGTTTAATGCAAAACTAACTCCGTATGTCCATAAAACAAATGACATCCCGTGCCATCTTACGGCATCAAGGGCGGATAATATAAAGTAAAGAGGCGATGCTGAAAAAACTGTTTTTAGCATAAAAAAGTTGTGCTTTATTGTCTTTGAAACCGGCATCTTTATTTTTTCGTTTTTATTAATCATACTGCTGTCCTGCCATTGTCAGAATCTTCTATTTGATAGTTTTTTGCCTGTTTTGTGAACATATCCGCATATTTGCCGTTTTTTTCCATTAATTCTGTATGCGTGCCGCGTTCGATTATTTCACCGTTTTCCAGCATTAAAACTTCATTGGCATTTTTTACAGAAGATAAACGGTGGGATATAAAAAACATAAAATTGTCTTTACTTTCTTCCAGAATGCTTTCAAACAATTCATGCTCCGCTATAGGATCAAGCGCGCTTGATGGTTCATCAAACACCTTTACAGGCGCAGGATTTGCAAATGCGCGCGCAACAACGATTTTCTGGAATTCGCCTCCGGAGAGAACCTGGCCTTCTTCGTCAAATTCTTTTGTTAGTATTGTGTCAATTCCGTAAGGAAGACTCATTACTTTGTCAATAATGCGTGAGCGGGTAAGGGATTTTTTTACAATATCATCCGGTTCCTGCCGGCATTTTCTGCCCATTAATACATTTTCCCTGACAGTTCCGGCAAAAATTTTATAATCCTGAAAAGCTGCGGCAAAAATATTACGGTATGCCTTTAAATTATATTCCTTTATGTTGATGCCATTTACAAGAATCTCACCGCCGGTCGGATCGTAAAGGCGAAACAGCAATTTAACGATTGTCGATTTTCCCGCGCCGTTGTGGCCGACTAAGGCAATTGAAGAATTACATGTCATTGCAAATGACAGATTTTTCAGAACAGGCACTCCGCTTCTGTACTCAAAGCTGACATTTCTAAATTCTATACATGTAATATTCTGATCAGGGATTATTCCATCCTGATCTTCAGCAATGGTTTCTTTATGATTCATAAAGGAACGCAAATTATGAAGGAACATTCCGTTTCGTCCGCATTCCATAAGATTGTTTGCGCTGTTAATAAGAGCCCAGGAAGCCAGTCCCATCATGCTTACAAGTACTGCAAATTGGCTTAGAACAAGCGTTTTAGATGCTAAAACGCAGTATGCGCCGTAAAGGAGAATACCCTCAAAAATAATGGGGTAGGAAAAATAATATATGCCGAATTCGCAGGCAGTGCTTTTTGCCCTGTATTTTTTATATGTTTTTATGGAATTACCCACAGCCTTGTTGTAAGTATTTTCCAGTACATTGTATATCTTTGACAGGCGCATTTCTTTTGAATAATCAGATAAATACATAACACGGTTTACATATTCAGTTCTGCGGTTAAAAGGCGTAATCTCCTTATACATGCGAAGGCTTATTTTATTCCGAATCGTTCCAAAAATATAATTCCCGATAAAAGGAGAAAGAACGAAAAGAATCAGCATTTTATCTATCTGAAACATTGCCGCATATGTAATTGCAGCAGCAAGAAGAGCTGCAACAATTTCAAACAATAGCCGTGTTGTCTGTATTATCTTGTCGCTTGCACCATCTACTGCCATTGTGTATTTATCATAAAACGAGGTGTCCTCATAGCAGGACAGCTCCACATTCTCCGCTTTCCGGTATATTTCGCTGTATAGGCGCGAGTATACTTTTACATCATCCAGGGGGATTATGACATTTTTTACATAAGTATCATACAATGCTATTACAAGAGTTGCAGAACACACGATGGCTATATATGTAAATATAGTATTAAACGGCGTTTCATTCTGGATTGCGCCTGCGATATACCTCATGAAAAATGTACTGTAAAACATCCATGTCATATATCCGCAAAGCGCAGTCATTGCCATATGTACAACACGGCGCCTGCTGACGCCCCAAAGGAGTTTAATAGCAAATATGTTATTTGCAGCGGTTTGCCTTAATGTGATGTCTTTATCCTTCACTGTAAATCTCCATAAATAAAAAACCATCTGCCAGGTTAAGCCGGCAATTTTTCAGAATAATAAAAATAAAAATAAAGTAATGAACTTTTTTGATTATTTATGCCCTGAAATTTAAATTTATTTTTATAAAAAAAATTTAAATAACTATTGACAAGAATTTTATTTTTTGATATAAAATAAAAAATCAAAGGAATAATTTTAATGATGGCAATGCGAACTTATAATCTTAAACATTTCTCAACCGTTCCACAGACCGGAGGAAACAGGCTTGAATTGCTATTACTATGATTATATGTATCAGGGGTGTTAGCGGTTCAAGGCATTGTGCTTTGAGCCGCTTTTTTTTTTGCTGATTTTGCCGCTAAAGAGGAGATTGCGCGCAGAATACAAAGCAGAAACCTTGGCAGGTTTCTGCAAATCTAATGGAGTACAACATGTTAAGAGACAGAAATTTAATGGAGAATATTATTAAGGAGATAGAGAATAACATAAGTGAGGGTATTAATATTAATGCTCTTGCCAGAAAATTTACTCTGTCGGAAAGTCATTTACGCAGATTATTCAGGTTTGCCAATAATATAACCATAGCCAGTTATATCCGCTCGCGCAAACTTGCGGCAAGTCTTGAAGATCTGTTAAAAACAAATTCCAATGTTATAGATATTGCGCTTAAGTATGGTTTTAATTACGAGCAGTCTTATATAAGAGCGTTCAAACGGGAATACGGAAAGACGCCAGGTTACCTGCGGAAATTCAATAATTGCGCATGATCGCAGGTTTTAATGCGGTTGAAATCCGGATAGATGATAAACATTATTAACCATCCCGTCCTCGCTTATATAAAAAAACCGCCTAGAATTATTTTCATCTATATAGGATATTCCCCGCTGCGGAATTCTGCTCAATTCCGTTAAAGTCACTACAAAGGGTAATTCAGGCAATAATTCACAGCTGTATAAAACGCTTTCAAAGGTTAAAAAAAACGGCTCATCATTATGGCCGATTTCTATATACCAGAAATCTTTGACAGCGTTATTTGCTGTGAAAACAAGTTTTTCATAGGCGCCTGTATTATTGTCAATAAACTCGCTGTATGAACTATATTTGCTTAATATCTCCGGTGTTGCCTGTCTTACATATACATTTACTTCAGTGTTTGAAACACCGGGATATTCGGCAAGCAATATAGGTGCAGTACCGCCTTCTTCAGGATCTGCATGATTGGCGATTATGGCGAAATATCGTCTTTGATTATTTTCATCTATAAATGATATTCCGGCGCGCGGCATTGTGCCGGCGTCCGTCCAGCTTACTACAAGCGCATCTTCAGGTGACATATTCAAATAACCCATTACGCTGCGTTCAATAATTCTGACAGGCTCATGCTCAAAATCCAATTCAATCTCTATATACCTGAAATCGTGCAGTTCAGCCCCTGCGGTAAAAACTATATTTTGACTATAAGGCGCATACTCCTCTGTAACATCGAAGTAATCATTTAAACGGCTTAAAATTTCATCTGTGGCTATCGTAACCCTTACTTCTCCGCCGGCTGCGGCAAACCATAGATCATCATCATTGACTTTTGCGGTATTTTCCTGCGGTGTATTTTGCTCTGCTGAGTTTTCAATATTGCTGGTCTTCTTTCCGCTGCAAGAGGAAATGATAAGAGCAAAAATTAATAAAAAGCCAAAGAAACCATATTTAAACTTCATAAATTGACCGCTTTGTTCAGCGTCTACCTGTATCCAGCCGCATACACATTACCGCCGTACACGAAAACAGACTGAGCTTTTGCGTTGCGTGTTCCGTCAGTCAGATTTTGCGCTATGCCATTTTTCCAGAGTGCGGCAACTTCTATGTGTTGATCGTTGCTTATGTGTCCTGCCATATAAACATCGCTCCCTGATACGAAAACAGAAAGAGGCTGTCCGGTAAATTTTTGCGGCGTACCGTTTACCCAAAGTCTTCCGCCGTCATCGCTTCCGCCGTGCATGTCATAATCATATCCTGCTACATATACATTGCCATCCGATACGAAAATGGAACTTGCGCCCGGATAAAAATCTCTTTTAACTCCTTCCTGTACAAGGCCGTTTTTCCATACTGTGACTTCAAAAAAACCATAACCGTCACCTGGATGAAATTCCGCCATGCTTCCAAGCACATATACATCTCCGTTAGATACAAAAACAGAAACAGCTTCCCCCTGGTAATTTCCGTCTGTAAGATTTTGTTTAACGCCGTCTATCCAAATTATGGCATCATTCTTTCCTGCCGCTTTTTCATATCCCGCTGCATAGACTTCGCGGCTGTTTTCATCCACAGACACAAAATTGGCTTTAGATTCCTGATTGCTCAAGATCTGCGATGCTTCTGTGCCTATCCAGAGTGTGGCAACAGTTATTCCATTTCTGGTTTGATATCCTGCTGAATAGATATTAGAGCCGGAAACATACACAGAAAGAACTTCGGAATTTTCTGCGCCAATAATATTTTGAACGCCGTTTATCCAGAGTGCGGCAGAATAAACGGGAACAAGCCCCATAGGACCGTCTCTCCATCCTGTAAGAACTCTTCCTGCCGCATAGACATCAGAGCCGGAAACGTATACGGAATGGGCTACGGAACGATCATTACTCAGAGGCTGCATGGTTCCGTTTACCCAGAGCGCGGCAAAATGAGGTATATCAACATCTGCGCTTTCATCAATATCTGTTACATCACCAATATAAAGCCGCTCCAGCTCCGCGTAATAAATCTGTTGGTTAGGTTCAGAAAAAGTTCTGATTCTTTCTTCAATCGCCGTTAATTCCGCTGCAACGGCCGGATCCTTATCATCTCTGCCCTCAAGCTGCATAATTAAACTGAAAGCCCAGTGAGCCAATATTATGGGATCATTTACATTTTCGGAAATCCCGGCAGCGTCCGGTTCTGTCTTTTTAGGCGTACAGGCTGCTGCAATAACGGCAATAAGTATTATTCCGATCAATTTAAACAATAATCTTTTTTTTATCATGTCAAACACTCCTTAATAATAACTACCAGTTTCTGGCATGCGGATCATCGCACCGGACCAATTCCAGTAAATTTCCATCCTGATATATCAAACTAATATTATTTTGATTTCCTGTTATTAACTGAATAGTATCTGTTATTTCATCAGGAGCCCAATCGTGCGCATCCATGTCATATTCTTTAAATTGGATTGTTATAATATTCCCGTCCAAACTCCATTTTCCATCGTGTTCGAAAAAAAATGGATTGGCTTTACCGTAGCTGCCCTCTGCTGAAAAACTGTAAATGTTGGAAAAATTTTCATAACAGAAAGCCATTCCGCAGGAGTGCCCCTGCAAAACAGTGTCACTTTTTTGATGCCATCTTCCATGTAAAGCAGGAGCATCTAAGGGATAGCTTTCCGATAAATAACCTCCGAAGAACCACATGTCATTTCCAAAATATGTCTTATACCAATAATCTGTAATTCCGTCAATTGTTGCAGATTCACCTCTTTCATGCACTACTAGCCTTTGACCATGCGGAAAAGTTCTTACTACGCTGCTATTAACTGAAGGTTCTGCGCGTCCTCTTAATCCGCTTGTAGCGTTAACATACATTACCTTAAGTATTTCAAAGCTGGAATCATCGTTCATTGGATTGCCGGCAAATACACGGCTGCCGATTGAAGTAACACTGTCCGGAATGGTTACGCTTGTCAGTTGATTGTCAGCAAATGCATTGTCGCCGATCGTAGTAACGCTGTTTGGAATGGTTATGCTTGTCAGTTGATTATTGGAAAATGCGCTGTCGCCGATTACAGTAACGCTGTTTGGAATGGTTACGCTTGTTAGTTGATTATTGGAAAATGCAAACATGCCTATTGCAGTAACGTTTCTGCCGATGGTTACGCTTGTCAATTGATTGTTATGAAATGCCTGCTGGCCGATTGATGTAACACTGTCGGGAATTGTAACACTGGTAAGCTGACTGTTATGAAATGCCATATTGCCGATTGAGGTAACGCTGTTTGGAATAATAACGCTGGTTAGCTGACTGTAATTAAATGCGCCGTCGCCGATTGAAGTAACACTGTCTGGAATGACGACGCTGGTTTCGTTCCCTATATACTTTTCTATAGTTGTGCCGTCCATCTGGAAATCTGTCAATGGAGTTTGGTTTTGTGTTTCGCTTTTTTTCGGAGTACACCCCGCTGCAATAATGGCAACAGCCATCACTGCGAATAACTTGAATAGCAATCTTTTTTTGTTCATATAATTATGTTAATCTCCTTTATGATAATTTGATTAATTTTAACATATAATTCTTAATAATTGGTAATTTGGCGTTAAATACTTTTATCCTTCCATATGATTGATCGTTATATTTTCAATAAACCTTATTTCTCCGGCGGCATCAATTTCAAATATATCCGTGATACTTTCTGCCGGATTGTTATCAGATAATTTTATTAATACTTTGTTGTTTTCCGCCGGTTCAAAGTAAACGCTTGACCATGATTTTCTGCCAAGATTACCGGTAGGAATCATTTTGTTGTCTATATATATAATTATGTCATGGCAGGGTTTTATAGTTCTGAATATATGCATAATACCTGATGAACGTGAATAAAAGTATGAAATTCCGTCATTGTTTCCAAAATCATAAGTAAATGCATCTCTTGCAATATAACCGCCCCATACATAGCCCTCTAAACTTTCATATCTTATCTTATACCAGCCTTGTTTAACGCCGTCTTCTGTTCTGATTTCTTCTGAATAAGCGTTTATAACTTCAATTTGATCATGTAATCGAAGCCTTCCAATGATTTCACCGTTAATATTAGGCTGATTCCGGATATTAACAGAGCCTTTTAACATATAGTAAATCCCCGGACTAATAAAATCAGGATCTAATACCGCAGCGTCATAATTGCAAAATCTGCATGTACTTATATTGGTCAGAGGATTTCCTGAAAATGCATAAAAGCCGATGGATATAACACTGCCGGGAATGACAGCATCGCTTAGTTGATTCCCTGCAAATGCCCGGTTTCCGATTGAAACAACACCGCTTCCAATGCCAATGCTTGTCAGTTGATTGTCCATAAATGCGGCATTTCCAATTGAAACAACGCTGTTGGGAATTATGACGCTGGTTAGCTGTTTTTCGCGGAATGCTTCATCGCCGATATGAGTAACGCTAAAATTTTGTATTAGGGACGGAATAATGACATCTTTTCTGTGTCCTGTGTATTCTGCTATTTCTACCGAATTACCGTCATTAACGAGTTTCACCCTAAAATCACCATTATCGTCATACACATAGCCTGTCAATTCAGATTCGTTTGCAGTAAAAGTTGATTCTTCGGGAATGTCCGCTACGGTTTTCTTTGGGGTACAGGCAGCTGTAATAACGGCAATAACTGTTATTCCAATTAATTTGAACAGCAGCTCCCTCTTGTTCATGTTAATCTCCTTATATGACAGTTTTAATTCTACCATGTAATTTTTAATAATGTGTCATCAATATAAATCTTCATCTCTGAACGTTTCGATCTGTTCTGTCCAGCTGCCGTTTTGCAAGGTCCGGGTTGTGCGGATATACAGCTCCGATTCATAGTCATAATCCTGTCTTTCGCTGTGGATAGGCGATAATTCTTCATTTTCCCATTTATATTGAGCAAAAACATAAATTAATCCTGCGTGTCCGCCTTTTCCGAATTCGCTTATTATTTTATTTTCCGTATCTACCGAAAGATGTGACATGTCAGATAATTCTTCATGATGATAAAATTCCTGCGCCGGCGGATTGTACATGTAAACCTTATGCCTTAGATTTGATGTGCCGCTTGCCGCAGAACTATAAATGGCAATGTCCATATAATTATCGAAGTTAAAATCGGTAATCCAGAATAAATCATCCAAATCAGGCTGTTCAGTAAAATAAAAGCCAATCTCGCTTTCACTAAGCATTAAATTATGTTTTTTACCGCGATACTCAAAAGTAAAATTATCAAGCGTTCCATAATCGTCATCAGTATACCAGGTGGCATAAACTGTTATGGAAATTGTTTGATTATTAAACTGAATGTTATGAGCAAATTCCAGCGCAGTCTGCCTTGACCATACGCCGTCACGCAGGATATATGTTCCGGCCGCTTTGCCTGCGGCATTGTAGGCGTGATCAAATCCGTCATCAAAAACATCCGGATACCCCGGCGGGCTTAAAAGATTAACATCTGAACCAATGGTTATGATGGTTAGCTGGTTGCTGATAAATGCGCCGAATGCAATCGATGTTACGCTGCCGGGAATGGTTATTTCTGTAAGCAGGTTCCCCATGAAAGCCCTGTAACCAATAAAAGTTACGCTGTCAGGAATGGTAACTCCGGTAAGCTGGTTTCCCATGAATGCCTCATCGCCGATAAAAGTCACGCTGTCAGGAATTGTAACGCCGGTAATTTGAGCATCGGCAAATTCATGGTTCCCAATCCTTGTCACGCCGTAGGGGATTATAATATTGCCCGTAACGGTATTGCCGGCATCTCCCTGCTTTTCTCTTTTGCACCCCGTTAAAAGCAGCGCTAATAAAACCGCTATTACCAGCATAAATAAACCATTCTTAAACCATTTCATTAAATACCCCGCAATATAAATAATTTACTATATAATCCTATGGATGCCAATTGTGTATTTATTTGTTCGCAGACGGGTATTTTATTGATTTTTAAAAGTTAGTGTTTATATATTCGCTCTGAGGGGTTGTTGATTAATAGTAATATTTTTAATATAGGGTTATTATTGGTAATAATATAGAAAGGAGTGAGTTATGAGCTTGCATCATATTTTTCTTGTGATTCTCGGAGTTGTTTCGCTTGTTTATCTGACAACGCTAAAATTTAAACCGGGATTATTTCAATTTATCCTGAAAAGCTGCCTTATGCCTCTTGTTTTTGCAATTTATTTAACAGGCGCAGGGCAGGGTAAGGTATTTTGGCCTATTATTACAGCGCTGGTTTTTGCCTGGATTGGCGATATTTTACTTGTAAGGATAACAAATATTCTTTGGTTTAAACTTGGGCTTGCAAGTTTTCTTACAGGGCATATCTTCTATATAGTTGCGATGTATGGATACGCCGTGCCGTTTAATGTTCCTGTTCTTGTAATAAGTATTATTATTGCCGCCTGTTTTGGAGTTATGGCATATAAGGTTGTAAGGCCAAGCAAGCAGATGAAAATCCCTGTAATCGCTTACGAAACAATAATCCTTTTAATGGCGATTTTTGCATGCCAGTTGTTTATTGCGCAATCGTCTGTAAACTTATATTTCGGCGCCTTTGTTCTTGCCGGAAGCATTTGTTTTGTTATTTCTGATACCCTGCTGGCCCTAAAAACATTCCGCAGAGTGCGTATATATTTTGCTGTAATGGTTACTTATATAGCGGCCCAGCTTCTTATTGCATTGGGATTTAGCATGCTGTAAGCAGATATAAATTAAACTATCTTTCGTTCGGCAGCAATTCGGATTGCATCCGCAAGATTCTCCGCTCCCAGTTTCATGTAGACGCTGCTTATAAGCATTTTCACGGTGTTTATGGAAAGGCGGCGGTTTGCGGCTATTTCTGTACGCGACAAGCCATGCGACAGATCTGTAAGAATATCTTTTTCTCTTGGTGAAATTACAACAATATCTGTTATACCGTTTGCCTGTCTGTATTCTGCGGTAACATGCGCAAGGCGTTTTGCGTAAGATGCGCTTTTCCTGTTTATATCTGCAAGCCAGGTTTTAGGAATTTTTGAGTTTGTTTTATTCTGTGCAAATGCAGTAAGAGTGCGCATGTCTTTGCCAAGTTCAATGAAAGGCATAATTATATCATTACCTGATGCGTTTTCATAAGCTTCCTTCAGCGCGGAATATGCATTTTCCTTTTCTTTCATTTTATACTGAACGCATGCTTCCATCGCAAGCAATTCCACGCGTCCGTATAAATATGCTTCCCTCTTTTTCATCTCCTGTATATATGAAAGCAAAGGAGGGTAATTTCTTGTCGCATAACAGTATCGCGCCTTCATTTGATTTCCGTAATCTTCAACAAAACTTGCGCTTGCGTAAATTGAAAAATGCTCTTTTAACCAGTCAGGCGTTTTCTCGCTTAAACCTGTAATGCAGTAAAACCAGCACGTGGCGATATCGTAGTCTGTAAAACGGTTAGGGTATCTTGGATCGTCAAGCAGGGTTTTCATTTCTTTTAAAAGCCTGTCTGTCTTTACATAATCGCCCTGCAATACTGCAATTCTTAAATTGTAAAATAATACTCTTTGTATAACGCCTGAGCGTTTTCTTTCTTTTGCGCGATCAATTGCGCAGGAAAGAGAAGAAAGAGCAGCGCTTATATCGTTTTGGTAAAAATTAAGTTCGCCGCAGGCAAGATCAATTTCTCCTATATCATGGTTAATGAAACAACGCGACAGATGAGCAGATGATCTTTTCATGGCATCAATGTATTTTTTAACAGAGCCTTTTTTAGAGGAGCCTGCGGCGCTGATCCACGGCCCCTGACTCACAATACTGATTCCGTCAAGGTTAATAAACGGTTTATAGCATCCGGATTGTTTTTCAATAATAAGATCAAAATCGTAGTTTTCATCCGTCAGGCACATTAAAGCGCGGCAAACACCCCAGGTATAGTAAACGCTGCCCAATGCATTATTTCTAAACTCATCATCTTCAGGCAGTTTTAAATATTTTTCCTCATAATACTGCGAAAGTTTTATGGCCTCTTCCCAGTTTCCCTGACACATGATTGTGCGCACATGCGTAGAAGCAAGCTGGCTTTCTTTATCGAACATATGTGCAGGCACGCGTTCAAAAATTGCCGCAGCATACATTGCTATGTCAAACGGCACTTGAGACACAGAACCTGTGAACATGCCGACGATAGATTTATAGTCTTTAATTTTTTCAAAATATGACAAGGCGTCAATTTTAAATTCATTTTTAAAACACCATTGTCCGGCTATCGAATATGTTTTTTGTTTTTGTTCCTTTGTAAGATGATCCTGCTTTGTGGCAAGGAATTCCAGAAATAAGGGGTGAATAAGGTATGCGTTTATATAGTTGTCCCGTCTTATATATGCATTTTGTTTTTCCAGCTCTGTAATAATATCTTTTTCATCTCCGGCCAAAAGTGCAATTAAATCAATCGAAAGATGATCTATTAATGAAAGACGCACAAGGAAATTCTGAAGTTGAACGGAAATAGCATCCCATATATCTGTTTCCATAAATTTAAAAATGTTTGATTTCATTGCATTGCGTATATAACCGTCATATCCCGGAGCTTTTTTATAGGAGCGCGCAATATAATTAAGGGAGAAAGCCCACCCTTCAGTATCCTGCAGAATTTTACGAAGGTTATCCGGCTGAAGTGAAACGCCCTGCTCGCGGAAATACTGGGCAATTTCATTATCGCTGAAACGAAGCTCATCCTCGCTTATATAAAATATACTATCTTCCGGTAAAAGACCTGTAAAATTTATAAGCGGAACCAGACGTGTAATCAGGAAAATTGAAGTACCTATCGGCAGATTGCATATGGCTTCTTCCACAAAGCGGATTACAGCTGGACTTTCAATAAAATGACAGTCATCAAAAACAATAATGCGGCGTTTTTTATCGGCACTGTCGCGTATAATGCTAAGATACTGTTTTAATTTTTCTTTGGTATCGGGAAAGCCTAGTTTTTTTATTGATGCGGCAAACGGCGCATTATTTACAAGAGTCATGCTATGCGAAAAATTTTCCCAAAAGCGCGCGCCGACATTATCACGTTCGGAGAGCTGAACCCAAACAGTAGATGTTTTATATTTTTGCACAAAATCATGCACTGCAGTTGTTTTCCCGTAACCGGCTCCGGCGCATATGATTACTATGGGATGTTTCATAGCTTCCGTAAAAACCTGGTTTAATCTGGAACGTTTAAAATGAAAACCGGCGCCAGGAATATTACGCAGTGTTTGTAAGGCCTGAGGCATTCTTAAGCACAACTCCCTTAATATGTAAATTTTAATACGAAAGTTTACTGGAGTAATCGTAACTAACCAATTTTTTTTTGTCAATAAAAAATTAATAATAATTTTTGTATAATAACGCTTATATTGACAATATACTTTTTGTACTATAAAATTTATTTATTGCCGATATTAATTTTTTTGGGGAATAAGATTAAATAAACGCATATTTTTTAAAATTAACTGTAATTACGGCGGATTGTCCGGAAAATTCCGTAAAAGCGCGTTTAAAATATTAATTATCCGGCAATGGAATAAATTAAAATGGAAGTATTGCAAAGAATTTACTCATGGATGCCGCATCTTTTAAGCGGCGCATGGATTACCGTATCGCTGACAGTGTTGTCTGTGAGCGCAGGATTTATTTTCGGCATTTTTCTTGCTATTGGAAAAATATCTAAAAATGTTTTAATAAGTAAAATTTGCAGCGCATATATTTTTATTTTCCGGGGCACTCCTCTTTTAATGCAGCTCTTCTTTATTTACTATGCGCTGCCGAAGATAATTCCGGTTTTTACAATTAACAGCCGATTTCTTGCGGCATTTACCGCTTTTTCCCTGAACTGCGCCGCTTACTGCGCAGAAATAATAAGAGCTGCAATTCAAAGTATAGATAAAGAGCAGTATGATGCAGGGCGCGTTCTTGGGCTAAGCAGAATGCAAACCATGCTGCATGTGATTTTCCCGCAGGCAATAAAGCGTCTGATCCCTCCAATCGGCAACGAGTTCATCATGATGCTAAAGGATGTTTCCCTTGTTTCCATGATTGCCTTAGTTGACATTACAAGGGCAATGAGGAGCATAGAAAACTCTACCGGGTCTGCTCTTGTTTATATTCCTGCGCTGATTCTATATCTGATTATTACTGCCATTTTTACTTATATTTTCCGCAAGCTGGAAAAAAAATATTCACAAGGTCTGTGATAAAATGTATCAGTCAAGCGGTTGCGGAACGCACACCTGCCCGTAATAAAGTTCTTTGGGCTGCACTTTTATTTTTAATTTTTTTTCCATCAATGCAAGAAGGCGCATCTGTGTTTCATCTCCAATTGTGATCATTACGCCGCGCTTGCCGGCCCGTCCTGTGCGTCCGCAGCGGTGGATGTAGACCTCGGTGTCGGAAGGTACATCAAGGGCAATGACATGAGTGATATCAGGAATGTCAAGGCCGCGCCCTGCAAGATCAGTGGAGACAAGCGTTTCAATGCTGCCCTGCCGGAATGAATCCAGCGCGGCCTTGCGCTCCGCGCCCGGGATTGCCTTTTTGCCGGCTTTCCCAAAAAGGCCGGCCGCTTTCACCTGATGGTGCTGAAGGTGCGCAAGAACAAAGGATGCTTCATCGCCTCTGCTTGTAAAAACAAGAGCTTTAATACGCTTTTTTTTGGTTTTAAGCGCGGCCAGAAGCGAACGCAATGTTTGATCCTTACGTCTTTTCTCGCTGAAAATCGCCCAGTGTTCAATTTTATCCCGCAGGATTTCGTTATCTTCGGATTCTACAAATTCGATTTTCAGCTGTTCGCGGCCGCCAAGAATAGAAAGAAGTTTTTCCCTGCATTTTTTATTCATGGTCGCAGAGCATGCTGCGATGAGAGGAATATTACCGTTTCCTTTTATGCTGCGGCGGATTATACTGCACAACTGGCTTGTATCATCTGTCATTTCATCGCTTGCAAGACGATCGGCTTCGTCTAAAACAAGATAACGCAGGCTGTTAAATTTAATAATTCTCTTTTTTGCAAGGACAAGCAGCCTGTTTGGATTGCCGACTGCAATGTCAGGTTTATTTTTTCTTAAGTTATCAATCTGACGTTCAAGATTCACGCTGCCGATTAATAAAGATGTGCGAATATCAGTTTCTTTTAACAAAAAATCAAGCTCATTTTTTATTTGTGTGCATAACTCCAGAGTAGGCGCTATTATTAAAAACTTGATTTTATTTTCACTATGTTCTGCAGCCTGCACTTGGCGGTTATCTAATAACTTTCCAAGAAGCGGCAGGAGATAGGCAAAGGTTTTGCCGGTACCTGTTGCGGATGTAAAAAAAACACTTTCATTTGCAGCAAGACGTGCAATTACCTTGCGTTGAATATCGGTTGCTTCTTTTATATTCCGCTCTTCCAGCTGTTTTACAAAACCTGGCTGCACGCCCAGTTTAAGAAATTCATTATCTGCCAAAATTACACTACCGTTTTCGATATTCTTCGTATACTTCAAGCATACTGTTAATAAAATTATCAACTGAGTACTTCTGCGATATTTCCACAGAGCGCCAGCCCATCCGTTTTTTTTCTTCCTTGTTATTCAGGATATTAATTGCTTTTTCCCAGATCAGCTTGTCATCTTCCAGCGCCCATCCGTTTTCGCCGTTTAATACCATTCCCATAATACTTATATCCGCAGCGGCAATAATCGGAAGCCCGGAAGCCATTGCCTCAATAAAAGTTACCGGATGAACTTCGGTGCGGGAAGCGCTTATAAATATATCCGCCGCTTTATAAACAAGGCGTATTTCATCCGGCCAGCGCAGATACCCTGTAAATACAACTGAATCTCCAAGTTTTAATTCGTAACAATACTCCTGCAGGGATTTTTTGTCAGGGCCGTCTCCGACAAGCATAAGTTTTACCTTTTTTCTGCGTGATCTTATCTCATTGAAATTTTCCAGCAGGGTTTCAATATTTTTCTCGCCTCCAAGACGCCCTACGAAAACAATCAATTCATCGTCATCTGCAATATTATATTTTCTGCGCAGCTGCAGCGTGTCATTGCTTATGGTTTCGGAGTTTTCATAAAACAGGGAAAGATCGATTCCGTTCGGAACAACATGTACAGGCGGCGTATATCTGATCTCTTCAAGAAAAATTTTATTTTTAATTGAAGGTACTATTACGCATTTCTGGCTGCGCAGTATTCTGCGCAGATAGGGGCCAAGATTTTTTTTCAGGTAGATATCCATCGGGAACGGCACATAATCAAGATAATCCCTGTAAAATGTATGAAGTGTGTGAACAGACGGAATCTTCAATTTGCGGCTGACTATGCGTGAGGCAAGATACAGACTGAACTCTGTGTGTGCGTGAATTATATCGATATTAAGAGCGCGGACTTTTTTTATCATCTGCTCTGCAAGAAAAACCCCAATGCGATGCTGCGGTTCATGAGGAAACTGGAATGAACTTGTTCTTATGACATTTTCTTCTTCAATTGCTTTGGGATGCTGGACAGTAAAAACATAAACATTATGCCCGCGGTTTCTCAATTCTGTTTTAAGCGATCTTACCACTGTAACTACGCCGTTAACCTGAGGGGTATAACAATCAGTGAAAATTGCGATATTCATAATTTCATATTACTATATAAGACTTTTTCGGGCAAGCAGCTTTAATTTTAGGATTTTTTTCCGTCAATTTTTTTTATCAGGAGTTTGTTTATGCGGTTACCGTCTTTCTCCGTTACCTTGAATAAATAACCCTGATACTCAAAGCTGTCACCGACGCGGGGAAGTTCTCCGGCCAAGTGCAAAATAAGACCTGCAAGAGTGTGAAAATCGCCTTCTTCGCCAAGGCCTGTAAGGGACAGCGCTTTTACAGCATCATCAATGTTAAGAGTTCCGTCGGCAAGCCATGCCCCGTCTTCCTGGCGGATTAAAGGCTCTTCACTTGCGGCGGATGCGGAAAACTCACCGACAATTTCTTCTACAAGCGCTGTAATGGAAATTATGCCGGCAAGCCCGCCGTATTCATCCATTACAAATAAAAAATCGGATTGTCCCTGTTTAAAAGATTCAAAAGCTTTGATTGCGGGCATTGTTTCCGGAACAAACTGCGCTTTTTTCATAATTGCACGTAACCACTTGTTCGCTTTTAAAACTCCGCCTGCAGTTTCTTCCGGCGTTATGTGATGTTCCAGGATAATGTCTTCCAGAAAAACTGCGCCGACAATTTCATCAGGGCTTGCGTTTACAACAGGAAAACAGCGCTGCTTGCGGTATTCAATTGCTTTTTTCCGGACTTCTTCGCAAGTGTCATTAATATCCAGCCATTGAATTTCTGAACGGTGAGTCATGAATGCGGCAACAGAGCGGTCTCCAAGATAGAAGACGCCTTCGACCATGGTTCGTTCCTTGCTCTCTACAATGCCGGATTTTTCGCCTTCCATTAAAGTATTGCGCAGCTCATCCTGAAGCTCTTCTTCCGTTATGCTGTTATCTGTAATTTCCGGGCGGAAAACTCTGCTGAAAAAAGATGCGAATTTTATTACAGGCAGGGTGAAAGGAATCACCGGAACTGAAAGAATCTTCATTACCGGAAGAAGAAAAGAGGCGATTTTTTCAGGCTTTGTCCGGGAAAGCATTCTTGGAAGAGCGTCGCTGAAAAGCGTGATCATAATGCCTGTAATCAGAACATACAATGCAATGAACGCAGCCAAAACAGAATAACTATCCCTGAAATTATTAAGAAGAAACAAAGAGATTGTATAAATACCTGCGAAGAACGATGCAAGTATCCTTAATATATTTATCCATAAACGGCAGGCTAAAGATAAATTATTGGAATTCTCCAGAATATCAAGAACAGCTTTATAATGTGCGCCCCGTTCCTTTTCCAGGCGCGATTTTCTGCAAAACGCAAGAGCGTAATCGAAAAGAGAAAAAACACCGCTTAATAATATCATTGCCAGCGAGTAAAATATTAATGCTGTAAAGTGAGAATCCATGTCAGGTATCGATCTCCGTACGGTTAAGAGGCCGTACAATCGTAAGATTATTTGGGGAAGTCTGCATCATTTTTATTTTTCCGTCCGGGGTATATTCACCAAAAACCTGAACAACAGGGAAGCGCGGGTTTTCCGGATTTACATCCACAACCTGGCCCTTCTTCCCGTTTGATAATAGTACGTAAAGCCCGATTGGGTAAATCGAAAGCGAAAGGACAAGCGCCCGGACAATTGTCTCATCGTACTGCTTGCCTTCATTCTTTAAAAGTTCCAGCATCCCTGTGTAACCGTCTTTGGCTTCTTTATGCGGACGCTTTGAACTTAGCGCTTCGTACGAACAGGCCACGGCTATTATTTTTGCATACAGGCTGATTTTTTCGCCGGGCAGCCGGCGCGGATAGCCGGTTCCGTTTTCGCGTTCATGGTGTTCAAGAGCTGAAAGGCATATGGGAAGCGGAAAGTTAAACGCCTTAAGCATGCTGTAGCCAAGCACAGGATGGGAGATAATCGCCTTTTGCTCCTGAGCGGTCAGAGGCCTCTGGCTCAGATAAATCTGCGACGGCAGTTTTAACATTCCTATTTCGTGCATAAGAGCAGAAACTCCCAGCTCGATTAAACGGTGATTCGGCAGTTTCAAATATGTTCCGATAATTATCGATATAATCGTAGAACGCACAGAATGGGTAGCAAGATAATTTTTATCGGGAGCAGGTTCAATGTTCCTTAAAACTCTCATAAGGAAGCGGCGATCTTCTTTTATATATTCGATCATATCCTTGATTTTATCGGTTACTGCTTTTTCGCTGAGCTCATCTGATACTGTTGCCCTGACAAACATATTTTCTACAAAGAAAAGAAAAGCTGTATAAAAATCCTCTGCCTTTTTAAGTTTTTCGCTGTCTGACTGCTGAGAAAGCCCCACCGATGTGTCTGCAGGGCCGCTCATTGTTGAAGCGCTGGCTGTTGAGGTATATTCCCTGTTTGATTCACCTTCGCTGTATATTGTTTTTATGCTCCATCTGTCCAGAGCTTGTTTTAGTTCATCTGTAAACGGCATTTCCGGAGCTGTAAGGATAAAAGACTGGTCAAGATATGTATTTTTTGTAAAATAGCTGTTGGGTTGAATATTTGTTAACAGATAATTATTCACTGCATAACCCCGTCATTGACGTAATAGTTTCTATCTCTTATGATTCCATCTAGAGACATTTTTTGCCGCAAAAACGGTGTAAAAAAGCGCGGCGGGCGGCAATAAAACAGCGCTTATTTCAATTATAGGAGCGTTTCTGTTGAAATTCAAATACCTGATAATTGCATTTAGTATTATAATCATTTTTATTATTTTGGTCACTGCCCTTATGCCGCTGATGCTTTCGCCGCAAAGAGGCGAAGGTTTTGCCCTGTTGTTTACGGAAAATTTCCGGTATATCACCTTGCCGCTTCTGATCTTTATGGCTCTGCTTCTTGTCTGCATGGGTATATTCTTCCTTTTTAATTATCGGCTTCTTTCGCTGCTGGAACGGGAAGATTGGCCTGCCTTGGCGTATTATCTGGAGCAAAAGATCTTTGTAAAAAGAAGGTACAGTAACAGAAATGTGCGGCTTTTGGCCAGTTCCTACCTTGTTATTTCAGATTATCAATCTGTTTTAAAACTGGAAAGCAAAGTGATGCTTAAAAAACCCTCTGTAGTGTCAAAAAATGTTTTAATTTTTGGAGCAGCAAGGGTATTAAACGGCAAGCATGAGGAAGCGGCAGCTTTTTTCAGGCAGCATATGGAAAAGTGCAGAGTAAAAGATAAGCAGTGGGTGCGCTGGTTTTTGGGTTTTTCGGATTTGCTGGCAGGGTCTTTTAACAAGGCCGAACCTGTATTTTCCTCCTTGGCGGCAGCTTCCAGCGATGCTCTTATATCCGGTCTTTCATCTTATTTCCTGCATGCCTCCATTTTCAAATATTCCCTGAACCCCCAGGTTTGTTCTGTTAATGCAGAAAACGGCCGGCAGCGTGTTGTAAAGGCAATCAGGAATATCAATAACTGGAAAAAAGAAGCTGATAAAATGGCATCGGATATTCATATCGCCATTATAAGAAAATATATTGATGAAGCAGGGGAATGGCTGTTTTGAAAAGTATCGGGAAATCATCAAAGCTGGACAATGTTTGCTATGACATAAGAGGGCCTGTTTTAAAGGAAGCAAAGAAGCTTGAAGAAGAAGGTTATAAGGTCATAAAGCTTAATATAGGCAGTCCTGCCGCATTTGGATTAAACGCGCCCGATGAAATTGTCCGCGATATAATTATCAATTTGCCTAACGCTCAGGCCTACGGAGACTCCCGCGGACTTTTTGCCGCAAGAAAGGCTGTCATGCAGGACTTCCAGTCCAAGGGAGTTATGGACGTCGGGATCGATGATATTTTTATCGGCAATGGAGTGAGCGAACTAATATCGATGTCAATGCAGGCCTTGCTGGACAGCGCAGATGAGGTACTTATCCCAATGCCGGGTTACCCGCTTTGGACAGCAGCCGTAACTCTTGCAGGCGGCAAGGCGGTTCACTATGTTTGCGATGAGGCTCAGGACTGGAACCCGGATCTGAATGACATCAAGGCAAAAATAACTAAAAGGACAAAGGCGATTGTTGTAATTAATCCCAATAATCCGACAGGCGCCGTTTATGAACGTTCCGTACTTGAAGGAATTGCCCAAATTGCAAGAGAGAATGAACTTATAATTTATGCTGATGAAATATACAGCCGTATCACATACGATGGAGCATTGTATATACCAATGGCTTCAATCGCTCCGGATCTTCTTACAATCAGTTTTGACGGGCTTTCCAAAACATGGCGCGCTGCCGGTTTCCGTTCAGGCTGGATGGTTCTTTCGGGCAGCAAGAAAACAGCGGCAGATTATATTGATGGGCTTGATATGCTTGCCAATATGCGTCTGTGCCCTAACATGCCTTCCCAGATGGGCATTCAAACTGCTCTTGGCGGTTATCAGAGTATCAGGGATTTAATTGTTCCGGGCGGCCGGCTTCTGGAACAGAGAAATACAGCAGTCGATTATATCAATAATATCCCGGGCCTTTCTCTTGTTACGCCCAAAGGCGCGCTTTACTGTTTCCCGAAAGTTGATGTAAAACGTTTTAATATTGCAGATGACGAAAAACTTATGCTGGATATTTTGCGCGAGCAGCGCCTGCTGCTGGTTCAGGGTACAGGCTTCCACTTGAAGCAGCCTGATCATTTCCGCATTGTCTTCCTGCCTGATAAGGACACTCTTTCAGAGGCTATGCGAAGGCTGGGAACTTTTTTTGAAAATTACAGGCAGAGTTAATAGGCATCAGGGAGCGAAAAGGTCATCGTATCTTCCGCCCATATTCCAGTGGGTAAAGCCGCCTAATCCCGCCTCGCGGACACCTTCAATCTGGCGCCGGACATAATTGTGATTATAATATTGCCTGTCATAAGATACGTTTAAACGGAAAGCCTGAGTCCAGGGACGTACAATCACCTGACCGCGTGCTATGCGATCATTGCGTAATGTTCCTATGTAATAAATACGCCAGGGGCGCAGCTCCGGCGGATGCTGTGCAAGAAAATATTGTTCAAAGTGACTTGGGTAGTACATTGGACAGATCACATCTACAAGTGGAGCTAAAAGCTCAACTTCCTGGCCTGTGCGCGCGCCTGTACGGTACCAGCCATTAGCGCCGTATATATCAATTGAGATTGGCGCTTTTACCCTGGAGCGGACATGCAGTAAAAAAGAGTGTATGGCGCTTTCCATATCCATGCCGCTGTCACGCCAGCGGTAACGGGCATCGGCAAGATTGTCACCATCGGTAGGGAAGCGTATGTAGTCATATTGAATTTCGTCGATGCCCCGTTCGTGGAGTTCCACGGAAATATTGGCAATGTAATCCCATACTTCTTCTGAGTAAGGGTCTACCCAGCGCTCCTGACCAAATCCTACCCAGGGTATTCCATTCCTGTCCCACACAGCGTATTTAAAATTTTCCCTTGCATATAATTCCCTGTCTTTAAAAACCACAACCCGGGCAACTACATAAACACCCAGCTTTTTCATTTCTTCCATGAATGGTTCGATATCAAGAGGACTGAAAACTCTTCCTTTGGCAGTTATTGCGGGATTTCTAGGGTTGAACCTGAGCCTTCCTTCTTCATCCTTCATATCGATGACGACCATGTTCAAGCTGGCTCTTCTGATTACATCCAGGTAAGGCTGAAGGCTGCGGCTGTTAGCTGCATGATGAACAGGTAAAAAGATTCCTTCCTTGTTAGCTGCTATATTGCCGGAGTGATCCTGCGGCTCATCAAGCAGCCAAAGCTCGCTTAGTTGAATTCTTGGCATGGAATTTATCACTATGCAGTTTGGTTTATTATTCGCAGGTATAGCGCGGATAATCTCTGTAATTTCCGGATGAAGACGTGTATTATTGCTGGAAAAATCCAGATGCGCTACTGTCCCTTCGCGTAAAAAATACAGTCCGTTTTCTTCAGGGTAGAGTGAATCTACTGTTCCAAAAGGAGTGTTATCCATCCATAAGAGATCAAACTTTTTTTGCTCCCAGTCCATTTTATAAATACGGTGCCTGAATGTTTGTGAAACATAAATCTCCGGGGCTCCTGCCTCGTTTAGAATAATGGCAATATCAGAGACTTCATCGGGGTTATTGGTGGTCTCAAGTTTTTCAAGGCCGTCCGCCATATATGTCCATTTTGAACCTGGAATATCCGGATGGATATAATGTATACCGTAAATACTATGTGAGAAAAACACTGTCAATTCCGGCATAAAGGCCGACGCAACAGCTTTAATTCCATTTGAACGGTATGGAATTGCGCCAAGATCAACCCATGAAAGCCCTTGATTGCGGCTTAAATAAACCCTGTCTTTGGTATTGCAGACGAATATATTCGGGTTAGCCGGATTTATTTTGATATCTTTTATTTCCTGAACGGTATGCAAAAAGGATTTTTGCCCCTCTTCATATAATTTTATTACTTTTTCGGGTATTCCCTGGGTGCGTTTTTCCCAGCTTTGGCTCTCATTTATATTATTTGATAAAAATATCCCCTCACTGGTTAAAATTACCCATTTATCTTCCTCGTTAGGGACGGAAAGTATTTTTTTAACCGATCCGCCTGTCCATGAAACCGCTGATTTCCCTTTAGAATCAATGATAAAAAGCCCTTCTTTTGTGCCGGCGTACATTAAAAGGCTTTTTTCCTCCGCCGGTTCTTCGCTTCTTTCGACATTAGTCATCGTACACATGGAAAATGAAAGCATTACAAGGCAAACACAGAAAAACACGTAATTTAACTTAAATTTGGAAAATGTCATAATATTATCCTAGCAAAGAAACATAAATATTGAAATACATAAATTATTAAATAATATTATTTATCCGTTAAAGTCCCGTATTAAAATGACCGATAATGTAATACCGGGAGGGAACTTGCAACGAGCCCACAGGGTGAGTTTCCAGCTCTTGCCTCTCATTATACAGACGGTGTGCATAGGGTTAATAGCCCTGACGTCCAGGCACATCGTCTTTTTTTTTGTAAATGTATGCCTGAAAAGTTTAGCCGCAAACCAATTGTTGACAAAAATTAAATACCGGCGTATCCTGAACTCATAAAATAACCCTCTGACCGTTTGAAATGGTCAGAAAAGTAATGGGAGGCCAGCGTATGGCAAAAGTTGAAATGAAGAGCATTTCAAAGGTGTATGATGGCGGAGTCCGCGCTGTGGACAATGCCAACATCGTAGTCGAGGACAAGGAATTTGTCGTTTTGGTAGGACCCTCTGGTTGCGGAAAATCCACAACTCTCAGAATGGTCGCAGGTCTTGAGGATATCACTGAAGGTGAACTCCTTATTGACGGTGAAAAAATGAACGATGTTCCGCCGAAGGACAGGAATATCGCCATGGTATTCCAGAACTACGCCCTCTATCCTCATATGTCAGTTTATGAAAACATGGCATTCGGTCTTAGAATCAAGAAAGTACCCAAAGCGGAAATTGACAAACGTGTTAATGAGGCTGCCCGTATTCTTGATATCGAAAAGTTCCTTGATCGCAAACCCAAGGCCCTTTCCGGCGGTCAGAGACAGCGTGTTGCGGTAGGCCGCGCCATTGTCCGTAACCCGAAGGTCTTCCTTTTTGACGAGCCCCTCTCCAACCTGGACGCTAAATTGCGCGTACAGATGAGGGCGGAACTTTCAGATCTTCACCTTCGTTTGAACGCAACAATGATTTATGTTACACACGACCAGGTCGAAGCTATGACCATGGCGAATAAAATCGTTGTTATGAAAGACGGCAAGGTTCAGCAGATTGGAGCTCCTTTGTACCTTTATAACTGGCCGGTCAACAAATTTGTTGCAGGCTTTATTGGTTCGCCGCCAATGAACTTCCTTAACGTAAGAGTAAGGGAAGACGGCAATTCCATTATGCTGGATGAAGGTTCATTCAAACTCAAGGCGGATTCTTCGCATAATGAGTTCCTTAAAAGTTATATCGGCAAGGAAGTATTCTTTGGTATACGCCCTGAAGATTTGATGTATTCAGAAAAAGATGCTGCCAACAGCATGACTGTAAAGGTAACTGTAGTTGAGCCCCTCGGCGCAGATATCCATCTGTGGCTGACAACGGAAAAACAGCCTCTTGTTGCACGCACCGAACCTAATCACACATTTAAAGTCGGCGATACTGCCATCTTTATTCCCAGAATGGAAAAAGCGCGCTATTTCGACAAAGATACTGAACTTGCGATTATTCCTTCTCCGGATCTATAGTCCAACAATTAGGGGTTAGCAGTAAATATACTAACCCCTGATTTTTATTCTACTTAATTGTCTTTTTAAAACCTTCAGAAAGATTATTTTCCCCGATGCTTCTTATGATTCCTCCGCCTTGGTTGCGGTATTTTCCGGGGCTGATTCCTGTATAGGCCTTGAATATTTTTGAAAACCAGCTTTGATCCTCAAAACAGCAGCAGGAGGCAATCTCGCTAAGAGACATTTCAGTTTCCAATAGAAGGCGGCTTGCTTTTTCCACTCTTAACCGGTTTAGATATTTTGAAAGGTTTTCACCCATTTCTTCCTTAAAGATGGTGCTGAAATAAGGAGGGGAGAGTCCTGCCACAGCGGATATTTCTTTTAAGCTGATTTTCCTTGTAAAGTTTTCTAATATAAAAGTTTCCGCTTTACGCAGAGCTGCAGCATGAGGGATTCCCTTAAAGGAAGAAATATTGCCCGCTACGCGATCTACAATGTGGTATAAAATATCGGTAATGTCTTCAATTGTTTTAGCTTCCTGAATCACTCTTAAGTTCTGGCTGTTAACTCCCATAGAAGTTGAGCTGCTTTGGACAGGGCTTATCTCTACTCTGGAAATTAATACGACCAGTTCAATTGCGCGTAATTGCACATATTTAAATTGCCCGGGATTTGTAAAAAACATCATTGCCAGCAGTTCATTCAGCGCCTTTTTTGTTTCGCCATGATCGCCTTTGCGCAGGGTTGCCAAAAGTGTTTTTTCTTTTTCCAGCGGATAACCGAGTTTATCGGAATTAACAGGGTATTGCAGCTTCAATTCTTCGATAATTTTTGATATAGACTCTTGCTGCTGGGCTCTTCGTTTGATCATTGCATGATATTCTTCACTGCCAGTATTAAGAGAATCCGCGCATAACTGCATCATTTCCGCCAGAGACTGGACTTTCTCCCTGTCTGCCTCAGGAAGAGAATTGATACGTTCTTTTAATTCTTCATTCGATATTTCACTATTGCACATAACGATAGTATCATTTGCATTAAAAAAAATGTCAACTGCTTTCTGCTTATCTGTTAAAAAACCTGATCCCCTGATAGCTCCTGAAAATGAGCCTTCAGTGTAAATCGGGCATGTCCAGAAAAGCAATCCAAGGCTGCAATTATAAACATGACAGCCGCCTTTTTTGCCTGCTTCCTTTATAGCATTTACATGCATTTCATGACAGGGATAGGTTTCCTGCTTATTATCCGGAGAACCGGATTTATTGCAGTAAGGGCATATTATTTTTTCCGGAGCGAGCTCTGCGCCGCAGCGGACAGGGAATGAAGGATTGCAAGAGCTGTCATAAATACAGATACAGCTTCCTGTGGCTTGGTTGTAATCCGACATGATTTTTGCAGCCTTTTCCAGCAATGTTTCATTGTCCGGCCATTGCCCTGATTTGTTAGCAGCCATGATAATTTTATTTTCATTCATATTAGCCCCCATTTATTTCCTGTTTTATACTAAATATTACTAACGGCATATATGCCGCCGGTTGCTGTGTCATCGGTATGAATGCCGAGTTCCCGGTATTTACCCGGAGTGAAACCTTTATTATTTTTGAATATTTTTGAGAACCAGCTTTGATCCTCAAATCCGCACACCCTTGCAACTTCGCTTATCGGCGTATTTGTTGTCACAAGCATTGCAGCCGCCTTTTCAACTCTTAATTTGTTAAGGTAATTTGAAAGATTTTCACCCATTTCCTCCTTAAAGACTGTGCTGAAATACGGCGCTGAAAGCCCGGATGCGCCTGCAATTTCTCTAAGACTTAATTTCCTTGTATAATTTTCCCAGATATAACGTTCTGCTTTTCTGAGCGCCGAAAAATGCCGTACCCCATGGAATGAAAAAATCAGGCCCGACATCCGGTCTGTTATTGAACTTAAAATATCCGTTATTTCTTTGAAATTACGGCTTTCTTCAATCTTTTTTATGCACCGGTTTGCAGCGTCTAAGGCGGTGTTGTCAATTATATCTTTTGGATCTGCAACTGCCCTTGACAGAAGCACGGCAAGCTCAAGCGCCTTCAGCTGAAAAACCTGAAAATTATTATTTGCCTTTGCGTAATGTATTTTTAAGAGTTTTAAAAGAATTTTATGGCCTTCGATATTATCTCCGCGGCGCAGGCTTGCAAGAAGCATCCTCTCCATATCAAGCGCGGATATGTCGGCGGGGTTTATATTTTCCGCAGCTGCTTTGCATTTCTGTTCTTCTGTCTGGAAGGCATCAGTTGTTTTTTTTGGATTTTTTGAAGCTTCTCTTAGGGATACAGGCCTGCTGATTTTCTCTTCATCAATGCAGGAAACTCCGCTTTTAGTTTTTTTTCTGATAAAATTTGTTCCTGATATTTTATCTGCACATAACAGCATTATCTGCGCCAAAGCTTTTACCCTGTTGATGTTTTTTTCAGAGCTCTTCACTCCGCCGGAAAAAAGTGCTCCTGCGAATCGTTCGCCTGCGTAAAACGGGCTTGTCCAAAAAGCCAGGTTCTTACGGCAAAGGTAAATGTATGAACCGCCAAGTTCCCTGGCCTTGTTTGCAGCTTCTATGTGAAGATACTCGCATTTTCTGTGATCGCACTGCCTGCAGATGGAGTTTAAATCATTAATACATGAGTCCGGTTCTATTATAAAAGCAGTGCAGTTTGAAGCCGTTTCATATTGTTTTGCAATTCTGGCGGCTTTTAACATCAATGGTTCCAGTTCCCTTCGTTGTATAATGCTTGACTTCGGCATTGTTGTCTCCTTAATTATTTAATCTAAGAAAAGTCAGCGGAACAAAATACACCCTATTTGAAGAAAATATCAGTTCAAAAAACACTACAAAAACACGAAAAAAATAATCATTAAACCTAAAAAACCGCTTGTATGCCGGCGGTAGAATTTATGGAACCAAAAATCTATACTTTTGATCTATGGTCTGTAAAGAAGAAATAAACACAGTTCTTGATAAAATGATTCTTTCCGCTTCCGGCTGGCGCGGAGTATTTTCTTTGCACGGCGGTGAAGAAAGCTCATCGGAACATATCAGTGCAGCTTGCAGTATCATTTGCGGGGCTGCGGCGCTTGCCTTTGCTGATTATCTGCGTAATGGCCTTAATGTAAAAAGTCCAATTGTTCTTCTTGGCACTGATACAAGGCCGACAGGAAAGGCAATTGCAGATGCAATGATACCTGTTCTGTTATCTGAAGACTGCAAGGTTTATTATGCAGGTGTGACTGCTGCGCCGGAAATTATGGCCTGGGCAAGATGCAAGAAAAATCCCTGTCCGTCAGGTTTTATTTATATTTCTGCAAGCCATAATCCCATTGGTCATAACGGTTTTAAATTCGGCCTTACAGACGGCGGTGTCTTGCCGGCGGATGAGGCAAATAAACTTATTGCCGGTTTCCGCGCATTAATACAGAACGATAACTGCCTTGCAAATATAGAAGCCATTGTTTCCAGGACCGGCGATAAAAGTTCTGCGGATGTTTATACAAAAATTGATAATGCAAAAGCTGAAGCCCGGAAAGCTTACTATGACTTTTGCATTGATGTTATATACGGAACCCAAAAAGACGCAACAGCCGCTGCAATGAAGAAGGGCCTTGATGAAAAACCCCTTGGCATAGTTTGTGATTTTAACGGCAGCGCGCGGACAGTCTCTATAGACAAGGATTTTTTACTGGCTCATGGCTTTAAATTTGAATATATAAATGATAAACCGGGGCAGATTGCCCACCGTATTGTACCGGAAGGCGAATCCCTTGAGCCATGCTGCAAACTGCTTGAAGATGCTCATGCGCGCGATGCCTCATTCGTTTTGGGTTATGTTCCGGATTGCGACGGTGACAGAGGTAACCTTGTTATATGGGATGACTCTGCAGACAGAGCGCGCGCACTTGAGGCGCAGGAAGTTTTTGCCCTTGCCTGTACTGCAGAACTTTCACATCTCTTGTGGACAGGAGAGCTGTCTTATGATGATGATGGCAGAACTCTTAAAAAAGCTGCAATTGCCGTAAATGATCCTACTTCGATGCGGATAGACAGAATTGCAGAATATTTGGGTGTTTCCGTTTTCCGCGCTGAAGTAGGAGAAGCAAATGTTGTTTCCCTTGCGCGTAAACTGCGTGAAGAAGGATACCTTGTGCGCATACTGGGAGAAGGTTCGGCAGGCGGTAATATCACGCATCCGTCCGCTGTCAGGGATCCAATAAATACTGTCCTTGCAATTGCAAAAATGCTTTTGATTCGTTCATCCGGCGCCAAACCAGGCCTTTTTGAAATTTGGCGAAGATGCGCCGGAAAAGAAAAAAATCCTCTTTCTGCAAAACTCAAGAATACGGAAAATGAAAAGAGCGGTTTTACAATTGCCGGTATAATCGAGAGCCTGCCGGCGTTTTCGTCCACTCCCGCTTACAATAATGACGCCATAATGCACATAATTACGCAGGATCATGCTATACTTAAAGAGCGTTATCAGGATGTTTTTCTGCGGGAGTGGGAAGAGCGCAAAAATGATCTGGAAACACGTTTTGGCATACATAGCTGGGAAGCCATTGCGTATAACGGAACGGCGGAAAGACGCGGCCTGAAGCGCTTCGGAGAATCCGGCAGGGGAGGTTTAAAGGTTCTTTTTTTTGACAGTAAAAAAAGGGAGATTGCATATATATGGATGAGGGGTTCTGCCACTGAACCTGTTTTCAGGATTATGGCAGATGTTGAAGGTGCAGAAACATGGGCGCAGAAAGATTTACTTGAATGGCAGCGCTCCATGATAATAAAGGCAGACAGGAGTTAAATTATGGGTGTAAGGGGCGAAGTATTCTCAAACAAAGTTATATTACCGAACAGGACATATTTCTTTAATGTTAAGGAAAACCGCGTTGGAGATCTTTATCTTAACATTGTAGAGAGCAAGGGCCGTGACAATGGCGGCTTTGATCGTCAATCGGTTATTTTGTTCGCGGATGATTTGCAGGAATTTCTAAAAGGCTTTGACGAATCCCTGCGGGTAATGGAAAAGTCAATGCGTGAAAAGCGGACATCATCGCCGCGCAGCAAAAGGGACAATTCAAACAGTGATGAGAGACCCCCGCGCTCAGACAGACCTTCGCGTTCAGACAGGCCGGCGCGCGCATTTAAAAGTGACGAAAGACCTTCGCGCCGTGAAGAGAGACCTTCACGCACAGACAGACCTTCACGCACAGACAGACCTTCACGCACAGACAGGCCGGCGCGTGCATTTAAAAGCGGTGACAGACCCTCGCGCTCAGACAGACCTTCACGTGATGAGAGACCTGCGCGTTCATTTAAGCGCGATGAAAAACCTGCGCGCTCACGGTATGGCGAACATGGAGAGAGGGGACGTAAAAACGAACGCGGAAGAGATAATGCATCTCAATCGCGGCACAAGTCCGGTAAAAGGGTTGTGGTCAGGAAAAAAGATTAGATCTTCACTTTAAAACTTATTCTCTGTATCGGGGAAGGGCCGTATTCTATGACCGCCTGGCGGTGCGCTTTTGTCGGATATCCCTTATGCTTTTCATAACCGTACTGCGGATAAAGTTTTGCCATTTCGTCCATGTAGTTATCGCGCTCGGTTTTTGCAAGTATGGAAGCTGCCATAACTTCCGGAACCTTTGCATCCGCTTTTATCATTGCAGTGCACATGATGCCAAGGCATGGAGCAAATTTTCCGTCGGCAATGGCTGTGATATTTGCATCAGGCGGCAGAGAGTATTTTTTTAACATGCAGTCAAATGCGCGTTTCATTGCAAGAAGGCTTGCCTGCAGAATATTAATGCTGTCAATTTCCGTGTGCGATGCCCAGCCGATTCCCCAGGCAAGAGCCTCATTGCAAATAATGTGTCTTGCATTGTCCCGATGAGCAGAAGTCATTTTTTTTGAATCATTTAATATGTGCAGCGGAAAATTACTTTTTAGGATAACTGCGGCAGCGCAGACAGGCCCTGCCAATGGCCCCCTTCCGGCTTCATCAATTCCGCAAATAATCATTACAAGTCCGTAATTGCCTGCAATGCTTCTTTCAGGCCGGGATCGCGCGCATAGTAATGTTCATTCAGCTCCTCTTCTGTAAGTCCCACAAGTTCATGGCTCATGTAGTGAATCCATGAGCCTTCATCGTTAAGGGACATATCGTGCCTGCGGCACCAGTAATCAGGCTGATAGGGAAGCTGCTCTTCTTTGTCTGTAAAATATTTGTAATCATGAACAGCAATTTTTAGATCTTTGCGCGGAATTCCCTTTTCAATTATTATTTGAGCAAGGTGATTAATTGTTCTGCCTGTATCAAATATATCATCTACAAGCAGCACTTTATCGCCGACACGCAGATAATCAGGCGAGTATGTCCAGCCGTCAACTTTTACCTTGTCTGCCTTTGCAACATCCGTATAGGAACGGGCGACAACTGCCGCATAATAAACAGGATGCTCTGCCTTACGAACAATTTTAAAATACTCGCTTATAATATTGCCAAGGTAGGCGCCGCCGCGAAGAGACACATATATTACATTGGGTATAAATCCATCGGTATAAATGCGATGCGCAAGTTTAATCGCATTATCCCTTTCTGTGTCGAATTGCAAGAATTCTTTTTTCATTTACTGCCTCCTTTGCATAGCTGTTATAGAACCTTTTGGGCGGAGATTCCCGCTGGTTCGGAAAAACCCGAAAAAGCTGCCGCATAATCCGCCTACAATATGCGCAAAATGTGAAATATTATCCTGGCCTGAACTGTTAATGAACTGCACGCCCATATACAGAATTAACACTATAATAAATGTTAAAGGAATTTCCCCTGTGGAGAAATTTGTAAAAGAAGATAAAAGAATCATCATAAATACAACGCCTGAAGCGCCCAAAAGATAGCTGTTAAATAAAATAACATTTAAAATCCCCGTAACAAGCGCCGTAATGACAATCATTATTAACAATGAAACCGAACCGTAACTTTCTTCAAGCATGGGGCCGATAAGGAGTATCAGCGTAAAATTATTTATAAGATGCGTCCAGTTTGCATGGCCCATAATATGTGTAATTATTGTTATCCAGTTATTAAATTTCCCTGCATGGAAATTATTTCTCCCCGGAACCATGAACCAGAATTCCGTCAGGCCGGGAAATATTGTTTTTGTTAATAACATAATCAACGCGCACAGCAATGTAAATGTTAAAACCGTAGGCGCGTTGTACTTGATTCTCATGTTTTTTCTCTCTTTAGTTAATCATATGCATGTTTTCAGGATATTGATTTAATTTCTATCTCTACAGGACAATGATCCGAGCCGGTGACATCCGGCCTTATAATTGATGATTTTACCTTTGGCAGAAGATCCCTGTCTACGCAGTGATAATCAATTCTCCATCCGATATTTTCTTCGCGCGCCCGGCTTCTGTAAGACCACCAGGAATAATGACCTGTTTCCCCGGGATGAAAATGCCGGAAGGTATCGACATGGCCTGCTGCCAAAAATGAATCCATCCATGCCCGCTCTTCCGGCAGATAACCTGCGCTTTTTTCATTTTGCTTTGGCCGCGCAAGGTCGATAGGAGTATGCGCTACATTATAATCGCCGCATAGCAGAAAATGCCTTCCCTTTTTTACAATTGAATTGCAAAGTTTTAATATGGCGTCATTAAAAGCAAGTTTATAGGAAAGCCGTTTTCCCTCATCCTGTGAATTGGGAAAATATGCCGCTATAAGGGAGAAATCTTTATATTCGGCGATAAGGACCCGCCCTTCTTCGTCAAATTCAGGTATGCCAAGGAAGCGTACATCATCGGGTTTTTTCTTTGTATAAATTGCAACGCCGGAATAGCCTTTCTTTTTGGCGCTTGCCCAGAAGGAAGAATATGATGTTCCAGGCGGATTTATAAATACGGCAGAAAGCTGTCCGGGTTCGGCTTTTGTTTCATTTATGCAAATAATATCTGGGTTCTCTTTTTTTAACCATTCAAAGAAACCCCGCTTTTCTACAGCGCGAATACCGTTAACATTCCATGATATAATCCGCATGAGACATTATAAGTCTTAAATAACTTTTTTTTCAATCCACTTGCCGCTTAACCAGCGTTTTGTAAAAAGAATTCCGCGGGAAAGAAAATCCAGACCCATAGCAATATAAACGGCAACAGGACCAAGGCCGAGTACGAAAGCCATAAAAAAAGCGGCGCATACCCTTACAAGCCACATGGTGCATCCGGCAACAATCATTACATAGCGTGCGTCTCCGGCGGCCTTTAATGCATTCGGAAGCACAAATGAAGGGCACCAGAATAAGGTTGATGTAATACAGTGGACCCTTAAAAACAATTTGCACATTTCACCCGCTTCCGGCGACAGCTGGAATATGCTGACTATCTGATCCATAAATATAAAAATATTTATATTTATAAAAAGATAGGTTAGATAAGAGAGAATCATGATTTTTTTTGTATATCTTTTAACGGCAAGATAGTCGCCTGCGCCTATACATTGCCCGACTACAATCAATAATCCCATGCCGTAACCGCTGCCGGGCATAAAGGCCAATGAATTAATCGTAGCTCCCACTGCGTTAGCTGCAATGGCAGCGGTTCCGAATGCGGTAAATATTCTTGTTACAAGTATTTTTCCTATCTGGAACATGGACGATTCAAGCCCGCTTGGAACGCCGATATTCAAAATGCGTTTTATCATATCAGTTTCCAGTTTTATTTTTGCAAGACCGTGCAGATTGATAATTCTTGCTTTGTCTTTCATCAGCAGATATATCAGCAGGACTGCGACAATAATCCGTCCCAAAAACGCGGAGATGCCGGCTCCTGCTACGCCCATCTTCATTGCATAAATAAACAGGGCATTTGCGCCTATGTTAAAAATATTTAAAAGCACAACAGATCTCATGGGGACTTTTGAATTTCCCATGCTCCGGAATATGGCGGCGGCTGAAGTGTAAAGCGCAAGAAATGGATATGAAAGAGCAATAAAAAGGAAATAAACATCAGCCGAATGCATTACATCATCTGCAATGTCGCCGAAAATGATCTTTAGCATTAAACGGCGCGTAATGATTGTAAATATCATAAGAACTGCGGAAATTACAAGGCTTATGTATACAAGCTGCCTTGCCGAGCAGCAAGCGTTTTTATTATCTTTGCGCCCAAGGTACTGGCTTGCCACTACGGATCCGCCGGTTGCAATGGCATTAAATGCGGTAATAATTAAAAAATTGATTGTTTCAACTAATGAGATGCCGGACATTGCATGTTCGCCTGCGGAGCTTACCATAACCATGGTGACAATGCCGATCAAGACTATAAGAAGCTGTTCAACAATTAACGGCCAGAAAAGAGTGAAAAGTTTTTTATTGTTCCAGTCTGCGGGCGTGAGAGTTACCGGTGTATCAAGCGGAGAGCTGCGTATCGCAGGTTCTACTCCTGTTATTATCTGCTTTGTACTCATGATATGCCTTACTATTTACATGTACACAATTTATGTTATATTTACAAGTATGGCGAGCATATTTGACTATTTATCATGGAGGGGGGATCTTGATTTTAACGTTTCTCCTTTTAATCCCGTTGATAATATTATTTTCTCCCAGCTCTCATACCTTACGCTGGACGGAATTGTTCCAGGTCCTGATGAAAAAGACGGGATCAGTATCGCTCTTGCTGTCAGGGTGTTTAACGAGAAACTCAGCCAGCCGGATTTTAAATTAACGTCAACTTTTAAGGAAGATCCTGATTTAATAAGAGCCCTGGGTGATTCCAGGCGGTTTGGGAACTGTCAGCTTTTTGGTTATGTAAATCATATTGATAATGCCCGGGAAGTTCAATTTTCCGCCTTGTGTATTTCCATAAGCGATGATTACAGCTTTGTCATATTCCGAGGAACGGATTCTTCACTTATAGGATGGAAAGAAGATTTTAACATGTGCTTTAAAGAAGTGATTCCTTCCCAGCTGGAAGCTGTTAAATACCTTGAAATGATGTCTGTTAAAATCAACGGCGATCTTCGTATCGGCGGACATTCCAAGGGAGGAAATTTGGCTATTTACGCCGCATCGCAATGCAGCAAAAAGGTGCAAAAGCGCATAACGGATATTTATAACAATGACGGCCCCGGTTTTCATGAGAAAGTCATATCCAGCCCGGGTTATGCCGCAATTAAGGGCAGAATACATTCATATGTTCCGCAGTCATCGATTATTGGAATGTTTATGGAACACGGGGATGACTTTACTGTCATAAAAAGCAGCGAGAACGGACTTATGCAGCACAGTCTGTATTCGTGGGAAGTGACACGTAACGATATTGTCCGCGCGGAAAAATCCACAGTCAGCAGCCGTTTTATAAATAAGACAATCCGCGAATGGATTAACAATCATGACAAATCGCAGCGTGAAAAATTTATAGAAGCTCTTTATTACATTTTAAATGCGGCGAATGTAAAATCAGTTTCCGATTTGGAGAATTCATGGCTTTCAACTGCAGGCCGCGTCCTGAAATCGCTTAATAATGTGGATGAGACAACCAAAAAATTTATCAGGAAAGCCATGCTGGGACTGTTTCACACTGCAGGAAAAAATATTAATACCCTGCTTGACAGCTAGAAAACCTACATTAACGGCGCAAAAACACGCAGCACATCCTGCGTTATCTTTTGGAAGGCGTTGCGGGCGCAGTCTTTAAGGGTTATTTCCTGCGAAGAGGGTATTGTGCGGATAAAATCATCTTTTATTGAAGCTATTGTCTTGCTTGCATATATAAGCACGCCGCATTCAAAGTGAAGGTACAAACTGCGGAAATCCAGATTTGTTGTGCCGACTGTCGCTATTGTATCATCAGAGATAAATGTTTTTCCGTGGTTAAAACCGGAAGTGTACTCATAGACTTTTACGCCCGCCTGAATCAGCCTGCGGTAATAGGAACGCGATGTAATTGCAACAATCCATTTATCCCAGCGGTGAGGCGTCATAATCCGCACGTCAACGCCGCTTTTTGCAGCCAGTGTCAATGCAGATAACAGATTGTCGTCTACTATTAAGTACGGAGTATTTATAAATACATATTTTTTTGCCCGGCTGATAATCTGGATGTATACATGTTCTCCGACATTTTCTTTATCTATAGGGCTGTCTGCATACGGCTGTACAAAGCCCGCTTCAGGGACGGTCTTTTCTGTGTTATCAGCATGCGGGTAAAATGAAGCATAATCATCTTTCTTTTTAAAACCCAAATTCCACATCTGCAGAAAAATTAATGTTAAAGACCATGCTCCGTCTCCTTCAAGCATTATCGCTGAATCTTTCCAGTGCCCGAAACGTTCTACGGCGTTTATATACTCATCCCCGATATTCAGGCCGCCTGTAAATGCAGTTTTCCCGTCAATCGAAACAATCTTGCGGTGATCGCGGTTATTCTGCAATGAGGAAACAATCGGCCTGAACCTGTTAAAAACAAAACTCTTAATTCCTTTTTCTGTCAGGGTTTTCTGGAAATTCTGAGGCAATGTTAAGAAACAGCCCATGTCATCGTACATTATGCGCACATCAAGTCCCTGGGCTGCTTTTCTTTCCAGTATTGTCAGTATAGAACTGAGCATAAGCCCTTCTTTTATAATGAAAAACTCAAGGAATATATATGTTTTTGCTTTTTCAAGTTCTTCAAGCAGCCTGTAAAAAAAAGATTCACCGGAAGGAAAATATTTCTGCTTTGTATTTCCATAAACAGGGAAGCCCGCATACTCCTGCAGATAATGCGCATGCGTTTTAAATTCGGGATGAGTTTCGACTAACTCATTAAGACGGTTTCCCGGAAGATAAAAAGCCTCCTTGCTGTCGTTGATATTTTTGTGAAGAGCTCTCCTTAGTTTTTTCGGATTGGACAAATAATACAGCATTATATAAAGAATCCCTCCGAAAAAAGGGAATATAAGAATTGTAAAAATCCAGGTTATTTTAAAACCTGCTTTTTCATGTTTGTTGATAATAAATATACAGACAATAATGCTTAGAACAACGAGGATCCAGTATGAATATTCAAGATAAAATCCTGTTCCTGCTATCAGGGAAAAAAACAGGGCAATCTGGGCAAGAAGAGAAACAATTACAAAAACTCTTCTTCTAAAGATGTACTTTAGCCTGTCATACCATCTTTTCTTGATCATTTGTACTATAAATATATAAAGGATTCGGAGAATCTACAAGGTAATTAGTATCTGTTCAAAAAGCCCTTATACAGGCCAAATACCTGCGCCTTGCCGCAAAACATCGATTTCATCTGAACACATATCCAGAATTGTAGAAAAAATTCTCTCCCTTTCTTCTCCGCTGTCAAGGATTAAATCAAGTCCTTCAATTTCTTCAAGTTCCCATCCGCTTTCAAAAAGCTCATCTTCCGGGATGGGAGGAAGCTCAAACTTTTTTCCGTCATGCTCGCCTGCATCTGAATGGCTGAGGGGTTCCCATTCTGCATGTATGGAAGTCATGCTTCTTTTGGCTGTTATGGAATAAAGCGGATGGTTTAAGGTTTCTACAAGCTGTACAGGAACTGGATAGTCAGGGATGCGTACTCCAAGTTCCCGCCTTTTTATATCAAGGAATTTTTCGGTTCCCGACAGGGTTTTTAGGATGAACACATAGGGCCCGGGACACAGGCGGTTTATCAATCTGAAACGGGTATTATCCAGGCTGCATACTTCCCCGAATTGCGAGATTTTTGAACAAAGCAGGGTAAAATGCCTTTCATCTCTTTCGCCTGAAAGCTTTCTTAGTTTCTTTATCGCATCACGCGACTTAATGGAACAAACGATGCTCCAGCTTGTATCTGTAGGCAGCGCAACAAGCGCTCCGTCTTCCAGCATCCGCGCCGCGCGCTTTAACACTCTGTCATCAATATTTGACGGAACAATATACTCAATCATAAGGAAATTCTCTTTTAATTTTCAGGCTGGAGTTGCGGATTTTGGCCATATGAACTATATATTAGGGCACCCATAATAATTTATCCGGAGCTGATTCCTTTAGATAAATATTTTCGTAGCGCCCGGAGTGTTCTGTACTTGTATCTTCCGGAAAATAATTCTGCATGAAAAACCAGAGAACATCACTCATTATATTTGCAGAATCTGTCGGAGCGTAGCGGTACCAGATTTCCTTTTCTTCCAGAATTTTTTTTGTTTTTTCGTTATTTTTACATAATTCCGGATCTGTAATCCGCCGGATTTCGCTTCTTAGTCCGCCGTAAATTGTCTTCCCTACAACAAACAGCCGCAGGCGGTTGCTTTCATCCATCCAGTAGATTTCAAAAATCCCCGCAAGAGCCGGAACCTTGGTGATAATATCATACCGGTCCGCTTTAGAAAGCGCAGACCATTGAACAAAATAATAAATGTCTCCCTGTTTTTCCGTTGCTTTTATACCGCAGTTCATGACTAACTCTACCATAAAGAAATTACAATTACTATGAGTTTTCCTGTAAAAAACGGCTGCTCAAAAGAGATTCTTGTATATAAATAATAATCATTGTATGAAAAACAATACAGTTTAGGGTGATAAATATTCTTATCACTCTTGTGTAATTCGCTGTAATTCCTTATCCAGTAAGGAGTTACATGTAATTGTCATCTGGAATTACAAACTTGGCACACATCTTGCTATGTAATAAACAACATTTCCAGGTATGTTAACACTGGATGGGGAGGGGATTATATGCAAAAGAAGACAACAAGATCAAATGACAACCTGCTTGAAACATATTTCCGGCAGATTAAAGTATTTCCTCTCTTGTCATTTGAAGAAGAGCTGGAATTGTCAAAAAAAGCGCAGGCAGGAGATAACGATGCGCTTCATAAACTTGTAAACTCTAATTTGCGGCTCGTTGTTAAAATAGCAGGGTTATTTGAAGTCCCCGGTATTCCGCTTCTGGATATGATTCAGGAAGGAAATATCGGTTTGATTCATGCCGCCAAAAAATATGATTACCGCAAGAATGTGCGTTTTTGTACTTACGCAAGCTGGTGGATAAGGCAGTTTATCAGCAGGTTTATTGCTAACAGGCGGCGGCTTGTCCGTCTGCCTCAGCGTAAGGAAGAAACCCTGCGCAGAATACAGTATACGTATCATGTGCTTTGCCAGAGCCTTATGCATCAGCCGAAGAATTCCGATATTGCAAAAGAACTTGGTATTCCTGTAAAGGATGTTGATTCATTTGTAAGTATAGCGGCTGAGTCCATTTCTTATGATTATAATAATGCAGATGATGAGAGTGTGAGCGCTGTCGATATCCACGAGGATTATACTTATTGCCCGGAACGGAGCCTGCTGAAAAAAGCATCCAGCGACGGGACAATGAGACTGTTGGATAAATTAAAGGACAGGGAAAAGAGAATCTTAAGTTACCGTTATCAGCTAAATGGCTGTGAGCCACACACCTTAAGAGAAATCGGAGACAAGCTTGATATTTCACCGGAGACTGTCCGTCAGATTGAGCAGAAGGCATTAAGAAAAATTCGCAATCATGTAAAGGAACTGCGTGAGCTCATGTATGTAGAAGCCATCTAGTGTCCTGTATTATTCGGATAACAGATAATATTTCGGTTTTGGCTACTCCCAAAATTTGGTAATAAACTCTATAATTATCTGATGATAATGGAGAATTCTCTTGTTGTTTATAAAAATAAACCGGCAATTGTAAAAGAAAAGGCAGACGGGAAGTTTTCTATTCTTCTGCAGGATGGAACGCAGATAAAAGTAAGAGACAAGGATATTGAGCTGATTCATCCCGGCCTTGTTAAAGACTTTAAATCCATAATTGACAATGAACTTTCTGTATCTGCAATCCGCGAAGCATGGGAATTACTTTCAGAAGAGAGTACTCCAATGTCTTTAAAGGATTTATCCTTATTTATATTTAATCAGTTCACACCGGCTTCGGCTTATACAGTTTATTCTTTGCTTCGTGACGGGCTCTATTTTTCCGGCGCCATTTCAAAAATTATTCCGCGCAGTAAAGCTGAAACAACTGCAGAAGAGGCAAAGAGAGAAACGCTGCAGCGTGAAACAGGCGAGAGAACGCGCTTTCTTGAGTATTTAAAAACATGTTTGAAAAATACGGGAAGCTCAATAACAGTGCAGATTTCTTCTGAGGATGCGCGGTTCATGCAGGATATAGAAGCGCTGGCTTACGGTAAATCAGCAAAGAGCCGCACCATGAAAGACCTTGGGCTTGGCGAAACTCCGGAAGATGCGCACTTATTGCTTTTAAAATCCGGTTTCTGGACAGGGATGATTAATCCTCATCCCGGGCGTTTTGGCCTTTCGCTGTCCGGTGCAGACATTTGTCCTTCAGCTCCGCCTTTGGAAGAAAAGCGGCAGGATCTTTGCCATCTTCCTGCATTTGCAATTGACAGTCCGTGGAGCAATGATCCTGATGATGCCATATCAATTGAAACTGCAGATTCGCAAATGTCATCAGTGCTTTATGTTCATATAGCGGACCCTGCTTCTTCAATCGTTTTTGACAGCCCTGCGGAAAAAGAAGCCCGTGATCGCGGCGCTACCTTATACCTCCCCGAAGGCGCTGTCCGGATGTTAGCTGACGATGTCCTGCCTTTGTACGCGCTGGGGCTCAGTGAAAAATCATTTGCGCTTACTTTTAAAATGACAATTGATGAAAGCGGCGCAGTTACCGGGACTGAAATTTTTCCTTCCATAATAAAAGTGCGCCGCATAACTTATGAAAATGCAGACATGGAAATGGAAAACGGAAATGACGGCGCTGTGCTGCACTCCCTGTATGATCTATCGCAGAAAATTAATAAAAGACGCGCCGCTCAGGGAGCGGTAAATATTGAGCTTCCCGATGTTCATATTACTGTTGAAAACGAATGTGTAAAAATAGAACCTGTTATGGAATGGCGCTCTGCTCTGATTGTAAAGGAATGCATGATAGCGGCGAATGAAGGCGCGGGAACATGGGCCGCTCAAAGAGGACTTGCCTTTCCATATATCAGCCAGGAAGCGGAACTGCCCAATGATCACATGAAACTTGCAAGAGCCGGCATGGCAGGAGCTATACAACTGCGCAAATGCATGAGGCCTCGTATTCTTTCTGTAAAACCGGGCCGTCATCAGGGGCTTGCCCTTGATACATATACGCAGGTAACAAGTCCCCTGCGCCGTTACACTGATTTACTTGCGCACATTCAGATACGCGCATTTTTACGCGGCGAAAAACCTCTTGGCGCAGATGATGTTTCGGCGCGTCTTGGTTTCAGTGAAGCCGCCGCAGCCGCCGTTGTTCAGGCTGAACGCGCCTCGGAAAATCACTGGAAAATGGTTTACCTGTCCGGTAAAAAAGATTCACTGTGGGATGCGACAGTGCTTGAAAACAAAGGCAGCCGCTGGGCGGTTATGATTCCCTTGCTTGCCATGGAAACCCAGGTTGCCCTGCAGCGCAGTGTTTCACCTAACGACAGCATCAAACTGGTTTTAAAATCCGTTAATATTGCAAAGGGTGAAGCAGTATTTGTTTCAGCTACCAGAGAATGAGCTTTCCACGGTCGCTTTCAAACCCCTGCTCCTTAAAGACATCCGCATAACTGCTCTGTGACGCTTCCTTCCTGTTGATCTTTTCTACAATAATTTTTTTCTCCTGCTGCACGGCCCTTGTACGGGGTACTTTAAACAGTGTTATTAATTTTGCAATATCAGGATCATCGGCTTTAATGAAAATCTCAAGTTCTTTGCCGTTCTTTGCGGAAATTGCGATAAGAGATGCATCCCTGTAATAAAGCCTGTTGTTTACGCTCCTTGCGCATAAGCGGTAGCTAAGTCCTTCTATTTCTAGTCCTGCGGGGCTTGCAGGATCTGATGCATTCATCCAGTAGATGTCTTTGTAGTTTTCCGCCTGTTCAAGTTCTGCGGCAATTGACACCGGTGCAAATTGCAGTGAATTAATGCCTGCAAAAAACCGTCCTGTAACAAGCTCACCTGCAAGTTCCAAGCGCCGCATGACAGGTAACAGTTTTGACCAGGAAAAAACAGAATCCTCATTTGCAAGCAGGGGACGGCAGAGTATTCCAAAGCGATCCAGAAGGAGACGGACACGATCGCGTTTAATGGCATCTTCTTCGATTGGATCCGCTGCGTCCTGCCCGTCCATGAGAATGGAAAACCAGTTTCCATGTACAGGCGCTCCGCTTTTCCAGCGGTTTTTTAAGGCGCTTGGAATACGCCCATGGCGTCCGAGGGGACGATGATCGCCTGCAGCCTGCGGAATTTCAATTTCTTTTGGAACAAATCCATATTCTATTCCCCTTCTTACAGGTTCTAAAGAATCCGCTGTAAGTTTTCCATGCCAGACTTCGTTCCAAAGAGCTTCGGCGCAGGAGCGGCTGTCCGATTTAAACTCTTCTTTTATCTCCCAGAAATCGCGCGGACGGTAAAAGAATGTTGAGGATGCAAGCTGCGCCATTTTATTCTGCGTGTCAGAAGGGCTGTCTTTTTTTATTGCGCCAAAATGGTTTTCTTCTTTTTGAGTTTCGAATATCAAGTCCAGATCTTCCGGACGGCAAAAGCCAATCCTCTCTTTCCCTGCGCCGTACCATATAAGCTGGCCGTCTTTTATTTCACGGTTTATATTTTCAGGTGTGTATGACTGGTTTCTTGCGCAGAGGATTTCACTTTCCCATATTTTTACAGGCGCCGTCCATGCATACAGGCTCTTTCTGAAAGCAGCCGTATCGTTTCCGAATCCCTGGCGAAGGGCAATGAAGGGAACAATTAAAGAAGCAGGGCGTTCTTTTATAACAGGCCGTTCTTTTTTACGCGAGAGACGCAAAAGCATTTCCAGGTTTTCACGATCGCAGACATAAAGATTGTTTTCAACTTCAACATCGCGCAGCGCTTCTTCAACTTCAACCAGGGCATCCAGAGCATCTTCTGTTTCGGCGGAAGAAGTTCCGAAAACAGCGCATATCCTTTCCATGGAAACAGGCCCTTCGTACCGAAGCCACTGGCCAAGCGCATTAAGAGGCTCGTTAATCCATATTTCTTCCCATTCGCGGTGAATAACCGAGGCTATACAAGCGCCTTTTCGCATAACAGTTTTGATTTTATTCTTGTCAATATTTTCGATTATTTCTTTTGGCATTAGCGCGCAGAGCGTTTCCCATTCATCTGCGGGGATTGCAATGCGTTCCTTTACCCATTCGTTCAGGGAGAGAGCGTCATCCGGCGCATAGCCCTGTATTTCCCTGCGCAGTCTGGAAACAAAACTGTCAACTGCCGCTGTTTTTAAAACAGGACGCAGGCTGGCATTACTTATTGCATCTTCTATTGCCCTGTCAGAAAGAGTTGCAGATTTTGATGCTGCAAGATCGCTTCGCTCATCATATTCATACATGAAAGCGTTGGTTTCCTGCCTGACAATATCCCTGGAAAAAGGGCTTGGATTGTTTGTATGAAAAAATGACAAGTTAATGCCGCCGCTGTTTATAGAAGAAATTAATTCGCGGAAACCGTTCATGTCGAAGGTATCGACAAGGCAGCTTCGCCAGCTTTCGGCGGTTACAGGAAAACCGTCCTCTTCCGCAACTGCGTCAAACAGACGCTTCGCTCTCTGGCGCATTATCCAAAGCGGCGTACGTTTGCCGAACGGCGCCTTGGGAAGTAATAGACTGCGTTCGGCGGCCTCACGGAAATTTGCGCCGAAGACCCCTGAGCTTTCAAGGCGGTTTCTGAACAGGCGTTCTGCGCGGATAAGTCCTCCCTTTTCTGCGCGTTCAAGATTTAATAAAGAGGCGCGGAAAAGATCTTCCATGCTGACGGCTCCCGCTTCTTCCAGGCCGGGGCGGGGTATTAAAAAGAGTATGTTATCATCACTGGAGAAACATGCTACGCGCAATTTAACATATTCTTCAAGTTCCATGCTTAGGGCAAGCGAAAGGGGAAAGTTTACCTGTCCGCCGCGGAAGCTATGAAAAACAACAGAGCAGAAATCTCTGTTTAATTCATTGCCCTTTATAATTTCCAATATGATGTTTTTACTGTCAGGAAGAGGCAGCTTGTTTTGCGCAAAATGCTGCAAATCAAGAAATTCTTTAAGAGAATTGCGCGCCTCTTGTGAAAGACAGTCAGGAACATCAGATGTTCTGTTGTACTCATCAAGAAGAGAGAGCAGCCTTTGCGTGAGATTTATACTGCGGTAAAGCGCCTCTCCCTTCCAGAAAGGAATATAATCCGCTCTTTTGTCCATCGGAATAACTTCTACAGATTCGCTGCTGATGCTTGCAATCCTCCAGCCGCGCGCGCCGAAATCGAAACAGTCTCCGATAGCGCGCTCCCACACAAACTCTTCGTCAAGTTCGCCGATTTTTGTTCCATCGGCAAGTCTTAAGGAATAAAGCCCGCGGTTTGCGATCACGCCTCCCGATGAATAGAGCAGGGTAGTGGTTCCGTCAAGAATGCCTATTGTACCTTCGATTTTATCAAACCAGATTCGCGGTTTAACGTCGCGTAAGCGTGTCGGGTTTTCTTTGGATGCAAGTCCTGCAAGCATAAGTACAACACGGTAATATGAATCATAGTTAAGATTTCTGAATATGTAAAAGTTTTTTATGTGATCATAAAGTTCATCGATATTTCTGTTTTTTTCGGCGCAAAGCGCAAGCGTTAACTGCGCAAGTATATCCAAAGGGTTTTCTATCGGACGGACTTCTTCGATATCCCGCTCGTCGACAGCGCTTTTTAAGGCGGCTGCCAGCAGCAGATCCTTTCCGTGGAAGGCAAACAGCCTTCCCCTGCTTGTTTGTCCGACACTGTGGCCTGAACGTCCAATCCGCTGCAGAACCTGGGATACATTGACAGGGCTGCCTGCAAGCACAACCTCGTCTATATCGCCGATATCAATTCCAAGTTCCAAAGACGCAGTAGCAACCACACAGGGAAGCCTTCCCTCTGCAAGCCCCTTCTCTACGCTGCGCCGCAGTTCTTTTGAAAGAGAGCCATGATGAGGATACGCGACAGCTCCTGCGGAAAGCCGTCCGCTGTTTAAATTCTGTCCGGCGCTTTTTGCAAACACGGCCGCCGCTTCGGTGTTGATAAAATAACACAGACGCTCCGCCCTGCGCCTTGAATCGGCAAAAACAAGCAGGGTTGCGCCTTCCCAGATGCGCCTTATAACGTATTCAATTAATGGCGTGTAACGCGATCCCGGCTTGCTGTCATCCATGTCAGGATATTCAATTCTAAAATCAATTTTCTTTTCTGCGGGCGGAGAAACAATGTTAACCTTTCTTGCGCTGTGTTTTCCTGCAATGCTGCCTATGAAATCCGCCGTTATCTGCGGGCTTCGGACAGTAGCAGAAAGGCTTATCCTCTGAAACTCTCCTGCAATATGCGCAAGCCTGTCTATCTGGCAGGAAAGAAATGCGCCTCTTTTATTGCCAATCATCGCATGAACTTCGTCAATGATAAGGTATTTAACATTAGACAAGGTCTGCCTGCCCTTTGGGTTTAAAAGAAGAATGGAAAGGCTCTCGGGTGTAAGGGCCAGAATGGACGGCGGATGAATCAGAAAGCGCCTGCGCTGGGATTGCGGCGTATCGCCGGATCTTGTTTCCACTCTTACAGGCGGAAAGGGAAGGCCCTCCTTTTCAAAGCAGGCTTTAATTGCAGCTAATGGTTCAAGCAGGTTACGTTTAATGTCTTCGTTTAAAGCTTTAAGAGGAGAGATATAAAGCACCGAGAGTTTATCCGCCTGATATTCGCCATTTGAGCAGAAACGCGAGATTGCAGAAAGAAATGCAGTAAGTGTCTTGCCGCTGCCTGTCGGCGCAAGAGCAAGGACATGCTCGCCCCTTTCTATAAGCGGCCAGGCTTCTGCCTGAACCGGAGTGGGATTTCCGTACTCTGCGGTAAACCAGCTACGAATCAGCGGATGGAATGTCTGCGGCAGCATAATTAAAACAGCGGATTGAATGCCCGGATGATTCTATATTTGTCAGTGCAGGATGTTCGCAAAAACATCTTTCTGCCGCCTGCGGGCATCTTGGAGCAAATGAGCATGAAGTATCATGCAGGGAAATACCTTGGCTTTCATTTTTTATAAGTTCATTGCGCTTATTGGTATCAGGAATTCCGGCAGCTGATGAAAAAAGAAGCTTTGTATACGGATGCATCGCCTTGCTGTATAAATCTGAAGCCCTTGCCTCTTCCATCAATTCACCTTTATACATTACTCCGATACGGTCACAGAAATAACAGGCAACTTTTAAATCGTGAGCTATAAATAAAAATGATATATCCCTTTTTTCACGGATGTCGAGTAATAGATTTAAAATCTGTCCCTGAATGGAAACATCCAAAGCGGATACAACTTCATCGCATATAAGAACTTCTGGCTCCATTAAAAGCGCGCGCGCAATGGAAATTCTCTGGCGCTGTCCGCCGGAAAACTCTGAAGGCCGTTTTTCAAGATCAGATTCCTGAAGTCCGACTTCTTCCAGAATGGAAGCCGCTTTTTCGCGCAGGCTTTTTTCATTAACGCCTCTGCGCCTTAAAGGACGGCGGCAGCCGGAAACTAAAACTTCATACACGCTCATTCTGGGATTAAGAGATCTTGCCGGGTCCTGAAAAATATACCTCACCTTTTCCCTGTAAGAACCAAGCGCATCTTTTTTAAGAGCGCAAACGGATATTGTTTCATCTTTCTGCTGAAACAGAATTTCCCCCGAGTCAGCTTCATACATGCGCACCAGCATCCGCGCTGTAGTTGTCTTACCGCAGCCTGATTCACCCACAAGCCCGTAGGCCTCGTTCCTGCCAATGGAAAATGAAATATCGTTTACTGCATTTACAAAACGCCCAAAACGGGCAAAGAACCCCGCTTCAAGATTAAAGCGTTTGTATAAATGTGAAACTGTTAATAAGGACATGAGTTCATTATATTGAAACTTAATTTTTTTTTCTATATATTGTCATTATGCTGGATAAAATCTTCAAAGCCCTGTTCGGTTCGCAGCATGAGCGGGATGTAAAAGCGCTCATGCCAATATTGCAAAAAGTTAATGAAAAAGATGCCTGGGCAAAATCACTGGGCGCAGAAGATTTTCCGCGTCAGACAGAACAGTTTCGCAAGAGATATAAAGACGGCGAAAGCCTGGACAGCATTTTGCCGGAGGCATTTGCTCTTGCAAGAGAAGCAGCCTGGCGTACGCTTGGTGAGCGTCCCTACGATGTTCAAATCCTGGGCGGAATTGTTCTGCATCAGGGTAAAATCGTAGAGATGAAAACAGGCGAGGGAAAAACACTTATGTCTGTTGCTGCCGCCTATCTTAATGCAATATCAGGCGATGGTATCCATGTTGTTACTGTTAACGATTATCTTGCAAGCCGCGATGCGCAGTGGATGAAACCAATCTTCAGTTACCTTGGCCTTACTGTAGGAGCTATTCTTTCCAATATGGACAATGCTCAGCGTCAGGAAAATTACGCATGCGATATCACCTACGGCACAAACAATGAGTTTGGCTTTGACTATCTGCGCGATAACATGCACCGTGAAACAGAAAGCCGTGTTCAAAGAGGGCACAACTTTTGCATCGTAGATGAAATCGATTCCATATTGATAGACGAAGCGCGCACGCCCCTTATTATTTCCGGCGCGGCGGAGGACGATACATTTAAATTTGCCGAGGTAGATAAACTGCTTGGCAGCCTGCGTGAAGTGGAAAAAATGGAAAACGGCGAATATCCTGATGAGACCCGCGGCGAAGAAGTAATAGGCGACTATAAAATAAACGAGAAAAATAAAAATATTTCCTTTTCCAATCAGGGGCTTGCCAATGTTGAGGAGATCCTGAAAAAGCGGAATCTTATAAAAAGCGCAATTGTAGACGAAGAAAACTTTGAGTATATTCATTATTTTACCCAGGCTCTAAGGGCTCATAAATTATTTCATATTGATGTTGATTATGTTGTGGAAGAAGGTCAGGTTCAGATAGTTGACGAGTTTACAGGCCGTATTCTGCACGGCAGGCGTTATTCCGACGGGCTTCATCAGGCAATTGAAGCGAAGGAAAAAATAAAAATTGCACAGCGCAACAGAACGCTTGCAACCATAACATTCCAGAATTACTTCAGGCTCTATAAAAAAATATCCGGCATGACAGGGACAGCTGACACGGAAGCTGTCGAGTTCGGCAAAATATACAAGCTTGAAGTTGTTGTCATTCCGACAAATATGCCAGTTGCCCGCTTGGACGAAGATGATCTTGTGTATCTTAACGAGTCGGACAAGTTTAAGGCCCTTTGTGATGAAATAGCCGAAGCGAATAAAAAAGGTCAGCCCATGCTTGTGGGAACAGTCTCGATAGAAAAATCCGAAAAAGTGTCGGCATTGCTTTCACGCAGGGGAGTGCGCCACGAAGTGCTGAATGCCAAGAACCATGCGCGCGAGGCGCTTATTATAGCCGAAGCCGGCGCAAAGGGCTCTGTCACTATTGCAACTAACATGGCGGGGCGCGGCACAGATATAAAACTTGGCGGAAATCCCGAGCACCGCGCAAGGCGCCGCGCAGGTACAGCCGCGACAGAAGAGCAATATGCCTCCATTCATAAAGAAGAAATTGAAAAATGGAAAAAGGATTATGAAGAAGTAAAAGCGCTTGGCGGTCTTTATGTAATTGGAACGGAGCGCCATGAAAGCCGCCGTATCGATAACCAGTTGCGCGGACGCTCAGGCCGCCAGGGTGATCCTGGAAGGAGCAAATTTTTCATTTCGATGGATGATGAACTTATGCGCCTCTTTGGCGGTGAAAAAATGAAGAACATCATGTCGCGGATCGGCATGTCAGGCGGAGAGCCGATTTTTCATCCCATGCTGAACAAAAGTATTGAGAATGCGCAGAAGAAGGTTGAAGAGCGTAACTTTGAAATCCGCAAGCATCTTCTGGAATACGATGATGTTCTGAATCAGCAGCGGAAGTTTATTTACGAACAGCGGGATGCAATACTTGTGGATCAAGATTTAAAAAACCGCGTTAACGATGCCACATCTGATATTACAGGCGATTATATAGACGATTATAATGAGTCTTCAAGGAATGATCCTGATACGGCCATAAAAAATCTGACAGAACAACTGCGCACAAAGTTTGCTTATCAAATACCTGCAGATATTGATGACAGAGTTTTTAAGAATCCGGAAGCGCTGGAAAAACGCATAATTGAAGATATGGAAAAAGATATTGCCGGCAAGGAAGCGCTTATAGGAGCGGAATACTTTAATTTATTCATCCGGGACAATTATCTTAACGCAATTGATCGCAAATGGCTGGATCACCTGGAGAACATGGAAGCTCTGCGCGAGGCTGTATACCTGCGGCATTATGCGCAGAAAAATCCGCTGACAGAGTACAAAGTTGAGGGATTTCAAATATTTGAAAAGATGATAGAAGAGATCAGGCAGGAAATTGCATCCCGGCTGCATCTTATCCGTATTCAGGTTGCGGAAAGCGGACCGCGCAGACCTGTCAGCCGTTCCATTGGCGCGAATGCCAGCGCAAGCCACTCAAGCCTTGGTTCTTTTGGAGCCGCTGCGCAGCGGAGTAATGAAGCATCCCCGATGCAAAAGGCAAGCCGCCCGGAAGGCGCAACTGTAGTGCGCAGCCAGCCAAAAGTCGGGCGCAACGATCCATGCCACTGCGGCAGCGGAAAAAAATATAAACATTGCCACGGACGTTAAAAATATATTTTACTTGCATTAATCAAAGCCAAGGAGTTTATTTTGATCTGCACATTCTTAAATAGAACTATTAAAGCAGGTTTATTAATTTATGTCCTGTTATTCTTATCCTGCGATCCTTTTTTTCTTTTTGATTCTGATGGAAATTTCTGGGCCCGGGATTTCAGAACCGGATCCAGTTACAAGGTTAATGCAGACTTGATCATTGAAGGCGAACACTGCACTGTCTGGGTAGAAAGAGGATCAGGAGTAAGCAGGCAGCAGGCGCAGAACATTGCAAACGAGTTTGACGATAATATATATAATCAAATACAGGATGCATTCAGCATTAAAAATTTTGCCTATGATGATGAATCTTTTAACGATATTATGGAGCTTGCCGGCTGGCTGACCGGCGGCGATGGAAGGCTTTGTATTCTTCTTCTGGATATAAAAGATAATTATGTAAAAGATGTTAATAATACATATATGGCCGGTTATTTCTTGAGCGGAGACTTTTTAAACTTCAGTAATTCCAATAAACGCGCAATAATTTATATCGATGTGAATCCTGGACTTAATAATATGCAGGTTTTATATGAAACTCTTGCCCATGAAATGCAGCATCTTTTAAATTATGTAACAGGTATAATGAAAAACAGAACTATGATGGATACCTGGATTGATGAGGGTCTTGCATCCGCCGCCGAATGGATTTACGCAGGGAATATACAGTACCATATAGACTGGTTTAACGATAACAGCAAAGAAGGTCAGGAGAATGGATTAATTGCCCAGGGAAACAATTTCTTTGTGTGGGGTAACCGTCAGGGCGAAAATCAATATGCGATTCTTGATGATTATTCAACGGTTTATCTTTTCTTCCAGTGGCTCAGGCTGCAATCAGGCGGTATTGGAATATACAAGGATATTATTTCATCGTCTAAAAGTGATTATAATTCTGTGCTTGACGCAATTGCAGGCTATTCAAATTGGGAAACTCTTTTAAGAACCTGGCTTGCCGCAAATTATATCAATATACCCGGCAGTCCCTATGGCTATATGGGCGATCCTGATCTTATGGAAATTAAAGCTCCGTCTCCTGAATCAATTAATTTAAATGTACCGCTTTATCCCGGAGAAGGAGTTTACAGCCTTACCGATTCGGCTGTGACAATAACAGGTCAGGGGTCAAATATTAAAAATGTTTATTTAACATCAACCCTGAATGAGTCCTATCTTGCAGGCAGTACCATGCTTACATTTAATGCCAATACCAATACAAAAGGAAGTACGGAAATCGGCGTAACAACAGGAGTCCCGGTTTTTTCATCTGTTAATTTAATTTCCCAGGGACGTTCTGTTCTGCCCGGTCGTTTTCGCGGCCCTTACAAAATCTGCGCAGGCGATTTATTAAAGAGCGGATTCCCGGAAGCTTATGAATAGCCGTTTGCAAAAAAGGTTTTTAATGCTGCTTGTTGTTTTTACGCTGACAGCCGCGCTAATAAATGCCTTTGGCAGCAGAGAAAAAAATGTCTCAACTGTGCAGATAACGGGAATTGTGCGGCTTACAGGAACTGCGCACTTTCCTGAAATTGTCATTTCCGGCGCCGAAGACACATGGGTTATTGCAAGCGAAGAGACAGACAAGCTTTATGAACTGCAGCATCGCACTGTAACTATAGAAGCTCAGGAAACAATAATAGAGCTGAAATTTGCAAACGGCATGCCTGCAGGGATTCGCCGTGAATTGAAGAATGTCAGGATAATTTCAATTCATTAATTGCCTGGCGTGTCATGGCATCGCACAGTTCATTGTATTCATTTCCGGCATGGCCTTTCACCCATTCCCATTTAAGTTTGAAATCCGCCGCCAGAGCGTCAAGCTCTATCCATAAATCCTGATTTTTTACAGGTTTTTTATCGCTTGTTTTCCAGGAATTGCGTTTCCAGTTATGTATCCATTCTGATATGCCTTTTTGCACATACTGCGAATCCGTTAAAAGGACGGCACTGCGCGGAACATCCATTGTCTTCAATGCGCGTAAAGCCATGATGACGGCTGTCAGTTCCATTCTGTTATTGGTTGTATTAATTTCCGCGCCCTTGTCTCTTGCCGTTTCTGTCTCGCCCTGAAAGGTTTGCCTGATCATAAGGTATGCCCAGCCGCCCGGTCCCGGGTTTCCAAGACATCCGCCGTCTGTAAATATTTTTAAGCTTGTTTCTTCCATTATTTCCCTTCTGTCCGCCGCCATTTTTCTATACGATCCCAGGCGGCGTTTATTTTTGAAGATTTTTCTGTTGCTTTTTTATAGTTTCCGTCATGTTTGGCATGGCGATCGGGGTGGTGGACTTTTAAAAGTTTTTTATATGCGGCCTTGCATGTTTCATCATCAGCGCTGAATGGAACTCCTAAAAGTTCAAAATCACACCTTAATTCCTGTGGAGGTAATTTAATGCCTGCAGATTCCGTCTTCTGCTCTGTAGGCTTGAAATGCGGCTCCTTCCGGTTTAAATAGTCGTTCAATTCCTCAAATGCCGCATCAAGATCAGGATCGCCGCGGTTTATATTTATATTAGGTGATCTAAGCCGGCTGCCGGTTTCCCTGCCAAAATCGCTGAGATAACTGTTAATTACTGTTCCCAGTCTTTCGAAAATCCCCATTAATCTCTTCGTTATATTTTTGTCAGTGTTGCCAGCATAACAGCTTTTATTGTATGCTTGCGGTTTTCCGCCTGATCCCAGGCCCTGCTTTGCGGTCCGTCAATTACATCAGCTGTAACTTCCTCGCCTTTAATGGCAGGCAGGCAGTGAAGGAAAATGCTGCCGCTCTTGCCTGTCTTTTCCATCATGGTCTTGTTAACCTGATACGGACTTAAAAGTTTTAAACGCTCTTCGCGCTTGTCCTCTTCGCCCATGGAAATCCAGACATCGGTATAAATAGCATCCGCGCCCTTTATTGCATTTATATCAGGGGTAACTGTAATAACAGAGCCGGAAGCGGCGGCAAGGGGGGAGATTTTTTTCCGCAGTTCATCATCCGGAAACAATTCAGGCGGCGTTACAACTGTAAAGTGTGTTCCCAGTTTGGCGCTTATAATCATAAGTGAGCGCGCTACATTATTCCGTCCGTCTCCGACATAACATAAAGTTTTTTCTTTCACATTTCCAAAGGCTTCTTCAAGCGTAAGAAAATCCGCCAGAGCCTGGGTTGGATGGTAAAGATCGGTCAATCCGTTATACACAGGCACCCCTGAGTGCTTTGCAAGTGTTTCGGCGGTTTCCTGCTTAAAACCGCGGAATTGAATTGCGCTGAACATTCTGCCCAAAACACGGGCGGTATCCTCGATTGCTTCCTTTTCGCCAAGGTGTATATCCGCGGTTGAAAGAAATACAGGATGCCCTCCTTCTTCGCCGAATGCAGTTTCAAAGGCGCATCTTGTGCGGGTGGAACGTTTTTCAAAAAGCAGGGCCAGGGTTTTCCCGCTGAAACGCTTAAAAATTTTTCCTTTTTTTGCTTCGGCCTTAACTTTATTTGATAATTTTAATAAATATCGTATTTCCTCAGGAGAAAAATCCAATAATGTAAGTAATGACCGTCCGAATAATGATAAAAGCATTACAAACCTCCAAATATATATAAGAATAATCAATAATTATATTATATTAATAGTATAGTATATTGTAATTTGTATTAATAGTAAGGGAGCAAAGGCATTTTAATGAAAATATTACCAAGCCGGCCATTATACATACAAATAATTTTTACGATACTGGCATTTACTGCAATGGTTTCATTAAGTTACCTTTTTTTGCGCAGCACCGTTCACTCAAATCTTGTCCGTAACGCAGAGAGCGTTTTCAGTTTTGCAAAAACCCAGCTTGAATCGGATCTCCTTGAACCCAGAATGATGCTCAGCGGCTTTTCACAGACTGTCCGCAGCATGATAATACGCGGCGATTCATCGCAGGCCCTGGAAAATTATATAGATGACATCGCCGAATACCTGCGCTCAAGCGGATCCCGCATATTAAGATCGAGCGTTATGTACGTGTACTTTGAATCATCAGGCGATAGAATCATTATTTCCAGCAGCCATGTTATATCGCATAATTTCCTTGTCTTTGACATGCCCTGGTATGAAATGACTATATTAAACTGCGATTTAATAACTGAAACAGCCCCCTATGTAAGCGGTTTAACCGGAAAAACCATAATCACATTTGCGCGCTGTATTTATGATGAAAATGGGGATCTTTTGGGTATTGTCTGTATGGATATCAATATAGAAGATATTGGTACTAATATTATAGAAATTGCCCTGGATCAGGGCGGCTACGGAATTATATTAAGCCAGGATCTGGATATAATCGCCCATGTTAATCCGGATTTTATCGGCAGGCATATCAGTAATTCTGATATACCTTTATATGTTTTTGCGCAGGATCTTAGAGCCGGAAACGATATTATTGAACGTCCGCTTAATAACTGGAAGGGCGAGGCTACCGTTGCTTTTTTCAGGAGACTTGAAAACGGCTGGTATCTTGGTCTTTTAACGCCCGAAGTACCGTTTTACAAAAGCCTTGCTAACATGGCATCTACTCTTATCATGCTGGGTACGCTGTTTGCCGCGGCTCTTGTCATGATATTAATCCGTATTGATGCAGCGAGGGTAAAATCGGACAGGGAAAGCAAGCGCAAGAGCGTATTTCTTGCAAACATGAGCCATGAAATACGCACTCCGATGAACGCGATTATCGGCATGACCGCAATTGGAAAAACATCAGCAAACATTGAAAGGAAGGATCACTGTTTTAATAAAATCGAGGATGCGGGAAACCATCTGTTAGGTGTAATTAATGATATTCTGGACATGTCAAAAATAGAAGCCGACAGATTTGATCTGTCTCCTGCAGAGTTTAATTTTGAAAGAACGCTTCAGCGTATTGTAAATGTCGTTAATTTCCGCATAGACGAAAAACAGCAAAAGCTTGCGGTGCACATTGATAAAAATATTCCGAAACTTCTTATCGGAGATGATCAGCGTCTTGCGCAGGTTATAACAAACCTGCTTGGCAATTCCATTAAATTTACTCCGGAAAAAGGCGCTATAAATCTTGATGCGGAGTTTATAGAAGAAATTAACGGTGTTTGTACCATTCAGGTTTCCGTATCTGATAACGGAATCGGCATGACGCCGGAGCAGCAAAAACGCGTATTTAGTTCCTTTGAACAGGCCGAGACTGCCACAACGCGGAAATACGGCGGCACGGGACTTGGGCTTACCATTTCAAAAAGCATTGTGGAACTTATGGGCGGCAAAATCTGGATGGTTTCGGAAATAGATAAAGGAACAACTTTTACCTTCATTTTTAAAATGATAAGGGGCGCCGCCTGGCAGCATGAACTTTTGTCCCCGGATGTTAATATCAGAAATGTCCGTATCATGGCGGTAGATGATGATCAGGATGTTCTGGATTATTTCAGGGAAATTTCAAGCGAGTTTAACATACACTGCGATACTGCCATAAGCGGAGATGAAGCTATCAGACTTGTGGAAGAAAAAGGCCAATACCATATTTATTTTGTCGACTGGAAAATGCCCGGCATGGATGGAATTCAGCTTACAAGAGAATTGAAGGCGCATCACGAATCTGTAAAATCTGTTGTAATAATGATAACTGCCGGAGAATGGACAGAGGCGGAAAAAGAAGCCAGGATTGCCGGCGTTGATAAATTTCTTGCAAAACCCTTATTCCCATCATGTATCGCAAATGTTATAAATGAAGCGCTTGGCATTGACCGCCAGAAACTGGAAAAAACGTATACAGAAGCTGATGTATCGGATCTTTGTGAGCATTGTATACTGCTTGTGGAAGATATTGATATTAACAGGGAAATTGTTATTTCGCTTCTGGAACCCACAAATATCAAAATTGACTGTGCGGAAAACGGCAGGCAGGCGGTGCAGATGTTTAAAGATGATCCCGATAAGTATGATATAATATTTATGGATGTGCAAATGCCGGAAATGGACGGTTACGAGGCGACGCGCAGGATCAGGGCGCTTGGGATTCCCCAGTCCGATACAATCCGCATTGTTGCTATGACAGCTAATGTATTCAGGGAAGACATAGAAAGATGTCTGGAAGCCGGTATGGATAACCACATCGGCAAGCCTCTGGATTATGATGAGATTCTGAGAAAACTCAGTTTGTACCTGCCGAGAAAAAACAGGAGACTGCAGGGGATTGCGGATACGGAATAAAAAGTCAGCGTCAAAAATAATAACATAAATAAAAAGGAGAGTTTTGTCATGAAAGAGGAAATTTTACAAAGAGCCGGGGATTATATCAAAAAGGAGAGGGATGCCAGTTTCAGGCAGGAAGTTGAAAAGCTTCTGGAAAAAATTTCTGCAGGGGGCAGTGCGGAAGAAGCGCAAAAGGAACTAGCCGATCGTTTTTACCAGAACCTTGAGTTTGGCACAGGCGGCCTTCGCGGCATAATCGGCGGCGGCTACAACCGCATGAACACTCTTGTCGTGAAAAGCGCCACACAGGGACTTGCTTCCTATCTTATAAAAACATTTCCTGAAAAAGCAAAAGGCTCTCTTAAGGCCGCCATCGCTTTTGACAGCCGCCGTTATTCTGCGGAGTTTGCCGAAGCTGCGGCTTTAATATTTGCAGCTAATGGCATAAAGACATATCTTTTTTCCTCGTTAAGGCCGACGCCGGAATTATCATTTGCCATCCGGCAGCTTGGCTGCGATACCGGTATCGTAGTAACAGCCAGCCACAACCCCCCGCAGTACAACGGATACAAGGCGTACTGGAATGACGGCTCACAGGTAGTGCCTCCGCATGATGAAGGTATAATAGACGAAGTAAACGCAGTTAAGGATATTAAGGAAATTTCAAGGCAGGAAGCGATAGATAAAGGCCTTCTTGTCATAATCGACAAAGAAGTGGACGAGCCATATCAAAGAATGGTAAAGTCGTGCCTTTTCAGACCGGAACTTATTAAGGAAAAAGCGGGGGAAGTAAAAATTGTCTATACCCCTCTTCATGGAACAGGAGCGCTGCATGTAGAAAAAGTGCTCGGCGATTTGGGATTAAAAGTTATAACTGTTCCCGAACAGCGCGAAGGAGACGGAAATTTCCCCACAGTTGCCTTCCCCAATCCTGAAGAAGCAGCTGCGCTTGACATGGCAATAAAACTCGGCGGGAAGGAAAAGGCCGATGTTGTTATGGCAACAGATCCCGATGCCGACCGTTTTGGAATTGCCGTCCCGGACAAGACAGGAAATTTTACGCTTGTAACAGGGAACCAGATGGGCGTCCTTCTTGCAGACTATATTTTCCTTTCCTTAAAAGAACAGAATAAACTCCCTGAAAATGCTGCCATGATCAATTCAATCGTTACTACCGGCATGCAAAAAAAGGTAGCGCTGCATTACGGTGCGGACTGCGTAGAATGCCTGACAGGCTTTAAATGGATTGCTGACGTTATGCGCAAATGGGAAAACGGCGAAGCGGCATCCGGGCAGAAAGAAGCCAAACGCTTTGTTTTCGGCACCGAGGAAAGCTACGGCTATAATATTTCCGCCGATGTCCGTGACAAGGACGGCATTTCCGCCGCAGCCCTTACAGCCGAGATGACTCTGTACTGGCGCAGCAAGGGAAAGAGCCTTCTTGACCGTCTTGATGATCTTTATATAATTTGCGGCTACTGGCAGGAATTGGGTATTTCCAAGTACTTTAAGGGGCCTGAAGGTCCGTCAATTATGAATGGTATAATGGAAGAATACCGTAAAAATCGCCCAAAAACTCTTGGCGGTATAGATGTTGTAAGGGTTCGCGATATCAAAAACGGAGCAGACGGCCTGCCTCACAGCGATGTGCTCCAGTTCTTCCTTGCCGATGGAACTGTTGTAAGCGCAAGACCCAGCGGCACAGAGCCGAAAATCAAGTTTTATGCAAGCTGCTGCGCCGGTGTTAAGGACGGCGATCTTGCCGCGGCAAAAGCGGAAGCTGCAAGAAAACTGGACGCCATTAATAAAGACATCCGCGCTGTAATAGGCGATTAAAACATCATATAAGCAGTGTTGATTCAACGCTGCTTATAAAGACGGTTTTAAAATAATAGTAAAAACCCACTTTTTTATATGTACTTTTCTTGTTATAATCTAGTAGCCATGAGGACAAATGTTGTTTTTTCATTATTGATAATTATTTTTTTCCTTCTGCTTTCTTCCTGCTCAATTAATAAGATGGCAATGAATATGATAGCCGATGCGCTTACGGGCGAAGGCAGTTCTGATGTTTTCACGGGGGATTCTGATCCTCAGCTGGTAGGGGATGCAATACCCTTTGCTATTAAAATGTACGAAGCCTTGTTGTCACAAAATCCAAAGCACCAGGGGCTTATAAATACAACAGGTTCAATGTTTATAATGTATGCCAATGCATTTGTACAGGGGCCTGCAGAGATGCTGCCTGTGACAAGATATCTGGAACGTCAGGAAGCGCTGGCTCGCGCAAAAAAATTATACCTGCGGGGACTTGATATTCTTTACCAGGGTCTTGAATTAAAATACCCCGGTTTTGAAAGCGCTTATGCAAATGGCCGTCTTTCCGAATCGCTTGCAAAAATGAATAGAAGTGATGTGCCTGCCCTGTACTGGTCTGCGGCAGGCGGGCTTTCTGCATTCTCGCTTAATCCCTTCGATTTGGATTTAGGAATGAGGATCATGGAATTTTATGCCATGGTAGAACGCGCCTATGAACTTAATCCGGATTTTAATGACGGCGCTTTGGATGAGTTCCTTTTAATTTTTCACGCCTCAATTCCGGCTGGTATGGGAAGCGACAGAACAATGATAGAGCCGCATTTTCAAAGAGCTCTTGAAAAATCAAAAGGAGCTTCAGCCGGTACCTATGTAGCCTATGCTCAGGCAGTTTGTATTCCGGCTCAGGATCATGTTAAATTTAAGGAAATGCTGGAAAAAGCTCTTGCTGTTAATATCGATGCAAACCCTTCCAACCGTCTTGTAAATATAATTTCCCAGCGGAAAGCCCGCTATCTTTTGGATTCAACTGCGCAGTTCTTTGTCCTGTTTGATTCAGGCGATGACTGGGATGATAGTGACTGGTAATAAAATTTAAGGAGCATTTAATGAAAAATAAAAACAGGCAGCATATGAATTTACATAGATATAAATTCTTGATTATTATATTGACGCTTTTTTTATGCTCAAATCCTCTCTTTGCGCAAAGGGTGACAATAAGGCTTGCTTCACTTGTTCCTGAAAATACAGCATGGGGACAGGCAATCAACCGGCTTGCGGCTGATTGGACACGGGTGACAAACGGCCAGATTAACGTAATTGTTTTTCACGGCGGAACAGCAGGGGATGAAGCGCAGGTAATGGCTCTTTTAAGAAGCAACCAGATACAGGCTGCTGTCTTTTCAAGCATGGGCATGAACTCGATTACTCCCGAACTTATGGCGCTAAGTTATCCCTTCCTTATAAGAAATGACGCGGAACTGGATGAAGTGCTGGAAAAAATTAAACCGGATCTGGATGCAAGGATGCAGCAGAATGGTTTTGTTACACTTGCCTGGGCGCGCGCCGGATGGGTAAAGCTATTTTCAAGAACGCCGGTTATAACGCCGGATGATTTACGCAGGTTAAGGCTGGGATCAGGGGCTGACACCCAATCAATGATTCAGGCATTCAGGGTTTTAGGCTATCAGATGGTGCCGACAAATCTTTCAGAACAGTTATTTTCACTGCAAAGCGGCAGAATCGATGCTGTTTACAACAGCCCAATGCTTACGGCGGCAAACCAGCTCTTCGGTGTTGCCGGAAATATGGCGGACATTAATGTAGCTCCTTTTATGGGCGCTATTTTAATGAATGAGATTACATGGCGGAGAATTCCGGACAGATTCAAGCCTGCGCTTCTGGAAGTATCAAAGAGCGTTGAAAAAGAAATAGAAGTGTCTATTGCCAATCTTGAAAACGAATCAATTATTACAATGGTCAGGCATGGCCTTAAAATAAATGAATTAACTCCTTCGCAGCAGCAGGTTTGGTATGACGATACTGACAGGTTTGAAAGCAGGCTTACAAGCGGACCTAATCCGACGTTTAACAGGGAATTTTATACAAGGATAAAGAATATCCTGACAGAGTTCCGTTTAAACTCCGGCGGAAGGAGACGGTAAAAAGTGGATATTAAATCAGCTAACGGGAATGTTGCCGGTATACCGGTTAATGGCCCGGTTGTGAACGGCAATAATCAAAGTAAATTAAGTTCAGTTCTTTATTTAATAGAGGATGTCTTTTGCATAGCTGTTTTAGTTCTAATGGCTGTACTGCCTTTAATGGAAATTGCCGCGCACTTTCTTTTTAAAACCGGCATTCCGGCATCTTCTGCATTTATCCTTCATTTGCTTTTATTTACATCGCTTATTGGCGGAATGATCTGTACCAGAAACGGAGCTCACCTTGCCGTTTCGCTTGTTCAGTATATTCCGGAAGGCCCTGTAAGGGATAAGTTAAAAGTTTTCTGCAATTTTCTTTCCGCTTTTATCTCCATTATAATTGCATGGAGTTCAATCTCTTTTATTAAAATAGGCCTTGATTCAAGCATAATCGGTTTTATTCCCAAACGGGTTTTAGCATCTGTAATCCCATTTGCTTTCTTAATTATGACGATACGTTTTATCCGCCTTGGTATAAGCGCTGTCGGCGGTGATGACAGCAAGTCTCTTTTAATAAAAATACTGCTTCCGGCGCTTGTTGTTATAACGGGAACAATTGCAGCTTTTCCGGTTATCTCAAAAATTATTTGGGGTTTTGACATACCCGATAATATTTATAGTTTTTTAAATATTTATTTTGAAATTATCTGGTTTGCAAAGATCCCTCTGATTATTTTTATGGTTATTGCAGCTTTTGGAGGAACTCCCTTATTCATTGTTCTTGGCGGCCTTTCATGTCTTTTGCTGCAAATATCCAGTCACGATCCGTTTTTGGTTATAGACGGCGTAATGGACACTGTAGCGAATAATATTTATACAGGCCTTACAAATGATAAAATTATCGCCATTCCGCTTTTTACACTGGTAGGGTTTTTTCTTTCCGAGAGCAAGGCAGGGCAAAGGCTTGTAAATACTTTCCGGAGTTTTTTCAGCTGGCTTCCCGGCGGGATTATAATTGTATCTGTTATTATCTGCGCTTTTTTTACCTCGTTTACAGGCGCGTCAGGGGTTACAATTCTTGCCCTTGGAGGCATTCTTTATGCGATATTAAGCGATCACTTAAAGTATCCGCAGAAATTTTCTATAGGGCTTTTGACATCTGTGGGAAGCATAGGTCTTCTTTTTCCGCCCAGTCTTCCTTTAATACTGGTTGGAACTGTTTCCCAGCAGAATGTCCTTCACTTCTTTTTGGGCGGAATAATTCCCGGCATTCTTCTTGTAGCTGCAATGATAATTTTCGGCATTATAATTTCCTTAAAGGTAAAAATCCCAGTCGAAAAATTCAATCTTAAAAAAGCGCTTTTTTCACTTAAAGACTCCAGCCTGGAAATACTGCTTCCCGTAATTTTAATCGCAGCCTATTTTTCGGGAACTCTTAATTTAACCCAGTTAGGTGCATTTGCGGTTCTTTATATTTTTATAGTCGAGGTGGTAATTCACCGCGATATCAAATTTTCCGGAATAAAAAATATTTTTGACAAAGCAATGCCCATAATGGGTGGAGTGTTATTAATAATTGCCCTTGCAAATGCGTTTTCCTCTTACATTGTTTTTACAGAAGCGCCTGCCAATGTTGCAGCATGGATGCATAAGGCAATTTCATCAAAGTGGGTATTTCTGCTTATTTTGAATGCAGCTCTGCTTCTTATTGGATTATTTTTGGATATGTTCTCTGCTATTCTGATTGTTCTTCCGCTGCTTATTCCATTAGGTGAAATATACGGCATAGATCCTGTGCATTTAGGCATTATTTTCATTGTCAACCTGGAACTTGGATATCTCACTCCGCCTGTGGGATTGAATCTTTTGTTTTCCTCATACCGCTTTCAAAAACCGTTTGTTGACATTTGCAGGTATGTGATTCCCTTCCTTATTGTGCAGCTTGTGATTGTGCTTTTGGTGACATACATACCATGGCTTAGCACAGGACTTGTCAGGCTGTTTTTTTAGTGTTTCTCCCGTTTGTGCTATAATGCCATGAAATAACGCGGCTTGAGAAAGACGGCTCCAGTGAAATGCTTGAAAGTATAAAGGTTATTTAAGGAACTGTTTTTTACCAGGATTTGGAAGCCAGCAAAGTTTTCCGATTTTCCATTTGTATATTGTCATTGCGCCTTGCCGTATTGGCTGCCAGTACATATTGGCTATCGCGGCAGGGCGGAAAGATAATTCATTTTTGTCTTTTAAAACAAAATCTGTTAAACTGTCGTATTCATTTTCTCGCTCCTGCACCGTCAAATATTGTTTTTCCGCCTTATACTCAGGGATTTTTTCAAGAAAAATTCCTGATACAGGATTTGGAAAAACACTGTCAATTTTTCCGGTGCAGCCTGAATAATCGGGCTGTCTCTGCAAATCCAGCCTGGGGCCGTACAATGTCATTTTTTCATCCCCTGCCGGAAAAACTACCGATGAAAAATTGTTATGATTAAATTTTTTATCTCCTTTTATTTCTCTTATAGAACAGGCGATTTTTTTTAATTCATCAGTGCTTAAGGGACGTAAAAGAGCGGCAAGCGGCGCCGCAAAAGGAAAATTGTATATATTATTAATTCCGCTTTTAATCAGGGATTCGCTTAATTTTTTAAGGGCAGCCCTTGCATCCCTGTGAGGGACAAGAACGAGAAATATCTGTTTTTTGTTTTTTATTTCCATATTTTTTAACCTGTGATACAATTATTGTAGAGGTAATCACCATGAAATATAAGACTAAAATATTGGTAGACAGATTTACAGAAATCCTTTCATCCTGGAAGGGTGTGGAATGCATTACTTTAAACGAAGCAGCCCTGCCGGACACTCTGGATCCGTACTTTGCGCTCATTTTAGACGTATTTCATAACTCGGCAATACCGGAAGCTGATGATCGCTGCCGCTTTTACGGTGATGATGTGGCGGCATTTGAGAGCTCCGGTCAGAACGAGAAAGACAGGTTTTTGATAGGGGATATTCCGGTGCGTCTTGAGTTTAAGAAAACCGCCAAAATAGACGAGCTTGTAAATATTGCATGTTCAAAGCATGAATCCATCTGGTTAATAAAAGATTCGGGAACCTATAGTTTTTACAGGCTTGCAAACTGCGATATAGTTTTTTCGCGTTCCACCTGGATACATGATGTACGGAAAAAGCTTGGGAATATAGGAGATCAATTCTGGGAAGAGATGCGCAGTACGGTTCAGTCAAAGATGGAGCATTTTCTGTCAGACCTGGGCGCAGCCTGTTTTCAGGGTGACAAGTTTCATTACCTTATCGCCTCTGCAGGTTTTATTAAAACGGCATGCCTTACGCTTTTTTGCGTAAACAGGCGTTTTGAACCTTCTCATCGCGCCTATTTCAAGCAGGTCTGTGAACTGCCGACTTTGCCGGGATCGTTTAAAGCCGAATTTCAAACCTTCCTTGATAACAGCGCAGGTTCTGATCTGGAATCGCGTTTTTATCTTGCCAAATTGATGGCGCAGAAAATCGTAATGCTCTAGCTGCGTCTGACTGCCTTGTGTAGCGCATCACGGCTGATTTCTGTCCAGATTGGGCGTCCGTGCGGGCAGCGCGGCTCGGGCAGCAAGAGCGCTTCCTTGCCAAGATTAAAGGCTGTCTCGTTATCAGGGTAATCTCCGTCTTTAATTGCAGCATGGCAGCAGCAGCTTGCCGCCCATCTTTGCGCCATGTTTTCACCTGCTGTTTTAAGCTCAAGGATTTCCTTAACGGTTGCCGCATCTCCCATCCGCCAGTCTGCAGGCAGCGCTTCGATACGCCAGCCCAGGTTTGCATCTCTTTCAACTTTAATGCCAAGGCGCGATAATTCTTCGCGCTTTTCTTCAAGGAATGAGTCTTCTTCATCACTTTCTGTGCGAAATGGAATGGGTACAAGCAAATCCTGTTTTGGGATGCCGTGTTCAATAAATTTATCATAAAGGATCCGCTCATGAGCTGCATGCTGGTCTATAATGTACAATTTATCATTATGTTCGATTAATATAAAAAGCCCAAACACCCTTCCTGCATAGCGGAAATCCGAATAGGCAGGAGCCGGTTTTTCCGCGGCAAAATTAATTTCATTAAACTTTTCCCGGATATATGAAACAGAAGGAAGTTTGCCTGTAAATGAGTTGTTATCTGCAAATTTAAACTCTTCATTTTTGACCGTATCGCTTTTCTGCGCTGCGGAAGCAACGCTCTTCATGTGAAAGAAACTCTTAACCCCGCCTGAAACAGCATGATGAATCGCTCCAGGATCACGGAAGCGCACTTCGCGTTTTGCAGGATGAATGTTAAAATCGGCAAGACAGGGATCAATTTCCAAAAATACAGCGCCGACAGGATGAGCGCCGTTTGGAAACCACCCTTGAGTGCCGTATTCCATAGCCTGAATTAAAGCAAAATCCTGCACCCTCCTGCCGTTTGCAAAAACAAACAATTGACGCCTGTCATTCCTGTAAAGTTCAGGGCCTCCTATAACAATCACCGCAGAAAAGCCGCTGCCTGTAACATTAATCTCGTGCAGAAAATCTTTTTCGTTTGCCTGTAAAAGCGCAGCGGCAAAACGTTCTTTCTTTGAAGGGACACCTGGTAAAAATTCTTTTAATTTCCCGTCATTGTAAAAACGGAAATTCAATTTATTAAAGGCAAGAGCCTTGTCAATGAAAACCTGCCGGCAAAGACCTGCTTCGCTGCCTTCCCTTTTTAAAAATTTTTTCCGGGCAGGAATGCTTTCAAAAAGATTCAGCGAGCGTACTGTTGTGCCTCTTGTGCGCCGCGTCAGTTCGGGTTTTGGAAGATGGCTTTTTCCGCGGTAGACCCCAAGCTCATTATTGCGGTGAATGATGCCGGGATCAGTTTCCAGGCGCCAGGCCTGTCTGCCGTCTGTGCTTGTAATAATTTCAAGGCGCGAAACCGCCGCTGCGGCTGCAAGAGCTTCGCCGCGGAAACCAAGCGTAAGGGATGTGTCAAGATCATTAAGGGTGCGTATTTTGCTTGTTGCGTGGGTATGCCAGCACAGTTCCAAATCTTCGCGGAGCATTCCTTCTCCGTCATCGGAAACTTCCGCTTTTTTGCAGCCGCCTCCTTCTATATAAACATCGATGTTTGCAGCTTTTGCGTCAATTGCATTGTCAAGAAATTCCCGCACAAGCGCAGCCGGGCGCTCTATTACTTCTCCCGCCGCAATACGCCTTGCTTCCCCCGGCGGCAGGATAAATATATTTCCGCTGCTATTCGCCGGCATCAAAGAGTTCCAGTTCCGGGTTTTCAGTTACAGGCGCTTCTGTTGAATTCATCAGAATTTCTATCCGGTTTTCTATTTTTTCCAAATCAGTTTCCAGCGTGCGCGCAAGCCGTATTCCTTCTTCAAATGCAGCCAGGGCTTCATCCAGGGGAATATCGGTTTTTCGTATCTTTTCACCCAGTGTTTCAAGACGCCCGAGCCTTTCTTCAAAATTTTTCATGCCGCCTGTTTTTGCTGACGCATATGCTGACGCATTAGCTGTTTTTTTTGCCATAAAAATCTCCTATTGCGTATTTTCTACTACTGCATTAATGCTGCCGGAATGCGGTCTTATGCAAAGCCTGTCGCCGGCTCTTACATTTTTTGCATTGCGCACAACATTGCCGCCTTCATCCGTTACGACAGAAAATCCCCTCTCCATTGCAGCCAAGGGGCTTCCTGCCTCTATAACTGCTTTTGAAAGATCTATCCTGCCCCGCAGCTCTCTGCATTTATCCGACACCGACCTTATTAACAAATCTTTTGCATCATCCAGCCGGACAAGGCGCGGCTGCAGAATTGCCCTGAAACGGTATTCCATATCCTGCGGAGCAAAGGGTTTTAAAAAAAGCCTTGCCCTTTCCAGCCTTGCGTGAATGATAGCGGATAAATCTTCCGCTGTCTTTTGAATATAATCAGAAATGGCGCTAAAATTTTCACTTACAAGCTCTGCAGCCGCAGAAGGCGTAGGCGCTCTTAGGCTTGCTGCAAAATCGCAAAGGGGAAAATCAATCTCATGCCCCACAGCGCTTATTACAGGAATATCAGATCCGGCTACAGCGCGCACAACTTCTTCATCGGAGAAAGCAAGCAAGTCTTCAAGTGAGCCTCCGCCCCTCCCTACAATTAACACATCTGCAAGCTGCCATCTGTTTGCCTGTCTTATCCGCGCAGCAATAGCAGGAGCCGCATCATCTCCCTGAACAACAGCGGGCAAGATTATAACTTTTAATCCGGAAGCGCGTCTTGTAAGGATGTTTAAAATATCGCGCACAGCAGCTCCTGTTGGAGAGCTCACTATACCGACAACTCCGGGAAAGCGCGGCAGGTTTTTTTTTCGTTCAGTGTCAAAGAGGCCCTCCGCTGCAAGTTTTTGTTTTCTTTTTTCCAGCATGGCAAGAATTTCACCAGCGCCTGCGATTTCAAGCTCTTCGCAGACAATGGAATATGAACCGCGCGGAGCATACACAGAAAGGCTTCCTCGTGCGCGAAGCAGCATGCCGTCCTTAGGTTCGAAATTCAATGTTCTTAATCTGTTTTTAAACATTACAGCGTCGATCTTTGCGCTGGAATCTTTCAGACTGAAATAAAGATGTCCGGAACTTGCAGGCCTGCAGTTTGACACTTCTCCCTCAACAAGAACTGAAGAAAAATAACCTTCAAGGTTCTGGCGAATCTGTTCTGTAAGCTCACTTACTGTCAGGTGTTTCCCGTTCATTTTTTCCAGTTGTCTTCGGGGAAAATTTTTCTTTCGACAATATGTAAAAGTACAAGAGTAATAAGGGCAAGGATTATTACTGTAAGGGCAGCGATATACATTCCGGCTCCAATTGTCATGCCGACTGCCGCTGTTAGCCAAAGCGAGGCTGCTGTAGTAAGTCCTCTTATACTATTGCCAAGTTTTATAATTGCGCCGGCTCCCAAAAAACCCATGCCTGCAACTACCTGCGCTGCAATTCTTCCGGGGTCGCCGCCGCCTAAATACTGGGGAAGCCATATTGAAAGCAGCATAAGAGCGGAGGCGCCCAGCGCGATTAATATATGGGTTCGAAGCCCTGCAACCTGCCGGCGGCTTGATCGTTCAAGGCCAATAATTCCGCCTGCCGCAAAGGCAAGACAAAGACGGACAACAATATCAATTTCAGTCAGAGTAACATCCATTTAAAAATTATAACCTTGAACGGCTGTTTTTTCAATTCCTGATATATTAATTGAAAATATACAAAAGTTATGTAAAAATATAATAATGATTACAATTAATAATGATATCTTCCGCCTGCAGACGGACAATACAGAATATGTTTTCCGCAGGACAAAACATGATCACCTGGAACATATTTATTACGGAACAATACTTGATTCATCATGTTCTGATGTTGAAGCTCTTGCCGTAAAACGCTCAGCGCAGGCAGGCGCTACAACTGTATCTTACGGCAAGGATGATCCTCTGTATTGCCTTGATACCATGTGTCTTGAATGGTCGGGTATAGGCAAGGGCGATTACCGTTTATCTCCTGCGGAAATAAAAATGCCTTCAGGGAGTTTTACAAGTGATTTTATCTATGAAAGCCATGATGTAAAAAAGGGCTGCATCCCAATGAAAGAATCCCCCGGCTTAAGCGCGCTGCCTTCTTCATGCGGAGATGAAAATGAATGCGCCAGCCTTGCAGTGCGGATGCGTGATAAAACCTGTGATGTTTTTTTAACATTAATTTACACTGTTTATAAAAAGGCAAATATAATAACACGCCGCGTTGAACTTGAGAATAAAGAAGATACTCCTCTTGTTATACGGCGGCTTTTAAGCATGTCGCTTGATATGCCGAATTTGAATTTCAACCTGATCACCTTTGACGGCGATTGGGCAAGGGAAGCGCACCGCCACGATCGTCCGCTGCAATACGGTATTTTTATTAATGAGAGCCGCTCCGGCGCAAGCGGAAATAAACACAACCCTGGTTTTCTGCTCAGCGAAAACGGCGCGCAGGAAGATCACGGCAGAGTCTACGGTTTTAATCTTGTTTATTCAGGCAACCACTTCGGCTTCGCGGAATTAAACAGTCATGAACTTGTCCGCGCGGGAATAGGAATAAGCCCTCATTGTTTTGAATGGACATTAAAAAAAGGGGAGGCCTTTGAAACTCCCGAAGCTGTAATGACTTTCAGCGATAAGGGGTTTAACGGTTTAAGCCGGAATTTCCATTCGTTTGTTAACAGTCATATAATCAGCGGGCAGTGGCAGGGCAGGGAAAGACCTGTTTTATACAATGCCTGGGAACCGTGTTTCTTTAATTTTAATCAGGGCAAATTGATGTCTCTTGCGCGCTTGTCAAAAAAGCTTGGCATGGAACTTTTTGTTCTTGACGACGGCTGGTTTGAAGGACGGGATAATGATAAAGCAGGGCTTGGAGATTATTCCATTAACCGTAAAAAATTTCCGTTCGGGCTTGGAAAATTTGCGCGGAAGGTGCGAAGACTGGGACTGGATTTCGGCATCTGGTTTGAGCCTGAAATGGTTAATGAAAACTCAAACCTCTACCGTACTCATCCTGAATATGCTGTCTGCGAACCTGGCCGCGAATCATCATATGGACGCAATCAGCTCGTTCTTGATCTGTGCAATCCGGCAGTACGCGATTACATCACAGACTCTGTCGGCAAAATACTTGATGAAACAGGCGCAAGTTATGTGAAATGGGACATGAACAGGCACATCAGTGAAATATGGTCTTCGCGCATTTCCTGCCAGGGGGAGTTTTTTCACAGGTACACGCTTGGGTTATACGATGTATTAAGGCGTATTTTTAAACCAAGACCTCATATTCTGCTTGAATCCTGCGCTTCCGGAGGAAACCGCTTTGACCTTGGCATGCTCTGTTTTTCTCCTCAGATATGGACATCGGATTGCACGGATCCTGCAGTCAGGTTAGGTATTCAGGGCGGCTTGTCATACCTTTATCCCCAGTCAGCAATGGGCGCGCATGTGTCAGATGCGCCGCATCAGCAGAGCCTGCGCGATACGCCGCTTTCAACACGTTACAACGTTGCATGTTTTGGAAGCCTTGGGTATGAGCTTGATCTGCGTTTTCTTACGCCTCAGGAAAAACGCGAGATCAAAGATCAAATTGCGTTTTATAAATCACATCGTAAAACATTTCAATACGGAATATTCGAGCGTATAAATGTGCCGGCGAACAGGCTGAAAAATAAAACAGTCTGGCTCAGCCGCGGCGAAGAGGAAGCAATTGCAGGATTTTTCCAGCTTCAGGCCGGCGTCGGCGAAGAACCTGATATCCTTAGAATTCCCCGTCTTGAAAGCAGGACGCCATATCGTGTAACAACCCGTCCGCAGAAGTTGTATATTAAACGCTTTGGCGGCCTTGTAAAACACATTTTGCCTGTAACATTGAATCCCGGCGGCTTCATACTGCGGACAGCAAACCGTCATTATGCCCTGACTGATTGCGTCGAATCATATGAATGTTTTGGCAGTACGCTTGCAGCCGGTATAAAGCTTAATAATCAGTTTATGGGCACGCATTATAGCGATAAAACAAGGCTTTTAGGCGATTATGGCTCCAGTTTGTACACAATAAAAGCAAAATAGTTACCTGTAGCTTAAAATATGCATTTATATCCGATATATGGCTAATTTTACAATTTATAGGTTAAAATCTTATTGTTTTATCAAAATCCCATATTGACTTTATGCCATTTTTATAAGATATTTATATATATGAGTGATTATCTTGATCCCAACAATGAGGAACTTCTCAAGGACTTTTTTAGCGAGGCCCAAATGCAAGTAGACACATTGGAACAGAATGTTCTTGTGCTTGAAAATGAAGGCGCCAATAAAGACGCGGTGGATGAGATTTTCCGTGCGGCTCACACCCTTAAGGGCGGGTCGGCGACTGTGGAAATGATGGAACTGTCTCAGTTTACACACATCATAGAAGACGTTTTTGATGCAATCCGGGCAGGTCAGGTCTCTGTTAACGAGGATGTTGTAGATACTCTTTTACAGGCGATTGATGTAATTAAGGCTATGCTTGATCAGCGCATGGATGGCTCAATTTATAAGGAAGATACATCTGTAATACAGGGAAAGCTTCGCTCTCTTATGACAACTCAGAAGAAGGGAGCGCCTGCCGCTCCGGCTCCTGCCGCGCCAAAACCCGTTCCCAAAGCGTCTGCCGACACAGGTATTAGCGAACATGAATTAATGGAATTAAAGGAATCTGTAGACAGCGGAATGCCGATATACAGGGTTTCAGTTAAATTCGATGAAAACAGTTTAATGAATACAGTGGGCGGCATCCAGGTTTACGCAGTCCTTAAAAGCGAAGGAACAGTCCTTAAAACAGTTCCTGAATTTGAGCAGCTCTATGCTGATAATTTCTTCCCCGTTGTTGATTACTTTATTGCATCTACAGAGGATCCTCAGAAATTAAAGAAAAAAGTTATACTGCCGGATGTAAGTCTGGACGCACAGATAACAAATATTACCGCTGCAGAAGCTCCTGCTCCTGTTAGCAAGGCGCCGCCTCCCAAACCTGCAGCTGCAGTTACAACTGCAACTCCGGCTCCCGCGGCAAAACCAGAACCTGAAGCGCCCAAGCAGCCTGCAACACAAAGCGCATCTGCTTCCGAAGATGCCAAAAAGGCCGGTAAAGAAGCCGGTTCAATCCTGCGCGTAGATTCAAAGAGGATCGATGATCTTCTTAATCTTGTTTCTGAAACGGTTATTACAAAGGCAACCTTTAATCAGATTAGTATGCAGTTCGGCGAACTTACAACCCAGCTTCGCGAAATTGAAAGCCAGTACCGTGAAAAGATTAAAAGCCTGTTTGACTCTCTTCCCAATTATCTTGGGAGCATTCAGGACGGGAAATCAGTTAAAGATATACGCAAAGAAATAAATGATTCATACGGTGATATATTTACAATGTTTGACGGTTTTGAAACGTCATTCAAGAGCAGTATAGCCAAATTCCGCTCAACCTCTCAGAACCTTGGCAGAATCACAGGCGAACTTCAGGAAGGCGTTATGCGCATTCGCATGGTTCCGATTAGCCAGATATTCAGCCGTTTCCCGCGTCTTGTGCGCGATCTTTCCAAAACGCTTAACAAAAAAATTAATCTTGTAATAGAAGGTGAAGAAACAGAACTCGACAAATCAGTCATTGAAGACCTTCTTGATCCCATCATGCACTCGGTGCGCAACTCCATCGATCACGGAGTTGAATCTGCGGAAGTCCGCCTCGCTGCAGGCAAACCTGAAGAAGGCACGGTGCTGTTAAAAGCAGCAAACGAAGGCAACATGATTGTCATAGAGATTGCAGATGACGGCAAGGGTATTGATGTTGAATCTGTAAAGGCAAAAGCCGTAGAACGCGGCCTTATAAGCCCGAATAAAGTTCTTACAGATGTTGAAGCCTTTAATCTTATTTTTGAACCTGGTTTCTCAACCGCAAGCCAGGTTACAAGCATTTCGGGGCGCGGCGTCGGCCTTGATGTTGTCCGCCGCCAGATTGATGATCTTAACGGTACTGTTACTGTAAACTCCGAACGCGGCAAGGGGACAAAATTCACAATAAAACTGCCCCTTACTCTTGCGATTATTCAGGGTCTGCTTGTGCGTGTAGGAGCGGAAATCTATTCCATTCCGATTACATCGGTAATCGAAAGTCTGCGCATTAAACCCGAAGAGATCAAAAAGATTGATAACTACGAAGTCTTTAACATCAGAAGCGATGTTATTTCACTTCTTCGCCTGAACCGCCTCTTCGGCATAAAAACAGAAGAAGAGCAGGATTACCACTTTATTGTAATTGTAGGAACAGCAGAAAAGAAGATGGGTTTTATGGTGGACAGCCTCATCGGCGAAGAAGATGTGGTTATAAAACCCTTGCGGGATCAATTTACCAATTCTCCGGGAATTGCCGGAGCTTCAATATTGGGAGACGGATCGGTATCTCTTATTATAGACGTAAGCCAGCTTCTGGAGCTGGGGCTTAAAAAGGAAATGGAGCAGCGCCGAATCCGCGAAGCTTCAACACGGTAGGTAAAAAATGGCGGCAGTAATTAGAGATTTAAAGCAGGTAAATGCCGATTTACAGGAACAGAAAGAACGCGTAGAGAATGTTGACTTTAAAATGGTTACCTTCTCTCTGTCCGGAAAGGATTACGGCGTTGACATAATGAACGTAAAAGAAATCGCAAAGGCTGATAAATTTACCTATGTACCCAACGCAGCTTCTTATGTACGCGGCGTATATAATCTTCGCGGCGATATTATCCCGATTATTGATTTAAGGCAGTTTTTTCATTTGCCAATCGAAGAAAGGAAAGATAATCTTGAGAATATGCTTATCCTGCATATCAATGATCAGGTTTATGGAACAATTGTAGATAAAATTGACAAGGTTGTCGGCATAACAAGAGAATCAATCCAGCCGCCGCATCCGATTTTCGGCGATATCAATATAAAATATATCAGCGGCGTTGTTGAGAAGCAGGGCGATCTTTATATCATTTTGGACGTTGTAAGGATATTTACAGTTTCTGATGAAGAAAAAAAGCAGTCACGCTCGACAGTTTCAGACAGCGGCGATTATTTTGTGCCGCCTCCTCCGACAGGAGATCAGGGCCAGGTGCAGCGCGCTACCGCAGATACAGCTATCGGATTTATCCAGGAAAGCCTTGCGGCTTTACGGCGGTTTGTTGTTACAAGCGTAAATGACAAGTGGGTGCGCAGGCGTTTTGCCCAGTGGAGTTCGGGGCGCTCAGGCGATGAGCTGCAGTTAAGAAGCGCATCGGAAGCAGACGATTTCCTTGATAATTTCCTTTCTCCGTATTCAAGCGATTTCTGGAGCGATTCCTACGCCAATTCGGTAAAGAAAATCCTGCCGGAAAATAAATCGGCAGTTATAAGTGTCTGGAATATTGGCTGCGGAAAGGGCTATGAAACTTATTCGTTTGCATGTATACTTAAATCCAGGTATCCTGATGCTCATATTAAGATATGGGCGAACGATAACGATATCATGGCTGTTTCACAGGCGCCTAATATGACATATGACCTGGACGGAATACCGGAGCATTGCAGACCATATACGGTGCGCGGCTCAAACGGTTATTCATTTAATCAGGTCATTAAGGACTCGATTGTTTTTGAATACCATGATATAACTAATGAAAATACCATACCGGAGGTAGACATAATTCTGGCAAGGGATATTATTTCATTCCTGCCTGCCCAGGAGCAGACAAGAATAGCCATGGATTTTTCAGAAAAACTGAAAAGCCGGGGAATTGTTATAATAGGCAGAAACGAGGAGCTTACAGGTGTTCTTTGGCAGTCGATAGCCGATGATCCTGTGTCTGCTTTCTTGCACAGCTCCTGATGCGGAGTATTTAAGAATTAATTTTTTGCCGTATAAATACGGTTTGTGTTAAAAAATTGTAAGGAGAAAATTATGAGAGTTGAGTATATCAACCCCTTTGTGGAGTCTGCGTTTAATGTGTTAAAAGAGGTGTTGAATTCTGATGTAAAAAGAGGTGATATATACCTTAAACCCACTTCAATGTCTATTATGGGCGTGGCCGCTTTAGTAGGTCTTGCAGGTGATGTTGAAGGACGCGTTCTTTTTGATATGACAAAGGATACTGCCCTTTTTGTAGCAGGAAAAATGAACGGTGAAAATTTCTCAGTTCTTGATGAACTTGCCAAAGCAACTATTCAGGAACTTGCAAATATGATTACAGCTCAGGCTGTAACCAAGCTTCATGAACTTGGCTTTAAATTTGACCTTACTCCGCCGGCGCTTTTTACCGGTGATAATATGGAAGTTTCCACAAATCTTGGTGAGGTGGAAGCCCTTATTGTACCAATGGAACTTGGCGCCAACAACAAGATCGAAGTTAACGTAGCAATCCGCGAAAGAATAAAGTAACCCCGTAACCCGTCACTTATTTTAGAAAAGATAAATTATATTGTCATAAATAGGTGCCGGGCGAGGGCGGTTAGCTCAGTTGGTTAGAGCACCAGCTCGACACGCTGGGGGTCACAAGTTCGAGTCTTGTACCGCCCATATATTTTAAAGGAGTGAGCCAGATTGGTTTACTCCTTTTTTTTGCCTTTTAAATAATGTGTTTTTTAAAAATTATAACCAATTCCCAGACCATAAAAATTATATGAAGAGTTCTGATACGATGTGCTGCCGTTGGAAAAATGATGAAAAAATAATTCAATGCGCCAATTATTTGCAAATGCAAATCCTGTAAATAACTTATACGCAAGCAGGAACCTGGTTCCTATCCGGGCGTTAAGTTCCGTTTGAATACCGGTGCCGATTCCGGCGCCGCAATACCATACATTCGTCCATAGAATGAGAGTATCCGTCGACAGAAATGATATCGTCGTAGTGTAATCACTCCAGTTCCATATGCCGTACTGGCATTCGGTTTCACCGTATCCAACTGTTTGAGTGATGCTTGCAGACAAGCGGGCAGGCGAGCGGAAAAAAAGTATCGGCTGTGAATATTGAAGCATAAACATGTTAAACGGAACAGGATTTTTAGGCAATTCAAACACATCTGTTCCCGCTATCCCCTGACCAATATTAATCATAAGCTGATTTTCCGCTTTTCCGAATATCGGATTTTCAGTGTTGTCAGAAAAAGCAAAGAAACGAAGCTGAGCCCCGGCAATTGACACAGAAAACAGAGCCAAAAACATAATAAATATTATTTTCAATATTTAACTCCAATAGCAAAAATTATGCAATTATTTCATATTTAGTCAGGATAATCAATATTTATATCCTGGGATTAAAATCTGGAATTTCAAGCAATCTTCTTGTAATTAAAGCTATGTCCGCATTATAATTAATATAATGAAAAATGCACTAATTTTACTTTTACTATGCTTTTCTATAAATGTTTTTGCAGAAAGCGGCCTGCGAATAATTGTAGAAAATAATAATACCGGCCTTACAATTACAGGCTCCACAGGCAGGGCAAACAGTCTTTCAATTCCGGAAACAATTGACGGCAGAAATATAACCGTAATCAGCGATAATGCATTTATCGGCAAGGGGCTAAGGGAAGTATCTATTCCCGATTCTGTAACAGTAATCGGGGAGGGAGCGTTTTCGTATAACAGGCTGGAAACTGTTACAATCGGAAACAATGTAACAAGCATCGGCAGGGGTGCATTTACAAGTAACAGGCTTACAAGCCTTACGCTTGGTTCAGGCCTTGTTACAATCGGCAAGGGCGCTTTTTCCAACAATGAAATTGAATCAGTAACCATACCTGCGGCAGTTACCGTGATTGACGATTATGCGTTTTATAACAACAACATAAGAAACATAGAGTTTCCCGCAAACGTAACGACAATAGGGGAGGGTGCGTTTTCAGGTAACAGGCTTACATCGGTAGTTGTCGGGCAGGGAGTTACCGCAGTAAGGGACGGCGCTTTTTACAATAACATGATAACAAGCGTTACAATTCCTGCTTCTCTTCAAACGCTTGGAAGCCGCGCTTTTGACGCGCGTTCTTCAGACGGCCGTATCAGGGGGAACATTGTTTACGCTGATATAAGCGGAAACATTCTTTATACCACTGCCAGAAACTTCGATGCTTATTTTGCTTCCAACGGACGAAGGCCTGGTACATACGTTCTTTCCGAAGGCAACTGGAGAATGGAATAACTAAAGCTGGCGGAAATTATTTTGAATTCATTTATTTGACCTGCAAAAATTCTTAAAAATATTTTTCATAATTTTAATGAACTTTCCTGACCAATAAAAAAATATTATAAATGATTTAAATTGTTCATTATTTATTCTCTATTTATATAAATATCATTAACAGAAACAAAATATTTATTAAGGAGAATAGTTATGTTTAATGCATTAAAATCACTGTTTCAAAAATCATCTAACAGAGTGTCTTCTGGTAATAATCTGGAAACTGAAAAAAACGAAACAAAAAAATGTAAAAGATGTCTTAGGCGGATAAATATAGATCGCCCAAGGTGCAATTTTTGCGGATGTTCGGAGTTTCATGATTTCTAAACAACGGAAATTAACAATCCCGCCCTTTAGGTTCAGCTTCAGAGCGGGACTGTTAATGTTTTGTAAGAATAAATTCTGTAAAATTAATTGTAACAGGCCCTTCCAAACCGGAATTAGCAGATCCATGCCTGCCTCTGCCGAGAGTTTCCAGAACAAGCGTGTTCGCTAGAATGCCTGAGTCATTCGCATTTGCAACTAATGTAATTGTTACTTCCGAAGTTACTTCCTCTCCGGCTTTTGACGCAGGACCAAGAACAACGTTCGGCGGTTCAATGTTTTTTTGGGTATAACTTAGCGTTCTCCATCTTCTTGACATGTCAACAAAACCAACCAGCAATTCGTTTTCCAAATCACGGCTTGCAATGTAGGTTGCTTTCAATGTAAAAACATCGCCTCTGCGAAGTCTGTAGCCGCCAAGCAGGTTAGGGTATCTGAGTAAGGCCTGATAACCATTGCCGTAATAAAAATTATCTCTAAGTTCAACCTGAATACTGCCTAAATTACCCGCAGGCAGTGAATTATGCTGCAGCCGGTTGTATTCGTTTATTGATGCGCTGAAATAAATACTTGCGCCGTCTTCATCATAACGAAATGCCATCATTCCGGAACCAAGCTCCCTGTAAGGATGAGCCATTTCCAGCGATGTGTTACGCGCAACGTTTATATATTTTTGAAAGTCCGTTTTGGGCATAGGGACATCATTATGACCTATAAAGAACGTATCAAAATCAAGCTGCATTGTAAGTTCAAGCATGGCAATATACTGACTGACAGGAAGGGATTCGCCGAGAAACAGCCATATATCAGGACCAGCAGAATCGCTTGTAAATAATATGCGGTGCTCTCTTACAAGGGCTCCCACAGAACCGGCGGTGTGCCCTTCCATGCCTATTATTTCAACATTAAGGCCGCCCAAATCAAATACACGGCCAATATCAAGGCTGTTTAAGTTTCTTGTTTCTTTTATATATCTTTGGTACACAGGAAAATCCGCTTCATGAAGCCATATTTCGCTTGAAAAGAATTCTGTCATCATGGAAACGCCGCCTGCATGATCATAATGCCCATGCCCCAAAACAACAATGACAGGCAGGTCGGTTATCTCTTTTATTACATAGTGCAGAAGACCGAATCCGCTTGTTGTGTCAAATAACAATGCATAATCATCTCCGACTATCAAATAAGCAAAAACATTATTGCGGTTTTCATAAATACTGTACAGCCATGGGTAAATTTCAAACGCTTCAATGTCATATGAATCTGCTGTTGTTCCGGGACTAGTCCTGCTGCATGATGCAAGCAAAACAATAAGTATAATTAACGTCAAACACCGGTTTTTTATAATGTGCATACCTTTGGTATTACACCATATACAGCGCAGGGTCAAGCCGGATTTTGCTGCGAGGGCTTGTAAAAAGTGACAATAAAGTATATTTTGGGGTATGATTATAAAAATACTATTACTTCTTTTATTTTTTGCGGTAACAATCTTTATTGGGTTATATTTCCGTAAAAGAGCATCCAATGTAAACGATTTCGTATTGGGTGGACGGAATGTCGGGCCTTGGCTTTCGGCGTTTTCATACGGTGCGACTTATTTTTCAGCTGTTGTATTTGTAGGATTTGCAGGCCAGTTTGGCTGGAGATTCGGCACCTCGGCGGTTTGGATAGGTCTTGGCAATGCATTTATCGGCTCTCTGATGGCATGGTTCATACTCGGCAGACGTACGCGCGTTATGACCAACCACTTAAAAAGCGCGACAATGCCAGAGTTCTTCGGCTCACGGTATGTATCTCCGGCTTTAAAGATTGCGGCTTCCGCCATAGTTTTCATCTTCCTTATTCCATACACTGCGTCATTGTATAACGGCCTTTCACGGCTTTTTGGAATGGCATTCGGCATACCTTTTGAATACTGCATTATAGCCATGGGAATTTTGACAGCGATTTTCGTTGTTGCAGGCGGATACTTTGCCACAGTTGTAAATGATTGTATTCAGGGAACTATCATGTTTATTGGCATCTCTGCAATTATCGCTGTGGTTCTGAGTGACAACGGCGGTTTAATGGGCGCTCTTGGAAAACTTGCCGAGATCCCTGTAGAAACTGCTAAAGTCGGCCCGACAGGAGGCCCGCTTATCGAAGCTCCCGGCGTATTTACATCATTTTTAGGACCCGATCCAATATCGTTGTTAGGCGTAATTATTCTTACTTCTTTGGGAGCATGGGGACTGCCGCAAATGGTCGCCAGGTTCTATTCGATTAAAAGCGAGACCATGATCACTAAGGGCGCCATTGTATCTACAATTTTTGCGATTTTTATAGCAGGCGGCTGTTATTTTATCGGCAGTTTCGGAAGGCTTTACAGGCACCTTGATATTTACAGGGAAAACGGCAGCGTTATTTACGATGCTATTGTCCCTGGTATTCTTTCGGGAATGGGTGAAGTGATGATAGGTCTTATTATTGTTCTTGTTTTTGCAGCATCCATATCTACTCTTTCTTCACTGGTAATGGCTTCATCTTCAACATTAACGCTGGATTTCTTAAAGGGCCATATAATTAAAAAAATGAGCGATAAAAAACAACTGGTTATCATTCGTATATTAATAGTAGTTTTCATAATTTTGTCTTCAATAATTGCAATTGACAGTTATCAGCAAAGTCTTAGAGGCGGCGTTACATTTATTGCGCAGCTTATGGGTATCTCCTGGGGCGCGCTTGCAGGAGCGTTCCTTGCGCCCTTCCTTTACGGTTTATACTGGAAAAAAGCAAGCAAGATATCTGTATGGTGCTGCTTTATATTCAGCTCGGGTCTTATGATTCTCAACATCTTCTTTAGATCGATGTTCCCGGCAATTTTACAATCACCGATTAATGCAGGCGCTTTCTGCATGCTGGCGGGTTTAATAATAGTTCCGCTTGTGAGCGCATTTACAAGAGCTCCGGGCAAAGCGGCAATTGAAGATTGTTTCTCCTGCTACGAAGAAGAAGTTAAAGTAAAAGTTAAGGACGATTTAGGCAATTAATTTGCCTAGTGTCCTGTAATATTCAAATGACACAATGGTCTGTTAAGTTAAATCCTTGCGAAGTAAGGATTTAACGCATTTTGTTATTTTGCAAACCAAATATTACAGGACACTAGATAACGACACGGATTTTTCGGATTTAACAATTATCTTTTTTGATAATCTGTGAAGGTCCGTTAAATCCGTGTAAGAGGCTGGTTGATCGATTTAAGATTTACGGCTTTCAAAAAAATCCAAAAAACGGTATATATTTACCTCAAGCATAAATATTGCCTCCCAATAATTTTAAAAATTAATAATATTGCTTTTCATATATAATAATTAATGACTTAAATTCTATAAATTTACAGTATTTTTTTAACGAAAGATTAACATTTCTCTAGCAAAAATCTGCTATTTATTTTTTATTAATTCCGTAGATCAATAAAAGGGGATTTATGTGAGATTGGAATTACATAATAAGATTGGGAAAAATGTTTGTAATGAATTGATTGAATTGGGTTGTTATGTAAATAAAAAGCTTTTCCTTTTGGGAAATATCTTTCCCGATTTATGCTTTTCATTCCTTTGGTGCCGCCATGAACATCAGTATTCCAGAGATTATACTCGTAAAAAAATAGAAATGTTAAAAAGAAAACCAAAGCTTTTTTCATTCCATCTTGGAGTGCTTACACATTATATCTGCGATTATTTTTGTTATCCGCACAGTTCCAGTTACAATAAAGGACTCATTCATCACATTATTTATGAAATACAGCAAAAAGCGCCGAAGGAATCTTTTAAAATTAATTTGAACATAAAAGCATTTACTATTGAAGAATTGGATAGATTTATAGAGGGGTACGACAATATTCGTGCTTTTTTTGAAAGCCGTGAATATGATTCTTATTTTGCGGCTATGGTAGCTTACAATTTCTTAAAAGCTGCATATTAGCAATTATAAAGAGAGATTATATGAGAATTGCGTTTTTTACAGATACATATTTCCCTGAAGTAAATGGTGTTACAAATACTTTGTCAAGATTAGGAAATTATCTTGATAATTTGCATATTAATCAGTTAGTTATTGCTTCAGATTATGAAAATGAAAATCAGGAATGCGGTTCCATTTACCGTAAAATTTCTCGTTTTAACGGAAATAAAATATCAATATCACCTAAAAGCCGTCTTGCAATACCTGCATTTTGGGATATTGACAGAATATGCGATGATTTCATGCCGGATATTATTCATGTAACAACAGAATTAGGTATAGGCTTTCAGGGAATGCGTTATGCATACTCAAGAAATATTCCTCTTGTGATGAGTTATCATACGGATTATTGCAATTATTTAAAATATCACAATTTGGAGTTAATCCGGCCTCTCATTGAATTATATCTATCGTGGTTTTACAATTTTTCCTGCCGTACTCTGGTTCCGTCTCTGTATACACTTGGTGTTTTAATAAAAAAAGGTTACCGTAATCTGGATATATGGTCGCGCGGAATAGACTCCGGCAATTTTAGTCCGGACTACAGAAATGAAGGATTGCGAAAAACCCTGGCGGACGGGAAATTTATTTTTCTTTATGTTGGCAGGCTTTCTGCAGAAAAGAGTCTTGATCTCCTGTTAAATGCTGCAGAAAATATTGAATTACGTTTTCCCGGACAGACAGCTTTTGTTTTTACCGGTGACGGCCCTTACGCAAAAACTATTAAAAGTAAAAATTTAAAAAATACAGTACTCACTGGATTTTTAAAAGGCAGAGAACTTTCGGAAATTTATGCCTCGGCCGATTGTTTTGCCTTTCCTTCATCAACTGAAACATTTGGCAATGTTGTTCTGGAAGCAATGGCCAGCGGGCTCCCCGTAGCTGCTGTTGGCAGCGGCGGTGTAACGGATTTTCTTTCCCATAATTATAATTCCTTATTATGCGCACCGGACAATCAGGATTTTTTTATTAATAATCTTGTTTCGATTATGCAAAACAATAAGCTGCGTTCGCAATTATCTGTTAATGCAAAAAATTCTGCACTTTTTCGTGATTGGAACAGTATCTTTGCCGGACTTGTAAATATGTATGCAGATACAATCAAGAAAAACAGGCAGTATACCATGCAGTTATCAGCATAAAAATATACTAATCCCTCGTAAAAATATCTCTTGTATATACTTTATAATCTACGCTATTTAATTTCTCTAACCAATTTACAAATACAATTTTTTAATCTCTTTATAACGAAAACAATCCATTAAATGATCATTTATTATTCCTGTAGCCTGTAAATGCGAATACATAATTGTGCTTCCAAGGAATTTAAACCCTCTTTTTTTTAGATCCAAAGAGATCTTGTCAGACAATTCTGTTTTTGCCGGTATTTCACCTATATTTCTCCATTTTCCAACAACAGGTTTTCCGTTTATAAAACCCCAGATATAGTTTGAAAAACTGCCGGCCTCTTTTTGAATCTCTAAAAATTTTTGCGCATTTATAATTGATGATTCTATTTTTAAACGGTTGCGGACAATTCCTGCGTTAGCCAAAAGCTCTGCCTTTTTTGCTTCTGTGTAACGCGCAACTTTTTTTGGCTCGAAATTATCGTAGGCCTTTCTGTAATTTTCCCTTTTTTTAAGGATTGTAATCCAGCTTAGGCCTGCCTGGGCGGATTCAAGTATTAAAAACTCAAAATGTTTACGATCATCAAATACCGGTACTCCCCATTCCCTGTCATGATACTCAGTGTATAATTCACAGCTTGCGCTCCATTCGCATCTTTTCATTAGTCACCTCTTTCCTGTTAAAGAACCTCCAAGAGTTTTTAGAGGTTCTTTAATCATTGTAGCATATGTATTTAACGTCTGTTATATTTATCAAGAATTTCCTGAATTTCCAAATCCGGTTCGACATCGTTCAACAGGAAAAGATACCCCATATATTCAGTTAATACCCACTGTCCCCGTCTTTTTCTGAATACAAGATCCAGCCGGCCCAGGTTATTGTCTTCTTCGCCGCCTGCCTGCACAATGGGAATTAAATTTTGCCCGTCCCTTATTACATGAGGAAGCGCCAGCTTTGTGTGTGAATGTCCGCCTACAATAACATTTACATTTCTCATTAATATATCCGTGTTAAAACCTGCGTGGGATAGAGCTATCCGTATATCCGAGATGTCTTTTACCTGCTCAGCAAGTTCAACAAGAGTTGTAATAGGCTCTGAGAATACTGCTTGTGTTGCAAAACTTGTTCTGTTAAACTGCGGGCTTGTTGTTGTTATGCCGATAATTGCAACATTAACTCCATTCATATTTTTTATTATGTATGGTTCAATTCCTTCTATATAATTTCCGTTAACAGTGACGTTTCCGCATAAAACAGAAAATTCCGCCATTTGAAGAATGGTATGCTGTGACATATCAATAAGTTCATTATCATTTGCAGGAAACTCGTTATTTCCAAAAACAATTGCATCATATTTCATTGCGTTAAAAACTTCTGTTTCTGCAGCTCCGTGAAAACGCTGATACGGACCGCGTCTGTACAAATCGCCTCCGTCAAGTAAAAGAACATTTCCGCCGTTAGCGGCAACTTCACTGCGAACCTGGCTGACAATTGTTGAATATAATGGCATGTTTTCCAGCCTGCCGTGTAAGTCATTGGTATGCAGGATTGTGAGCATAAACACATTGGATGAATTACCGCCGCCTGCAGAAGCGCAGCCTGCAAAAAAAAGGACAAGTGCAATCAAAATTAATGATTTTCTGATTAATTTTTTCATCTTAAAACTCCTTCCATAAAAATTGTAGTTATTTTTATTTTATTAGAAGAAGTAATAAATGTATGAACATTTTTAACTATTTAATTATGTCTTTCTTATAAGGTCTTTCTCAAGCCAGCTGTTAATAATTCCCTTGTTGTTTTCCTTTTCTTTAAATACAAAAGGTTTTAAAAATACATTTACAGCAATTCTTGTATATATTTTTGAGAATAATGGAGGATTGTTTTTCTTTATTTTTTTAGCGAGATTTTTGCCTGCCTTTTCTATTTTGTTTTTAATTTTATCTGTTAAAGGATCTTTATTAAAAGCATTTTTAATTGTCAGCGATGATACCGTATAACCGCCAGAGTTCATAACCATTTCCTTTAATATTTTTGCAGTTTTGCCTCCCATCAAGTTTTCATAAACGGTGATAGTGATACAAGGCTTGCAGTATAATAATTGTTCCATCGTCATGTGAACCCTGTCATAAAAAGTCTTAAATAATCCAGTTACATTGCTTGCATAGGTTGGGCTTGAAAAAATTAATCCATCGGAATGCTTTATTAAGTTACGAATTTTTTCAGTATTATCATCATTAATAATGCAATTCCCTGTTTTATAGCAATTTTCACAGCCTGTGCAGAATTTTATATTTAAATCTGCAAGGTTAATATATTCTGTATCAGTTTCCTGATAATTATTCTTTAAATAATCATTAAGAAATTTAAGAATTTTTCCTGTTGCGCCGTTTTTTCTTGGACTTCCATTAATGATTATTATTTTCACAGATCGTCCCATCCTAATATTTTGCGTATTTCACTGCTCTCAAGCGGACGGAGTAAATGCGCGATACTTGTCAGTACAGCGCTTACAATCAAGCCATAAAGAAGGGATGTTATGCAAAATGCAAGCCCAATGCCGAAATTTTCAGGATCTCCCAGGTACCCTAATGTTTTTACAAGCCCTTTGATCATTCCGATTCCTCCGGCATATAGCGCTGCGGTTCTTCCTCTTGTTAAAGCAGACAGCCTTGTCAGCCGCGAGAGTCCGCCAATAAGTACAAATGACAATGTTAAAAGGGATACAAATATGAACGCCTTAAAGTTAAACAAATAAAAAGATCTGAACTCGTACATACCGGATGCCAATACTAAAAAGAGAAGTATTATGCCTGCTGCAGCTGAGGCAATATTTTGCCATGGAGCGTTAGAAGAACATATTTGTTTTCCTGTATCAACAGGATTGCCCATGCGATACAGTGCAGTTTTTAGGGCTTCATCTTCGTCTAAACCCGATTGCATTAATTTTTCAGATGCTGCTTGTATATGACTCATTAATTCGGCCCTTGCAGAGAGCCGGATTTGTTTTGATTTTATCTGAGCGCATACAAGATCAAGATACTCAGTAACAATATTTTTCATTTTTATTCCTCCAATTAAAAACTTTTTAGAACAGAATCAACAGATTCTACGACATTCTGCCAATCTCTTAATTTTTCAGAAAGTTTGGCGCGTCCTTTTTTTGTAATGTGATAATACTTTCGTTTCCGCTTAAGCGCAGTATTTTCCCAGTAGGATTCAATCAAACCTTTGTTTTCAAGTTCATGAAGAACAGGGTAAAGACTGCCTTCTTTAAAAAGGAAAGTTCCGTTTGATCGCTGTGTAATTTCCTGAATCATCTGATAACCATACATATCGGCTGTGTTAAGTAATCCAAGAAGCATCATGGAGACACTGCCCTTTATCATTTGAAAATCAATAATCTACCTCCTTTTAAAAGCATAGGAAACCTATGCATATGTTTCTTATTTATAGCGCTTGTTATATTGTTTGTCAATAGATTTTGTGGGAAAAATATAAAGCAAATTGAAACTTTACCTGACGTGAAAAATTATTAACACTACCGGGATAGTATTTTACAGGCACAAAAAATTCAGCGGAGGTTATTAACGGTTCACTGTTTTTGGAGATAACTTCTATATTTTTAACATTGTATTATTAATAACTTTGATATAATCTACCAATTCTTTATTAAAATTTTCAATATTAAAATCATACATATTCTTCATAGTATACTCTTGCACTTCTTTTAATATTTCATCATATTTATTTCTTAATTTATGATCTATAATATAATAGTAATTTATAGAGTTTTTTTGCATTTTTTTTGTGATTCTAATAAATAAATCAAAATCAACCATTTCATTGGCTGCAATCTGTAATTTTTTATAATATTCTTCATATAAGGTATTTTCTAACCAATGTTTTTTTAATTTATTATTTAAGTAAAAACGAAATTCTTTAATTACTGTAATTACATTATAATAATTCGATAAATCAGTGATAATAAATTTTCTAAATTCATCATCACACACAATTGGCCCTAGTTTATTAATTTTCAAAATATTCATTATTATTTCATTAATATCAGATAAATATTCATTAAATGCATTTAAGAAACTGATGTAACATGTTTTTTTAAATTCCTTATCACTCTGTTTTCTGGTAAAAAAATAAGTAACTATTGCACCCAAAAAAACGGATATGAGAATGAAGAAAAATTGAAAAATAGGCTCATATGATTCATAAAATGATGGATTCAAAGAAGCTTCAAACAATTGTCTAATTTCTATAATTTCAATAATTAAGTTATCCATTTTTGTTGTCCTTATCAGTTTTATGTTTATTCTTTTCATGTTGGCCGAATGCATCTGAAATACAAATTTTTGACAAGTTTATATCTCCCGTATTTATGAGATCAAAGTAATTTCCAGTGCGAATCGGTGCATTATTACAATTTGACATATTGAACTTACCTTCATTTATTAATTCAATAATGAGGGTTGAAGGCTTCTTATCCTTTATTTTTTTATTTTTCATGTATTGCTCCTTTTAGATGAATTATTAAGATTATGAAATTTAACATTTTATTATATTTTATGAATTTTGTCAAATGTTTTAAGTATTCTATAAATAAGCGCAAAAATAATCCGCAAGCTGCACTAATAAAGAAGGAAAATATATTATTATATAAAAAGTAACAAAGTGAATTTATTAAAATTATTGAATTATTATTTACAAGGAAAAAAGTAATTGGAAATATTTGATTGACAATCGGCATAAAATATAAAATAATGTTTCTATGCATGTATTACATTCAGCCAATGGAAAATATTTTCATTCTTTTTTTACGATATATACTGATACAAGTATAAAGCCAGAGGAATATATTAAAGCTGGATTAACAGAAACAATAATACATGAGTATATCCATTTTCTCCAGGATATATCAACTGTATTTGGCTTAATAAACTTCACAGATACGATATCTGACATTTCTAGTTTTTATAATATTGAAGAAACGCAAATAAAGCTTCCATATAGATTCAAAAATAGAATAATTCGTGAAACTAATAAGGACTTGTTTTCTGTTTACTTTTCGGAATGCGAGTTGTTTTCATTACCAAAAGATGGGATGCATATACAGTTCGATAAAATTCCTGTATCTGAATTTGGCATGGATGGTTTCCCGGAATTAAGATATTATGATGTTACATTTACAAAAAACAAATATTCAAAAAATTTTACGTTTGGCGCACAAGCAATTCTTGAAGGTATGGCATATCTGCTGGAAACCCATTTATTTAATAAGCAAGAGAGTAAAAATTGGTTATTGCCATACAATTTTCCTGAGTTAATAGCTGCTTATATTTTTCCAGAGTTTAGCCTGCGCCGTGATTTAATAGTTGCATTATGTGATATTTCATTAATGTTTTATCATCCAGCAGAAGCTTTTGTAGAAACATTATATAATATGAAATTAAATAAATATATCCCTAATGCAATTGACGATGTATATGATTATGTTAAGAATAATTTTCAAATACCTAAAAATAATTTTGACACTATTTGGATAAATGCTGTAAGTAGAGCAATTAATGATATAAAAAATATCGTTAATGTGAATGAATACAATACTGCATCAGATTGGGCAATTGATAATATAGAATATTTTTATAAATTAAGGCAGCAAAAAATGTCTTTTCTGACAGAGCTAATGAAATGTCCGCCGGATAATGCAAGAGTAAATCTGTATAATATTTTTAAGAAATTTACTTCTCCGGTTATTTATAACAAAAATATGGAGTTTGCTATTATCGGCGGTTATGAAATACCTGAAGAAAGTCATTCCCAATTAATATATTGGTATAATTTATCAAAATTCTATGAATATTTATTTAGAAATGATAAGGTAAAGTGTCCATTTATAAAATTTTGTGAATTGAATGATAAATGTTCGCATATAGAAGTGCCATGGGAAAGAAGAGGAGAAGGGTTCTGCTTTTATCAGCAATTTTCAAGAATGTTTGGATTATATAAAAGAGAAATTATTGTTTAATGGTGTAATAATTTCACTGCTTGTTCCATAATAATATTTTACATAATTAAAGAAAATAAAAAAATCATGAAATAAAATTGATAAAACAGTCTTTTTATTGTATTATAAATACACTGGAGACGGAAGTTGAAAAATTATTAGGAATAAATGAAATAAGCTTCTAGTACGCGATGAGTACTGTCCATGCAGCCAGGTGATGACCTTGTGCGCCTTTTTAAAATAACAAAGGATTATTTATATTATAGAACATCGGCCATATATTATTTTTTGCTTTGATACCGGGCTGCCATAGAGCGTACAGCTGCAAGGAGCGTTTGCATATCATAGTCGTCAAGAAACGGAACTGTTGCGTTTAACTCATGAACAGCTTTATTTGATGTCTCTAAAGGCTGATCTGCGCCAGTTAGTAAATATTCCACCGACACATTAAGGGCGTTTGCAATCAGGAAGGCCTCATCAGCCCTGGGGATGGTATTCCTGTTTTTCCAGGAAGAAAAAGTACCCTTGGGAATTTGTGTCTTTCTGTACAGCCATTCAAAGCTGGTATGCTGCTTTTCCACCTCCCTTTTAACCATTTCCCAGAAGAATTCCGCATTCATTCTGCAATTTTACGTCATTTTTGTATGCATTTGAATGAAATTTATGTTGACAGATGTCTGCGTATGAAATATTATCATATATATTGTACGCATATGCAGACAATATGCATAGACATTATAAAACAGGAGGAAAAAACCATGAACAAACCACGTTCAGTACCGGGATCGTGCCCATTTTACGATCATCCAAGCGACAAATGCTACCTTTCGGAAACCACACCGTCATCAGGCACCAGAGACTACAAATGCAAGAATGAAAGCAATTGCAAGACCTGCGGTAATTATGAAGCATGGAAAAGCGGCAGTAATTACAGGGGGAAGTAAAACAAGCGATGCTCCTGTAGTAGCATCAAATACGGAAACAGTTGTTAAAAATTAAATTATAGTCGTCGGACTTAAAACGCATAGGAGGAGATATTTATGGATGCATCTACATTTCTAAAGAGTGGTATTGATTATTTTGAAAATGAATACCGAACTTGCAGCATGGTATACCAAACGCAACCTATCTCAGAAAGGAGGTGACTGGCAATTTAAAACTGCGGATGCGCGTATCAAACTTAAAAGACTTTATCCTTTAATCGTGTAAGGTATTAAGTGTTACAGGACAGTAGTATGTTGATATAAATTATATTTATAAATTGCAGGACGACTTCGTATGAAGTTAAACCAGCTATTTATATTATCTGCTTTTGTAGATAGGATTAAAATCGGTTTTCCATAAGGAGGAAACAAAAATGGCAGAAATGAATGCAGCAGCTTTTTCGGAGAAAGGTAATAAGAGTTTTGAAAAGCGGGATTTTGATCAGGCAATTTTAGATTTTACGGAAGTACTTAAACTAGAACCAGACAATCCTTTTGCTTATAACAAACGAGGTATGTCGTATATCAATAAAAAGAAATACGACTTAGCAATTGCTGATTTTACTGAGGCTATTAAACTTGAACCAAACAAATTTGGCGATTTTTATATGGATCGTGGTTGTGCTTATGCTATAAATGGGAATAAATCTTTGGCAGTTGCTGATTTAGAAATGGCGTTGAGTATTGATCCTCAGAACAAGACTTATAAGGAAACTCTCAATGAACTTAAAGGAAAAAAACGTGGGCTTTGGCAGGCTATAAAAGTAGTATATTCTACATGTTGGAGAGTTATGAGTATGCTAGGAAGTGCTGGTTTTATAATAAAATTTGCTTTTGTTGTAACCCCTTTTGTACATCTTATTTGTTTGGGACTTGCTATTATTGTTTGTATTGTCTGGGCTATTAAGAAATAATCAAAGAAAAGATTAATTTTAAATAGTCGTAAAAGCAAAACCAGCACATAACAAACGTGCCTGTTGCGCAACTTTTATTTTTTCCATGATCGAAGAGAGAAAAGAGGTTAATCAAATTTATAGGCATCTTGGGGTAATATAGAAAAATAGTTGACTGTATTGTTAACAAATAAATTAGGAGGAATTTAATGAATTCCAGAGCAATTAGTAAAATCGGTTTTTTATTGGTTATCATTGGTTGTTTTATGCCAATGTTTAGTATAACACTTTTTTTTAGGCCTATACAAATGAATGGGTTTGAGTATGCTAGTGCGGCTTTTGAGCTTGGTTCAGCTATACATGGAATACTTATGTATTTATCTTTTGCTTCTGCAATTATTGGACTTATTATTGGTATATTATTACTTGTAAAAAAAGGCGTTCCGATAATTATTGACTGGGCAGCTATTATAGTTTGTTTCGGTATAATAATATTTTTATCTATTGATGGCGTTACTGGTGGTGCTACATTACAAAGTGGTATTTATTTAATAATATTTGGTTTAGTTATTGCATTAATTGGTCAGATTATTTCAATAACTAAAAAAGATAATTAAAATGTTTCTAATTCGGTTCAATAAAATAAATTAACAATATTCACGGATAAACTTCTATTTATTCCAGCAATTTTTTGTTTTATTGTATTTATAAATTGAACTCGGGGGAATAAATGGAAATAATAATTACTTCACTTAACAACAAGTACATAGTAAAGTTCCAAGATTTCCGAGAAGCAACATTAATAAGTATTTTTAAGGAGTGTATCTGTTGTAACAATCATTTGGAAGTATAATTAGATTATAACTGAATTATTACAAGGAGATTTTATGAAGAAAGTTTTTCTCGTTTTATTATTCTGTGTTTTTGGTACTTCTTTTGCACAAACGCAAATACATCTTATTGGTTCGGATGTTAATGGGAATCTGGTTCATTGGCTTAACGGGAATATTACAATATTGCCTGCAACAGGCGAATATGCAAGTGTAAGAGCAATTGCGGTTTCAGGTTCCAATGTTTACGTTATCGGAACTGACGGAGATGATGCGGTGTATTGGCTTAATGGACGGCGTATTGTATTACCAAAAACTAACAGAAATTCACAAGCAAGAGCAAACGCGATTGCAATTGACGGTAATAATATTTACATTGCCGGTGTTGATACTGAAAGTGGTGTTGTGTATTGGCATAATGAAAGACAAATTAATTTACCATCAAGGCAGGATATGAGAGGAGAAGCATATGGAATTACTGTTATAGATTCAAATATCCACATTACTGGATCTAGTGGGCTTGAGGCAGCGTATTGGCTTAATGGAATATTAACAATGTTACCTGCAAGTGGACAGCTGCCAGGTGAAGGCAGACAGGCAACCGCAATTGCGGTTTCAGGTTCCAATGTCTATATAACCGGAAAGGGAGAAGGAGGCGGAGCTTCTAGAACTGCGGGTTATTGGCTAAATGGAAGACTAACAGTATTACCAAAACCTGCGAACAGCCCAAGAGCAGGTGGACGAAGCAGTACAACCGCAAATGCAATTGCTATTTCAGGTTCAAATGTCTATATTGTCGGCTCAGATAGTTGGGATGGATATAATGATAATGATGGCTGGTGGTCATCAAATAGTGATGCAGTATACTGGCTTAATGGAAGGCGGGTAGTATTACCTAAATTGAAGGATACGACAACTGCAGCTGCAACAGCAATTGCAGTTTCTCGCTCTAATATTTACATTACAGGATATGAGATGGATATATCAGGGAATTTTAATGTAGTGTATTGGCTCAATGGAACCCGTACGGCAGTACCAGAGTTGAGAGGTATCTCTGGAATAGCAATAATTGAGTAATCGAAATTATTATTATTCATTTATACTTTGATGTAAATCTTAAAGCAATCGTAAGACCCGCGGTAATTATGAAGCATGGAAAAGCGGCAGTAATTATATGAATAAATAAAATCAAAAAAGGAAAAAAGAATGATTAAAGGAATAATAATTGCGATTATTATCGGTTACATTGTCTATAGTTTTTTTGGCTGGATTGGCTTATTAATTGTTGGCGGTATTGTAATAGTTGGTGGAATATTTTTTATTTTAATTGGTATGGGATCTAGCGGCTCATCGAGCAATAGTTCAAGCAGCAGTAATATAACAATGAAAATAATGGAATATAGTGATAAATACCCGAATAAATGCGGCAGTTGTATTAATTATAGTATTTCCTTGGGAGGAATTTGTAAAAATGAAAATATTACTAAATCTCCCGATAATACCTGTCCTAATTGGAGAGGATAATTTATGAAATAAAAAAAGGAGCGGCAAATGGCAGAGAAAGAATGGTATGAAGGAGTAATAGATAAAATAAATAGATTACACGAACAGGCTGATGAAGGAGCTTTCGTAGAATTCCACAATTTATCAGATAGGGGAAAAAATATAGGCAACAAGGATATGCAAATAATTGGATTATTGAATGCTGCTGCAATTGCTTGCAAAATGGGAGATTATGATCTTTGCTTTGCAGTAATAGACAGCGCGAATAAAGTTGATGAAGAAATAAGTACAATTATATGCTGGAACAGCCCCGTATGTACGAAATGCTGCAGATGTTATCAGAAACAGGCACTTTTAATAAATAGAATAGGAAGTCCGAAAGGAGAACAATGGATTTAACAAAATTAGTCATAACAAAACCTATTAACGGAAAACAATATGTCATTTTGGCAGGAAAGCCCACATCCATCCCCAATAGAGGTATATATTTATTGGGTTCTAAAGGCCATAAGCATGATTATACCTCATGTTCTTTATGGCTTATCGAACTTAGTGAAGACG
>WQXU01000013.1 GCA_009781635.1 Treponema sp.
AAACCCCCTGAAGGTACCAGGAAGACTACCTGGTTGATAGGTTGGAGGTTTAAGCATGGTAACATGTTCAGCCGACCAATACTAATCTACCGTGAGGCTTGACCATATTATTGTTCCTTAAATTAGTAAATATGCCCGGTGATTATTGCGGAGGTGGCACACCCGATCCCTTTCCGAACTCGGAAGTTAAGCCCTCTTGCGCCGATGATACTACGCCTCTAAGGCGTGGGAAAGTAGGTCATTGCCGGGCTTTTTTTTTGCCCTGCCAGAGCAGGGATTTTTTTTGCTCGTTTGAATTTGGAGAAATAAAGTATTAATACCGATAAATTTAAGTAGTATATGGAAAATTTCAACAATATCAAAGAAGCATACGAGGCCTTGGAACGCAGTAAAAAGATGGTAGAAACGCTTAACAAGACAGCGGCTGTTTTTTTATCCAATAATAATGAATCATTCGAAAACATGATGACAATTGGCATGGGTCTAATTGCAAATGCTGCTGATTTAGACAGGTTAAATGTGTGGCGTAATATTTCTACAAATGAAGGCTTGCTTGTATCGCAAATTTATCGCTGGGACAGAGAAGCGGGAGGTACTACAGAGGTTACTCCTGAATTTACAAATGTCGCTTATTCTAAACTTGCGCCGCGCTGGGAAAGTCTGTTTCAAAAAGGAGAATCCATAAATAGTCCGGTAAAACTTCTGCCGGAAAAACAGTTGTTTGAACCCTTTGGAACTTTGTCTGCATTTATTACTCCTGTTTTTATTAAAGGCGAGTTATGGGGTTTTTTGCTTTACAGTGACCATCATAGTGAAAGATATTTTGATGATGAATGTGTAGAGATGATGAAGTCAGCGGCATTTTTATGCGCGAATGCAGTTATACGCGCTGAAATGGAACGCGAAATAAGTGCAGCGCATAAGCTGAATGAAATCGTACTTAAAGCCGCGCCGTTTGGTCTAACAATCTTTGATGAAAATGTAAAAATTATTGACTGCAACGATGAAATGTTAAAAATGTGTAACACTTCAAAGAAGGATTACATGGACAATTTTTTCAGTTTTTCTCCAAAATATCAGGAGAATGGCCAAAAATCCACTGCCAAGGCATTAGATATTGTTAAACGCGTAAAGAATGGAGAAACAGATACGGTTGATTGGCTGCATCTGGATAAAGATGGTGAAGTAATACCATGTGAACTGACGGTAACATGCATTAAACAGGATGATAGATTTACAGGATTGGCATTTGCATATGATCTGCGCAATATCAAAAAAATGGAAAAAGAAATTGTCAGGGCAAGTAAAATAAATCAGGCCATATTGGAAAATATGCCGGTTGGCATGATTATTTTTAACGGAAATCCTCCAAAGGTTCTCGACTGCAACGAAAAACTGGAAAAGATGTTCAACGCTACAAAAGAAGAAATTACCGAACGTTATTTTCAGGATTTTTCACCTGAGTATCTTCCGGATGGCCGTCTTCTTGTCGAAGAAGCAAATAAAATTGCTATTCGTGCGATTAAAGGCGAAACAGTAAAAACAAAGTGGTTCCATAAAACAAAAGAGGACGTTCCGGTGCCCTGCGATCTGACACTGACACGCGTTAAGGATGAGGATGAATTCATAGGATTGGGATTTCTGTATGATTTAACCGATATCAATAAGCGGGAAGCGGAGCTTGTCAGCGCAAAGGAGCTTAACGAGCTTCAGCTGACAAAATTAAATTTAGTTATTAAGTCAACAAAAATTGGTTTGTGGGATATGGAAGTTGTTAAGGATGATCCTGTCAACTTGGATAACGTTGTAATTTTTTCCGATGACATTAGACGGATGCTGGGATATTCGAACGAAGAGGATTTCCCGGATAAAATAAGAAGCTGGGGAGAAAAACTGCATCCTGAAGACAGTGAAAGAGCCGTTAATGCCTTCGTAAGTCACTTGAATGATAAAACAGGGAAAACGCCTTATTACCTGGAATTCCGTTTGCAAAAAAAAGACGGCGAATATTTGTATTGCCGCGCTTCCGGCGAAACTATCCGTGATAATGAAGGCAATGCTGTCCGTACTGCCGGTTCAATTATGGACATGACAGAAGAAAAAAATATTCTGTTCAATAAAGAGAAGCTGAGAATTGAAGCGGAAGCCGCTTCTGTAGCAAAAAGTAATTTCTTGTCAAATATGTCACACGAAATCCGCACACCAATGAATGCCATTATCGGCATGACTGTTATCGGGAAAGCTGCAGAAGGTATTTCGCGTAAAGATTATTGTTTTGAAAAAATTGAAAACGCATCTCAGCACTTGCTTGGCGTTATTAATGATGTTCTGGATATGTCAAAAATTGAGGCGAATAAATTTGAACTGCTTAATGAAGAATTTGATTTTGAAAAAATGCTTCAGCGTGTTGTCAATATTGTTGCCTTCCGCGCTGATGAAAAGAGGCAAAAACTTTCTGTACATATCGATAAATCCATACCCCGTTCACTAATCGGCGATGATCAAAGGCTTGCGCAGGTAATAACGAATCTGCTTGGCAATGCTGTCAAATTTACACCAGAGGAAGGTTTCATAAATCTTGATACGCGTTTTTTGGGCAGGGAAGGTGATTTATACTCAATACAGATTACAGTTACAGATTCCGGAATAGGTATTAGTGATGAACAGCAGCAGCAGCTTTTCCGGTCTTTCCAGCAGGCTGATTCTAAAACATCACGTAAATTCGGCGGTACGGGTTTGGGCCTTGTTATCTCCAAAAATATTGTAGAGTTAATGGGCGGTCAAATTGAAATAAAATCTGAACTTGGCAATGGTTCATCTTTTACTTTTGGTTTTAAAGCCAGGCGCGGAACAAAAAAAACACCCGGGTTATCTGAAATTGGCATTAACTGGGGTAATGTTTCAATAATGGCTGTAGATGATGATCAGGAAATTCTGGACTATTTTATTGATATTTTGCAGGGTTTTGGTACAAGATGTGATACTGCTTTAAGCGGACAGGATGCTTTGGCGCTAATAGGTGTCAACGGTATGTATGATATATATTTTATTGACTGGAAGATGCCGGATATGGACGGTATCATGCTGGCAAAGGAAATAAAAGAAAGATCCAAATCACCGGAGAATACAATAGTTATTATGATTTCAGCTGCGGAATGGAGTTCCATAGCAGAAAAAGCCAGAAGAGCCGGAGTTGACAAATTTTTATCAAAGCCATTGTTTCCGTCGGCAATCGCGAATGTTATAACTGAGGTAATCGGTTCGTATAATTTACCGGAAGAAGAATCTGTTGATAATAATGGAATTTTTAAGGGATTCAGAATTTTATTGGCAGAAGATGTAGAAATTAACCGCGAAATTGTAGAAACACTGGTCGAACCTACACTGCTGAAAGTCGACTGCGCCGAAAACGGCAAGGAAGCTGTTGCTTTATTTGAAAAATCACCGGATGCCTACGATTTGATTTTCATGGATGTTCAAATGCCGGAAATGGACGGTTATGAAGCAACGCGCAGAATCAGGGCAATAGAAAAAGAATTGCTGGAGAAAAGGTCTGCAAGTTTTGTCTCCGGCAGTCCTTCGCAGCAGCAGAACAACAGTGAAACTGCGAAGTTTCCCGCCAGGATTCCAATAATAGCTATGACTGCAAATGTTTTCCGCGAGGATGTAGAAAAGTGCCTTGACGCTGGAATGAACGGCCATATTGGCAAACCGCTTGATATTAATGAGTTTTTCAGAATGTTGCGTAAATACCTTTGATACTGTTATTTTGCATATGTTTTATGCCGATAATTGCGATATGAAAAAGAAATATTTATTTTTATTGATTTTACTTGTACTGGTTTTTATACCATTTCAATTACAGGCTCAAAGCGCAGAAAGTTCCTCTATGGATGTTTTCCAGCAGGATGGCATTGCTTCATGGTATGGCAGGGAATTCGAAGGCCGTCCAACTGCTTCAGGTGAAATATTTGATTCTTCTCAATTGACTGCAGCTCATCCCAGCCTTCCTTTTGGAACAAGGCTTATTGTAACAAATCAGCACAATAATAAAAGCGTAACTGTAAGGGTAAATGATCGCGGGCCCTTTGTTCCTGCAAGGATAATTGATGTTTCAAGAGCCGCCGCCGAACAGCTAGATATGATTGTTACAGGTACAGCACCTGTTTCTGTAGTCAGTATTGACAGAATTATTATTTCAACTCCTGCTGTTGGAGCGCAAGCGGCGCCTTCCGTATTACCTGTTGCACCGGTTATAATCGTACCGCAAACACAGCCTGTTTCCGCGCCCGTGTTTACCTCGCAGCCTGTTGTTGTACAAATGCCGTATGAGCCGCAGGATGTAAGGTCTCAATTAAAGCTCACGCCGGAACTCAGTATTGCACCTAACAAAAATTACCGTTTCCAGGTTGGTTCTTTCAGAAATGCCAGAAACGCAGTTGATGCATTTGACAGATTAAAAAATTCAGGACTCAATCCTGCTTATGAGCGGTTTACAAACAGCGATAATATTGAATATTACCGCGTTGTTATTGCCGGCGTATCAGGGGTAAGCGTGCAGTCAACTGCAGAAAAAATAAGCGCTGCAGGGTTTCGCGAAGCTATTATCAGAGAAGAGAACTAGGCAATTAGAATTTTTTGCAATTTAATTTTTGGTTCTTACAGCAGTAATCAGTTTTAATATCATTTTCCAATCGTTTTTGCCGTCTGTTTCCATTCCGCAGGAAATATTGACGGCAAACGGGTTTATTTCCATTACCTGTTTAATATTTTTGATATTAATGTCACCTGACAAAAACCATGGTTTTGACAGTTTAAATGAAATGGGTTGCTTCAGGTTAATAATTTTGCCGGAACCGGCGGAATCTACAAGAAAATAGTCCGCGCATGCCGGTATATTTTTTAGCCATGCTGAAGTCTTTGACGCTGCATCAGGAAACAAAGTCTTTATCACATTTATGGGCTGCCCCCGTGTTTGTCTTATTTTTGCTACACTTTGCCTTTTTAACTGGGTTATGTAACTGTCATCTTCATCACCATTAAGCTGCGCGGCGGAAATAACCCTGTTATGATACAATTCTGTAATCATGGCGATGGGAGCATTGGCAAAAACACCGATAGGGACAATGCTCTCTGCCAGCCGGAAACGAAGATATTGGGCAAGCGCAGTAGATAATTGCTGTGTGCCTTTGGTAAAAATAAATCCGATATAATCCGGCCGGGTTTCATTTACAAAATCAATGTCCTCATCACGGAGTATTCCGCATAATTTAATTCTCATGTAATCAATTTACCATATATTCTGTTTAATTTATATATATTTACGCTTAGCGATTAGATCTCTTAATGCATTTCTTAAAAAAGCTTTTTTATCATATTCTTCCTGTATCTTGATTAATCAAAAAAAGCAATATAGATTAAGGCATGGCAGCGCAGTTATCTCCATATCGTCTTGGCAAGGCGCGCGAGACTTATAATTTCTTTAATATTTTTAACGCTATCTCATGGAACTTGCTGGTGGGGATAATTATCACTCTTTTCGCTCTCCGGCTGGGCGCTGCATCAACTTTTATCGGGCTTATGGGCTCAACTTTTTATTTTGCGTTATTTCTGCTGCCGGTTGGGAAAATAATTTCCAGGCGTTTTTCCATTATTGGTATTTTCAGCTTTACATGGATAGCAAGATCGCTTTGTATGATATTGGCCGTTGCAGCGCCGTTTGTTGATTATGCAGGCCACAGAAATACGGCCTTATTTTTAATAATGCTTGGCGTGCTTCTCTTTCATATTTTCCGCGGCATTGGAATGATAGGCAACAATCCTGTTTTAAGCCTGCTGGCATCAGGGCCTGACAGGGGCAGTTACATGACCCAAATTCAAATTATAAACAGCTCGATAGGAATGTTTGGAAGCTTTCTTGTTGCAATGGTACTTGGCATGGATCCGCCGGTTTTTGTGTTCTCGATACTGCTGAGCATTGGCGTTATTACAGGAATTATAAGCGGATGTTTGATTAGAAAAGTACCGGAACCTCCCCGCCACAAAGACGGACAGGAGATGAAGCTTATAAATATTTTTAAAGAAGCTCTTTCCCAGGATTTTTTACGTCATTTTATGGTTATTCTGTTTCTTGTCGTTCTTGTTTCAGGCGTTACGCGAACATTTGTTGTGGTTTATGCCCGCGAGGTATTTAAGCATAATGACGGTTTAATTTCCCTTTATGCAGTTTTCGGCGGACTTGGTTATTTGATGGCCGGCCTGATAGTCAAGTTTCTTGTAGACCGCCTTGGCGCAAAACCTCTTTTTATAGTCAGCGTGATTCTTGGGCTTGTCAGTTTAATTCCAGCCGTTTTTTTTCCATTATCAGCTTTAGATAATGTTACAGGCACAATTCTTTTTCTGGTGTTTTTATTTTTCATGCTGAATTTCGGCTTTCTTGGTTCTGAGGGAATTGCGCAGACTTATTTTCTTGGACTAATTCCGCCGGAAAAAATACTTAACATGGGAATTCTGTATTTCTTTATTCTGGGTATTGCAGGCGCAAGCGGTACATTCCTTGCCGGACTTTTAATAGATTTGCTTTTTTTCATCGGGATTTCTCCTTTCATCGCATTTAAAATTTTATTTATTATCATGATTGCTTTTACAATACTGGCGCTTTCCATGCAGGGAAAAATGAAATCATTGGGCTCTCTTCCGCTGACAGACGCGCTGGAAGTTATATTCTCTTTCAGGGATCTTCGCGCGATTAGTCTTTTGGATAAACTTAACAAGGCCGAAGATTCGCGTGAAGAAGAGCTGCTGCTGGGCGCGCTGCACAATACGCCCTCGCACCTTGCTACTGACGGGCTTCTTGAGCGCGCGCGTTCTCCAAAGCTGGCTACACGGCTTGAAGCAATCAGAGCGCTTGAAAAACAGCACAGGTTGAGCAAGCATGCAGAAAAAGCGCTGATGGACGATATGATCAACAATCCTTTTACCACAGCCTATATTTCCGCGCGAATTCTCGGCAATCATCATTGCGCTGCCGCAATTCCAAAGTTAAGGGAATTATCCGGTTCTGAAGATTATATGCTGGCAGGCGAATCAATCATTGCTCTGTCAAAAATGAAGGACGAAGAATTCCGCGCATCAATAGAAAAAAATATCCTTGAAACAAATAATCCGAGGCTTAAAATTATGGGAGCCGAAGCATTGGGAATTTATCATAATAATGAATCCATTCCGGTGTTATTGGACATTCTGCGCAGTAAAAATCCTCCGCCTTATTTAAGGGATGAAGTTATTCTTGCAATAGCTGCAATAATAGATACGCAAAAAAAGTTTTATAAAATCCTTGCGCGCTATTCGGCTGATAAATCTCTTGCATCTGCTTTGGCAATGGATGAAGTGGAAGCGGCGCTTGAATTTGTAAAAACTGCCCTTAATAAAAAGAAAGCGAAGGAAAAAGCTTCTGTAATTGCATCAAGCGCCGAAGATTTTCAGAACAGTGTAAGTAACTATATCAGGAAAAATAACGGAGAAGATTTTTCCCGCTGGATTCTGGAGCTTCCGGAACATTATTCCAAACCGGCAGGCAGGGCAGCAGCGAATTCCCATTCCGGTGAACATTCCAGATCTGAAAATATTGTAAAGAATGTATTTTCAAAAACCGTAATAGATGATGATTTAAGCGCGGATGATTGCCTGCGCCTGCTTATTATTAATTGGGCGGCGCAGAGACTGCGTATCCGGGCTGCAATGATTAAGTAGAAAGAAAGTGTAAAGAGGAATTAAATGATGATTACGCCCAGAAGTGATGCTGCCAACAGGATGGGGACTGAACATGTAGGCAGATTACTCTTAAGATTTTCCGTTCCGGCAATAACCGGAATGCTGGTAAATGCCCTTTATAACTTTGTTGATCGTATCTTTGTAGGACATGCTGTAAACGAAATTGCGCTTGGCGGACTTTCTCTTGTTCTTCCCCTTATGACTATCGGTATGGCATTTGCAATGCTGTTTGGCATTGGAGCTGCAAACATGATCTCTATGAGGCTTGGGCAGGGCAGAAAGCAGGAAGCGGAAAATGCTCTTAAACATTGTTTTATCCTGCTGACCGGTACCGGGATATTAATAACGGCCGCCGGGCTTATCTTTATTGATCCGATCCTTTCGCTTATGGGAGCCGGGAAGGGCAGTGAAGCTCTCGGTTACGCAAGGGAGTATTTTCGCATAACATTATTCGGATCTGCATTTTTTATGGTGAGTTTTGGGCTGTCTCACTGTACAAGAGCGCAGGGTTTTCCGGCTGTAACAATGATCTCCATGATACTCGGAGCCGTTCTTAATATTATTTTTGATGCCATTTTTATTTTATGGTTTAAATGGGGAGTTGAAGGCGCTGCTCTTGCCACTGTTGTTTCAAGATTTGCTTCTGCAGTTTTTATTTTAAGGTTTATTCTGAGCAAGAAGGCGGTTGTAAGGCTCAACTTCCGCATGTTAAAACCTGATTTTGGAATTGTTACGCAAATTATGGCTTTTGGCTCCGCCCAGTTTTTACTGCAGTTCTTAATGGCTGCAATACAGTTATTAAATAACAAAAGCGCAGGATGGTACGGTGCGGCTTCGCTTGGAGTGGAAAACGGCGGGGACATTGCATTGTCCGGAATGAGCATCATGGGAGCAATACTGATGCTCATCCTTATGCCTGTGTTCGGCATAAACCAGGGAGCGCAGCCGATACTGGGATATAATTACGGAGCCAAAATGTACCGGCGTGTGTTACACGCATATCTCGGCGCAATTGCAGCTGCAACATCGATCTGCCTGATTGGATTTATTATAGTTCAGCTTTTTCCTGTTCAGCTTGTCAGGTTATTTGCGCCTGACGGAAGCCCTACGCTTATGCAGTTTGCTCCCAGAGCTATGCAGATCATGATGTTGCTGCTGCCGCTTGCCGGTTTCCAGATTGTGTCTACAAATTTCTTTGTTGTTACAGGCCGTCCCAAAGTTTCAATTTTTCTGTCCATGCTGCGGCAGTGCATCGTTCTGATTCCATGCATATTTATATTCGGCAGAGTTTGGGGTCTTTGGGGAGTAATTGCCGCCGCTCCGGTTGCAGACGGGTTCGCCTTTCTTGTTACAGGTACCCTGATCTTTCTGGAACTCAGGAAACTTCGCGCCCACTTGACGGAATAAAAGCGATTTTATATTCTATAATATATGGGTAATTACAGTGGGAATGGTTTTATTTCTGCCCTGTTTGTTAAAATAATAGCCGCTTTTACCATTATAATAGTTATTTTTATCGGCATAGGCCTCGGTCTTTCTCTGGCGATGACCTCTAATATAAGAAATAATGAAAATTTTATAGAACTTGCTCCTGCGCTTCCGACAAGGCTTTTAGATATACATGGCAATCTTATTACAGAATTTGCATCAGATGAAAAAAGAGAACTTGTTTCACTTAGCGAACTTCCAAGGCATTTAATTCATGCGGTTTTAGCGCGCGAAGATCCGGACTTTTACAATCACCGCGGTTTTAGTATAAGAGCTATCATGCGCGCTGTATGGGGGCAGGTAATCGGCAGAGGCATGGGCGGAGGTTCTACAATTTCTCAGCAGGTGGCAGGCTGGCTGCATACCGATCGCACCGAAAGAACAATTAAGCGGAAGATAAAAGAACTGTGGTGGGCTTTCCAGATGGAAAGACGGTATACAAAAAATGAAATACTGGAGATATACCTTAACTACATGCCCATGGGACCGGGTACATACGGTGTTGAAACAGCAAGCAGATACTTTTTTGTCCGCAGCGCAAGAGATGTAAGCCTTGCAGAAGCGGCGGTTTTGGCTGTTCTTCTTTCCGGCCCTAATCGTTTCGATCCATTAAGAAATCCAAATCTTGCAATGAACCGCCAGTATTTTGTATTGGAGAGAATGATTGAATTCGGTTATGCCGACAAGGATGAGGCGGAGGCATCGTATACCGAGTTCTGGGATGATTTTGACTGGACAAGACCGGCTCTTTCGGCATATCTTACCCGGGAAGACAAGGCTCCGTGGTTCAGCGAATATGTGCGCAGGGAACTTGATGTTTTAATGTACGGTTCCAGGGATTATTACCGTGATGGTTATATTGTGCATACAACCCTCAATCTTGAACATCAGCAAGCGGCAGAACGGTTTATGGCAGAGGGGCTGGCAAAGGGAAATGCCGAATATACCGCATTAAACAGAAGAAGCAGTGTTCAGGCGGTACGTATGTATATGCCTATTATCGATCTTTTAACATTAACTTTTGATATACCCGGCGTTCGTGAAACTTCTGCCGGCCAGCATGAGGCAAGGACTATTTCCCGTTATGTAAGAACAATAAATCCAATTGTGGATTTAGCGGCTCTTGCGTTCGGCATTCCGGAATTAAAAGATATTACAGGCCACGGTTTTGCGCAGCAAAGGGCAACCACCGAACAAAACCAGGTGGAAGGCGCGCTTATCACCATAGAAAATGAAACGGGATATATAACTGCCATTGTCGGCGGATCAAAATATGATGAATCGAATCAGCTGATACGCGCTACGCAGGCAAGCGTACAGCCGGGATCTGCGTTTAAACCATTGTACTATTCAGCAGCGCTTGATTCCCGCAGATTTACAGCCGCTACAATGATTTACGATGAACCAATGGCTTTTCATAATTTTGACGGCACTCTTTATGTTCCGAATAACTACGGCGGAGCGTGGAGAGGCCCTGTCCTGCTTTATATGGTAATGTCCTTGTCATTGAATATTCCGTCGATTAAGGTTCTTGAAGTTACAGGTTTTGACGCTTCTATTGCAAGAGCTGCAGCGCTTTTGGATATAACAGGCGACGCTCAAATCCGGCGCAACTTTCCAAGAGTTTATCCTCTTGCTCTGGGCGTTAACTCCACTTCGCCCTTACGGATGGCAAGGGCATTTGCTGTATTTGCAAATCAGGGGCGCGCTGTTACTCCAATAGCAATCCGTTCAATAGAAGACCGTAACGGCAGGGTTATATTTGACGTTGAAAGAGATGTGCGCGAACAGCAGAGGCGGATGGCGAATAACGGTCAGGTTGTAAGTCCGCAAAATGCCTTTGTTATGACGCGGATACTGGAGTTTGGCATTACGGCAGGAACCTTCGCACTGGGTACAGACGCAGGGGCAAAGTTTACATACAGGGATGATGACGGAAGAACATTCAGAATGCCTGTTGCCGGAAAAACGGGAACCACCCAAAACTGGTCGGATGCCTGGGCGGTTGGGTATACTCCGTATTATACAACGGCGATATGGTATGGCTTTGATAAACCGGGTAATTCTCTTGGAACATCCCAAACGGGTGCGCAATTGGCAGCTCCTGTATGGGGAGATTATATGAGCCTGATTCACAGAGGGCTTCCTCAGCGCAGTTTTGTAAGGCCTTCCGGAGTTGGGGATGCGGCAGTTTGCAGGACTTCAGGGCTTCTTGTAACTGAATCCTGCGAGAGGTCAATATTCCTTCCGTTCATAGCCGGAACAATTCCGTCAAGGCACTGCGATGTGCACGGCAGCGGAGGTTCATCCCAGGGAGCCAGGCTCCAGGCCAGCGAAACAACACGGATGGATATAGACACAAGGTTCCTGGATGAATTTATGCCTACATTACAGATAGATTTGGATTTATTCCCTGAAATCAATCAAAGGCAAAATACAACCAATACGCCCGCTTCACGTAATGTTCCCAATATACCGCCTTTAAATACCAATCCCTTCCTTGATGATGATTTACCCGCTATTTTACCGGGGCGGAGTAATGAAGATGATGATAACAGCGATGATGATCATCTTCCCCGGTGGAATCAATTGGATTAAAATAATGATACCTTGACTTTAATTTAGCCATGAATTACCTTGTATATGCGTTTATATGGCGCCGTACCCAAGGGGTAAGGGAGCGGTCTGCAAAACCGTTATTCATCAGTTCGATTCTGATCGGCGCCTTTTAATTTATTATGGATGATTCCCGCTCATACTATATTGCAATTGCCGCTTCTCTTTTTATTCTGCTGTGTTTGTCGGCTTTTTTTTCATCATGCGAGATGGCCTATTCTGCATTAAACAGAATCAAACTGAAAAATCTGGCTTCCAAGAGCAAGCGGGCGCGGCTTGTCTTAAAAATGCTGGAAATGTATGACAAGATTCTTTCCACTGTCCTAATAGGAAACAATATTGTCAATATTACGGCGTCCGCGCTTGCGGCGGCGCTTTTTATCAGTCTGTTTGGAGCAAGGGGAGTAAGTATTGCCACTCTTGTAATGACGATTCTTGTGCTTGTTATCGGCGATATTTCCCCAAAGGCGCTTGCAAAGGAAACCCCCGAGTTAACTGCAATCAGAAATGCGCCTCTTTTGCAATTCTTTATTTTTATTCTTGCGCCTGTCAATTATTTAATGACCGGCTGGAAAAAAATTCTAATGAAGGTATTTCCCGTAAAAACCGATCGTTCAACAACAGAAGATGAACTTTTAACATATGTAGAAGAAGTCAGGCAGGAAGGCGTAATCAATATACAGGAAGAGCAGATGATACGTCAGGTGATAGGATTTGACGAATTGAAGGTTTCCGGAATTTATACTCCCCGTATTGATGTTGCCGCCGTTTCCCATACTGCCTCTATAGAAGAAATTGATCGCACATTTACGGAAACAGACTTTTCGCGCCTTCCTGTTTACAAGGATACAATTGACAATATAACAGGTATCATTATATTAAAGGATTTTTACCAGAAGGTTATGAAAGGACATAAAAACCCGGCAGAAATTGTAAAACCTGTTGTCTTTGTTGCTAAAACAATTAATATTGCAAGGCTGTTTAAGACATTGCAGAAAAAACAGGCGCACCTTGCCGTTGTTGTTGATGAACACGGCGGTACATTGGGAATTGTCACAATCGAAGATATTGTAGAAGAGCTTGTTGGTGAAATCTGGGATGAACATGATGAGGTTGTAGAGCCTGTCAGAAAAAACAGGGACGGCACTTTTACAGTGCTTGGCAGTGTTAATTTCGGGAATATGCTGGAAGCAATTGCAGAAAGAAATGAACAGGGTGATTTGACAGGCCGCATAATAATAAATGAAGACTCTCCTCCGGATACAACCATAGCAAACTGGATAATGGAAAGTCTTGGAAGGCTGCCAAGGGTTAATGAAACTCTTGAATGGTATAATTTGACAATCAGGGTAAAAAAAATTGTAAAGCAAAGAGTAATGGAAGTAAATATAACTATTAATACAGGCGATACATCATCAGGTGATAATAAAAAATATTAGCCCTTAGCGCAAATAGTCGTACCTGTAAAATCTTCGCCTTTTAAAATCTTTCTAATGTTTTCCAGGTCTTTTCCGCCGGCGCATATAACCTTTAGCCCGATTTTTTCCGCATGTCTGCTTGCTATTGGATCAAACGGGACATTTTTTCCGGGAACCCAGTCATCGCCGACCATAGAACGGAATTCAGCCCATGAAATTTTATCGAGCGGGCGTGCAGTTGGGTCTTTTTTCGGGTCTGCTGTGTATACCTTTTCTATATTGGAAAGATTTATTACCATGTCCGCACCGAAACGTTCTGCAAGCTGCACGGCAATATAATCTGTGGAAAAGCCGGGTTTCCAGCCGGCGGCTATCAGCACATGGCTTGTAAGAGGGCCGACTTCCATGGGGTTTGTTACAACATCCTGGCTGCACCATTCGCTCATAACTGCTTTTACAAGCTGCGCATTAAGCCGCGTAGCTGTTATTCCAATCCAGTCGGCTTCTTCATTCTTTGATTCCTTGTCTTCCATTACTTTTCTGTAAGCGCTCTGCCAGCTTCGCGCAGGACCTCCGCCGCCTACAACAAAAATAAAATGCCTGCCGGAATCCTGCCCGGCAGCTGGTTTTATTTCTATGAATGAACGAATCAGGTCAGTAAAGTTTTTAAGAAAATCTGTATCAACATTGTCAGGAGCGACAATTGATCCGCCTAATGAAATTACCGTTACCATAATTTACCCCTTCTGTAATGGCATTTTAATTGTATATTCCGCTGATTGTAATATCTCCCCAGAGGCTGGAATAAGACTCAAGTCCGCCGACAGCTTCTTCCCAGACATTCTGAAGTGAATAAGACTGTTTCTGAGTAACCATCCTGCCGCGGCTTTCTATCTGCAAAAGTTCAAGCTCTCCCCTGGAAAAGGCGATGCGGTTGTTGTCTAAATTGCCGAAATAATAATTTGCGGGATCCGGCGGGAACCTTCGTCCTTCAGCATCAGGCGCGCGAAGGGTAATTTGTACAGCTTCTGCACCCATTGCAGGATCAGCCGGCAGCCAGCCAAAACCGTCAATACAGAACTCCGTCCAATAATGGCGGATTGTCTGTCCGTTTCTGTCTATCAAAACGCCGGCGACAGGAATGCACGGAACTCCCGCAGCGCGCATCATTGCAGCGCAGAGCAGCGCCGTTCCGTATGAGTCTGTAATTTTGTTTTCCAGCGCAGCTGTGATACTTGAACCGGAGTAAGCGGTGTCTGTTATAAGCATATTCGCAATAATCCAGTCATATACCGCTTTTGCTTTTGCATGAGGATTTTGCTCCCTGCCGATAATAGTGTTTACTGCCGCTCTTATCTGCGGCTCCGCGCTTGGAATTAACGCAGTGCTTTGAGTGTACAGAGTATTAAGGGGCGTTCTTTCCTGCCTTATGGAAAGCGGTCTTACTCCCGATTCAACTGTATATACTTCAACATTAAATGATAAATTGATGGATTGACTTGCTCCTGTTCCTAGATTGTCAAGTTTAAAAAGGCTTACTCCGCGGTGATTTTCCACGAAGGGTTCTGCACTGCGCGAAATAAGGCTGACATTCCTCTGCGATGAAGATTGAACAGGTTTTGGTACCCATAAATACAGGGTATTTGGCCTTGATGCATCAAGAACCCTGATATCAACCGAGTAAGTTACAATGTAACTGCGTTTATCTGTAAAATTTTTATAACCTGGTTTGCCGCTGACATCAAAGAATACCGGCCTTGAACGGCCATGAGGTGTTCTTATCTCGATGTTTCCGCTGACAGCGCCGTCCGGCATGCGGATGCGTAATTCGCGGGCGCTCCACGACTCGTAACCCAGTTCAATCTCTGATACTTCTATAAATTCCGGCTCTCTTACCGCAAAGGGGTTAAACGAAGGCGATTCAAAATCCCAGGAAAAGAAAACGCCGGATGCCGCCTGTGTCCGTGACGAGTTTTCCCGCGATATTCCAAAGTTACTTCCGGTAATAATAATTAATGAACCTGGTGCGCCGGTTTGCGGGTTTATTGATGCAATTCTCGGTTCAAGCCCCATCTCTTCGCCATCAGCAGGCCTTGGCACTGTTGCGGAATTTGAAAACAAGACGCCGTTACTTTTTTTTCCCCTTGTGTGTACATAGACAAGACCGGATTCTCCAAGTTCGGGGACTCTTACCATGATAAGTTCATCCTGCCACAGATAGTACGACGAATTGGTAGGTGAAATGCCGGCAATCGTTACATGAGATTCTTCACGTGACGAGCCGAAATTGCTTCCTGTTAATGTGATAACTTCACCCATTCTGCCGATTTTCGGATCGATAGATGTAATAACAGGCGTTTTGGCGCTGCAGGAAAAAAAGAGAGGCATTAATACAAACAAGAATACTGGTAAAATTTTAATCGGCATTATTATTGGCAGCCGTTTCTTCTGAAAGGGCAGTCTCACTGAATGGATTTACTGTAAGCATTATTTCTATTAATGAGCCAAGCTGATGCGATGCGCCAAGCGGGAAGAAATAAATTGGTTCATCAAAATCCATTGGAATTGTCTGTATCGAAGTATAATAACTGACGCCGCCTCTTGGATCTTCAATCCAGATTTGCCCCTGCGCGACAAGAACATTGCCTTCGCGGCGGATAAAAGGAGTAAACTGCACAGCAACGACTACGTTTGAACCGACAAGCCTTATTCCCACCGGGCTGCCTGGTATTGCAATCCGTCTTTCAGATTCACTCCAGATTACATCCTCTTCATCTGTTATTACCCTTGCGCTGATATCCATGGTTAACGCGCGTCTTCTTAATCCCTGATTTATTTCATTTCTGGCAGATTGCTGTTCCTGGGCTTCAAGAATCATGCCTGATGCAAAAAATAAAATGCTGACAAGACAAAAAGAACGAATCATCCTATGGGTATCTCCTTGGCTGTTCTGCGTTTCGCTGGTAATCGGCAGCTCTGATTATTGCAGGCTCGCCTGCTCTTGCAAAATTCTTACTTTCCGGCAGCTTCAAAATGATGATGTCAGTACCGTCTGATGTTAAATACTGAAGGATGCCGCTTATGTCTGCAGCGGGAATGATTCCCGGTATTTCCTCTTCCGCAGCGATGATATCCAGTTTTTCGGTATTAGCCGTATTTCTGGCCATTACCCCGCTGTGAAGGAATGCTTCACTGCGAATCCAAAGCCCTGCTACAAGCATCAGGATAACAGCAGCAGCAGCAGCAGCCGGCAGAGGAATTGAAAGTCTGCGCCGCCATCCGTGCGTTCTTAACCGGCGTTTTTCTTCGATTCTGTGCCAGATTCTTTCCTTGGTTTCCTGCATTTCTTCTTCTGTATATGTGCGTTCTTCGGGAAGAAATGGTTCATCAATGACACGTTCTACATATGTTCTTTTTTCTGAATAATCTTTTTTAAACAGTTTGTGAAGCCGGCTGAAATTTTCATATTTTTCTCTGCAAAGAGGGCAGATTTTAAAGTGGGCCTCCATTTTTTCTTTCCATGGAGAAGGCAGCTCCCCGTCTACATAGATTGATAAAATTTGCGGGTCAGGACACATACGTACCACCTTATACAAGCTTTCCTGCATGCTGTAATTCATCTGCAAGCAGTGCGGCAAGCCGCTCACGGGCTCTAAAAACCCGTACTTTCACATTTCCTTCGCTAATGCCAAGAACCTTGCCAATTTCTTTATAGTTCATTTCAGCATATTCTTTTAGTATTAATACCATTCGTAAATTTTCCGGCAGCTTGTTAAGGGCGTTCTGCACTTCCTGGCTTGTTTCTTTCTTAACAAGCAATCCCTCTCCGGTTTCCTCCTGCCTGTGATCTTCCCTGAAAGCGCGCTGATACGCCTTTCGTTCCCTGTCCTTGCGTTTTGCATAGTTTAATGCGGCGTTTTTTACAACGCGGATTAACCAGTACTTCGCTTCTTCAGGATTTGGGAAAACCATGTTTCTTTCATATAGACGGAAGAAACTTTCCTGACAAAGGTCTTCTGCCGCTTCACTTGAGTTGGTAACTCTGAAAGCCACTCTGAACAGAACCTGGAAGGTTGAATCATATAAGCGCTTGAATTCACGGTTAAACTCAACACCAGTTTTTAATACTGCCGGTGCCTGGCCTTCCATGCCTGCGGCTTTCGCGTCATCTTCCAACTGTTCCCCTTCTATATTAAACAAAATTTATCTCCGATTGTTACATGGTGTATTTTTACAAATGTTTCCAGACAGTACCTGCAGGGCCGTCTTCCAGTATTATACCGCGTTCTTTTAGGCCTTGTCTTATATTATCGGCTGCAGTAAAATCCTTTGCCTTTTTTGCTTCCGCCCGTTTTGCGATAAGTTCTTCAATTTCCTGCGTAAATTCCGTATTATCATGGTTTTTACCGGCTATGATATCTTTAAACCCAAGCCCTAAAACCTCGTCCATTTTTAAAACAGCCGCAAGAGCGTCTTTTGATGCAGTTTCTTCCTTTAAAAGTCCCCATAATACAGCCAGTGCCCTTGGCGTAGAAAGATCATCCTCTATTGCCTTATCAAATGCTTCTATATATTTGATGATATTCTCTTCTTTAATTTCTGTTTCCTGCGTTCCGGATTTATCAGCTAATGCCTTTATTTTATCAATTAGTGATTTACGCGAGTTTTTTGCGCCTTTTAAACTGTCAAATGAAAACTGAAGCTGGCTTCTGTAATGTCCGCTCAAAAGGAAATAACGATAATCAAGCGGATCATAGCCTTCATCGACAAGGTTTTGCAGAGTAAGAAAGCTGCCCTTAGACTTTGAGATTTTTCCGTCGTTCATTACAAGAAATTCATTATGAAGCCAGTAATTCACCCAGGGTTTTACGCCTGCGGCAGCTTCGCTCTGCGCGATTTCATTGGTGTGGTGAATAGGAATATGATCGATTCCGCCTGCATGAATATCAAAATTTTCACCAAGGTATTTCATGCTCATTGCGGAGCATTCAATATGCCAGCCGGGATAACCCTTTCCCCAAGGACTGTCCCATACAAGGGCCTGATTTTCAAATTTGCTTTTTGTAAACCAGAGTACAAAGTCACCTGGATTGCGTTTATTTTCATCCTGCTGTATCCGCGCGCCAGCTTTAAGATCATCAAGCCGCAGCAGAGCAAGTTCGCCGTAAGAAGGAAATTTCGATATATCAAAGTAAAGATTTCCGCCTGCAATGTAAGTAAAACCATTTTCTTCTATTCTTTTAATTAACGCTATCATATCGGCGATATGTTCTGTTGCCTTGCAGACTACCGTAGGCCGCGTTATATTCAGTCTGTCTGTATCTTTAAAAAACGCCTGTGTGTAAAAATCTGCGATTTCAAGGACGCTTTTTCCCCTTTCTTCCGCTGTTTTTACCATTTTATCGTCGCCGCCATCGGCATCATCCGATAAATGGCCGACATCAGTGATATTCATAACATGATTAACAGTAAAACCTGCGTGCCGCAAAGAGCGAACCAGTATGTCGTGATGCACATAGGCGCGTAGATTTCCTATGTGCGCATAATTGTAGACAGTGGGCCCGCATCCATAAAAGCCAACAGCATTATTGCCGTCTTTAGGCTTAAAAAGCTGTTTTTCGCGTCCTAATGTGTTGTAAAACGTAAATGCCATATGCACAGCATATAAAAAAAAACTGTTTATTTCAATATAAAATATTTTTTATCCCAGGTAATCGGAAAGTCTTCTGTAGCATTGATTCACAATATGTTTTTTTGCGATATCAACATCATCGCCTGCCCACAGGATAGAAAGTCCGTCAATCAATGTATCCAGGCTTGAAAGGCTCTCATTAAGGCTTGTATGGAAACCGCGGGAAGCGCGCAGCCAGTAATTTCCCTCTCCGTCTGTAAAAAGACCCAGAAATCCCAAATCTTTTGAGTTCTTTTTCCATACAACTGGCTTTGCAAGATTATCAAGGTGTTTAAGAAGCGAAGAAAGCGAATTAATATTCCTGGAATCAAAATTTTCTTTACGGGGCCATGCGCGCGAGAAAGCGCTTTCCGGATCGAGTGTCGGCGCAAGAGAAAAAATCAGATCCAGTTTTTCTCCGGCGAGCAGATTGAATTGTTTTTTAACAATAATTGTTCCTTTTATTCCTTTATAAACAGTATCGCGCAAATTATTTCCGCCGGCAGACAGTTTATCGCTGATACGGGCAAGTTTTTCCCACGGAAGTAAAACAGTTTTTTTTCCTTTTACTGTAATAATTTCAAATATTTCGCTGTGTATCTTTATATTATTGGTAAAATCTCTTTCTTTTTTTACTTTTGCCGGAATTAACTTCCCTGAAAATTTATTTTTTTGATATCCGTGTTCGGAAATTGAACGGGATTCGAATAATCCCGGCCTTATTCGGTTTAAAACTGCCTTTGACAATGGAGAAACCGACATTGCATACATGCGGGAAGTGCGCACAATTTCTCCTGCTACTATAAACTGCGGATCTGCGCGGAACATTACAGAACCAGGATGAATAATAATTTTATCTTCGGTTAGACTGCTGTATGAACCCATTTTACCTCTCGATCCCTCGCGCATGCATACAAATTGAATCATTCCGCGGCCAATACAGCATAGATAATCATCAATCTCGTCTGCAAAAAGCGGTTTATTCGCAGAGCGCTGTTTAGAAAGCACAGGAATCTTCATGTTAGCTATAATTTCTTCCAGCTGAGCTGTTACATTCAATATTTCTGCCATTGCGCGATCATCAAGGTAATTTTTTTTGCAGAATTTAGCTTTGTTGTTTGAATCGTTATACTGTTTAAACAGTTTGAGATATGAAACAAAATCGCCGTTATCATCACGGAAACTGTGATGCGCCTGTCTTGCATCCGTTTCTTCTCCCGGCGGAAGAATATACGGGCTTTGTGTAGATAAAAATGCCGAAGCAATGATTGTTTCACGTATTATACCGGGATAATGCATTATTGCTTCAACAATAATGCGTGATTGCCGCGGAGCAAGCGGGAATTCAGTCATTAATTTACCGATATTTGACAAGCTGCGGTCTTCTTCAAGCGCATCAAGCAGATTTAATGTTTCAATTCCGCCGATTAATCCTTCTTTTTCCGGCGCTGCGATAAAATCAAAATCTTCAAAATTAGTAATGCCAAGATCCGCCATTCTTAAGATAACTTCCGATAAATCTGTGCGGAAAATTTCTTCTGTTGTATATAATGATCGATTTTCAAAATCCTTGCGCGTATACAGCCTGTAACATGTTCCTTCCCGCGTGCGTCCGGCTCTTCCCTTGCGCTGATTCGCCGATGCAATCGATATTGGCGATTCAATCAGACTTGATGTAAATGTTTTTGGATTATACCAGTTTAATTTTGCAAGTCCGCTGTCGATTACAACGGTGATTCCGTCGATTGTTACCGATGTTTCAGCGATATTTGTTGAAATAACGACTTTTGTTTTGCCTTTTGGCGCAATTTCAAAAACTTTTTCCTGTTCTTCTTTTCCAAGCCTGCCGTATAACGGAACAAGATGCAAATATTTTCCGGCAGGACACATTGAAAGCCTGTTCATGCATTCTTTGATCATCTTTTCGCCTGAAAGAAAAATTAATATATCACCTGCTTTGGAAACCCTGCCTTCTGAGAGTTCCTTGTTTTCGCTTATGAAACGCGTGGTAATTGCCTCTATTTTCATTAAAATCGCTTCATCTGCGCTGATATTTGAATAATTTTTGTCTTTCTGCTCTTTGTTTTCCTTTTTTTGATCCCTGAAATCTGATCCATGCTCTCTTAATACCGGATCGTAAATCATTATCACAGGAAAACGCTGCGCTTCTATCTTTACAATAGGGCAATTATTAAAGTATTCGGAGAAAACTTCGGCATTAATTGTTGCAGAAGAAATTATAACTTTGAAATCTTTGGGCTTTCAAGCGTTCTTTTCAGCAAACCAAGGATAAAATCGATGTTTAAACTTCTTTCATGAGCTTCATCAACAACCAGAAGACTGTATTTAGACAGCCATGGATCGAGTTTCATTTCCTGAAGCAGTATTCCGTCTGTCATAATTTTTATTTTGGTTTCATGATTTGTCATGTCGGCGAATCTCATCTTGTAACCTATGAGTCCGGGGATTACAGTTGAGCATTGACGCGCAATAAACTCGCTTACAGATACTGCCGCTATGCGCCGCGGCTGAGTTACACCAATGATTCCGTTTTGCGCATAGCCTGCTTCGTAAAGTATAACAGGAAGCTGCGTTGTTTTTCCTGAACCTGTCGGGCTCTCAACAACGAGCGTCTGATTATTTTTTAACATTGATAAAATTTTTTCTTGATTTTTGTAGACAGGAAGTTCAATATAGTTCATAATATTTATCATAATGACTTGCATAAAAAAAAGAAAGTATGATATATTAAATACATATGGAGGATGTTAATGTCTAAACAAAAAAACGTTTACTTCTTTGGTAATGGTAAAGCTGAAGGAGATGCAAAGATGAAATTTGTTTTAGGCGGCAAGGGCGCCAATCTTGCCGAGATGACTAATCTTGGAATTCCGGTTCCGCCAGGCTTTACAATTTCTACAGATGTATGCGCTGCTTATTATGAAAATAAGAACAAGTATCCTGCAGGATTAAAAGAAGAAGTAGAAGCAGGACTTAAAAAACTGGAAACAGTTATGAAAAAGAAACTTGGAGATCCAGGTGATCCGCTTTTGGTTTCTGTTCGTTCAGGAGCCGCAGCTTCAATGCCGGGCATGATGGATACAATCCTGAATCTTGGTATGAGTGATAAAGCGGTTAAGGGTCTTTCAGATAAGACCGGAAATCCGCGGTTTGCATGGGATGCTTACAGGCGTTTCATTCAGATGTTCGGTGATGTTGTTATGGGCGTTGATCATGATCATTTTGAAAATGCCCTTGCAGAAATGAAAAAAAATAAAAAAATTGAACTTGATACAGACCTTACAGCAGCAGATTTAGAAAAACTGGTCGATCAGTATAAACAAATCGTTAAAAAACATTCCGGCAAAGATTTTCCGCAAAACCCGCTTGATCAGCTTTGGGGTTCGATAAATGCGGTTTTCGGCTCATGGATGAATGAAAGAGCTGTTAAATACCGTCAGATCGAGAATATAAAAGGGCTTATAGGAACAGCTGTTAATATTCAATCTATGGTATTCGGCAATTTCGGCGATGATTCAGGAACAGGCGTATGTTTCAGCCGCGATCCTTCAACAGGTATCAATGAATTTTACGGCGAGTATCTGATGAATGCGCAGGGTGAAGATGTTGTCGCAGGTATCAGGACTCCGGAAAGAATTTCAACTCTGGAAAAAAAGAATCCTGTTATTTATAAACAGCTTATTTCCATTAAAAACAAACTGGAAAAACATTTTAAAGATATGCAGGATATGGAATTCACTGTTCAGCAGGGAATTTTATACATTCTGCAGACGCGCAACGGCAAACGCGCCGGTACAGCTGCTGTAAAATGCGCTGTAGATATGGTAGCTGAAGGTCTAATCGATAAAAATACTGCTATTATGCGTGTAACGCCGGGCCATCTTGATCAGCTTCTCCATCCGATGATTGATGCAAAGGCTGCAAAAAACGCCAAATCCATTACAAAGGGATTAAATGCATCGCCGGGCGCTGCCTGCGGCAGAATTGTTTACACTGCAAAGGACGCTGAAAGCTGGCATGAAAGAGGCGAAAAAGTAATGCTTGTCCGCAAGGAAACATGTCCTGAAGATATCGGCGGAATGGTTGTTTCGCAGGGTATTCTTACTTCAACCGGCGGAAAAACAAGCCATGCGGCAGTTGTTGCGCGCGGTATGGGCACTCCCTGTATTGTTGGCGCAAAAAGCGTTCTGTTACACAGCGACGGAACAGTTGATATCGGCGGAAAGATATATAAAGAAGGCGACTGGATAACAATTGACGGTTCTTCAGGCGAAGTATATGAAGGAAAAATGCCGCTTGTTTCTCCGGAAATCTCCAGAGACATGGAAACCTTCCTTAAATGGTGTGATGAAGTGCGTTCGGGCAGCGTTCGCGGCAAGGTAAAAGGTTTCGATGTAAGAACCAATGCCGATCAGCCGGAAGATGCAAGACGCGCGTTTGATTTCGGCGCTCAGGGCATAGGTCTTTGCCGCACAGAGCACATGTTCTTCGAAAAAGACAAGCTTGTTCACTTCCGCGCGATGATTCTCTCGGAAACAGAAGAAGAGAGAAAAATCCAGTTAAAGAAGATTCTTCCGTTACAACAGAAGGATTTCTTTGGCATATTCAAGGAGATGGGAGGCCGCCCTGTAACAATAAGGCTTTTAGATCCTCCTCTTCATGAATTTGTTCCCCATACAAAAGAAGATATTGCAGAACTTGCAGCTCACTTAAATATTGACGAAGAAAAATTATCAATTAAAATCGGCACTCTTGTTGAAAGCAACCCAATGCTGGGACATCGCGGCTGCCGTCTTGCAGTTACTTTCCCTGAAATTTATGACATGCAGGTTGAAGCAATAGCCCTTGCAGCGGCAGAGTGCGCAAAGCAAAAGATTCCGGTGAATCCGGAAATAATGATTCCGCTGATTGTTACCTCAAGAGAACTTAAATTCCTTCGCCCCAATGCTGAAAAAGTACTTGAAAGGGTGTTCAATGCAGCAGGCGTTAAAGTTCCCGTTAAAATCGGCACAATGATCGAAGTTCCCCGCGCTGCGATTCGCGCAGGCGGTATTGCAGATTTTGCAGACTTTTTCAGTTTTGGAACAAACGATCTTACGCAAATGACTTTTGGCTTTAGCCGCGACGATGTCGCATCGTTCCTGCCGATTTATTTGCAAAAAGGTATTCTTGATGACGAGCCATTCCAGACAATCGACCAAAACGGCGTTGGAGGGCTTATAGAACATGCAATTTTAGAAGGAAGATTAGTAAAACCGGATCTTAAAATTGGGATCTGCGGAGAGCACGGCGGCGATCCTGCTTCTATAGAATTTTGCTATAGAGCCGGGTTTAGCTATGTATCATGTTCACCATTCCGGGTGCCATTAGCACGCCTTGCAGGCGCGCAAGCGGTAATCAAAAATTCCGGAAAGAACATAATGGGAGGGGAGTCAGGTAAGACAAAACCTGCCACTGCCAGGGTGAAAGGCAGTAAAAAACCTGTTAAGGGGGGCAAGAAGATGGCAGTAACATCTGCAAAAAAACCCGCAGCGAAAAAGGCAGCTGCAAAGAAACCGGCAGCTAAAAAGGTAGCTGCAAAAAAACCCGCAGCGAAAAAAGTAGCTGCAAAGAAACCGGCAGCTAAGAAAGTAGTTGCAAAAAAAGTTGGAGCAAAAAAACCTGCAGCAAAGAAAGCCACCGTAAAGAAAGTTGGCGCTAAGAAACCGGCAGCGAAGAAAGTAGCTGCAAAGAAACCTGCAGCAAAGAAAGTAGCTGCAAAGAAACCGGCAGCGAAGAAAGTAGCTGCAAAGAAACCTGCAGCAGCAAAAAAACCTGCAGCAGCAAAAAAACCCGCAGTTAAGAAAGCTGCGGCGCCAAAAGCCGTCACTGTAACTATCTAAGACATGGCTTTGGGTATATAGAAAAAAAGTTATCTGTAAAGGACCTGATCCGGCGGCTGGATTTCCGGCTGCCGTGGTTCAGGTCTTTTTTTTGCCGTCATTTTATAAATATATTTAAGAAATTATAATAATTATAGTCAAAATTGTATTACGGTGATACAATATTCAAATGGCGGGATTTCTGAAATTAAAAATGACAATCCGTGCAAGGATATTTATTGTAATTATTATTACCGCAATTGTCATAACTGTATCCAGTCTTGCTGTTGGTTCACTGTTTCTGGTGCGAAGCGTCAGAGAGGCGGTAGAATCCGATATGCTGATTGCAGTTGACATCGCAGATCAGTATATAACCAAAGAAATTGATCTTATAAAGCAAAAAGCAGGCGAAGCAGCCAGGGAAATCAATCTTCTATACAGCGCCGGAGAGAGACAGGGCGTTCTTGAGAAGGTTTTTAATCTGCATTTACAGCAGTCAAAGTTTATAAGCCTTGCTGTTTTTAATTATACCGAATTGCTGGATCATTACGGCCAGTCTATGATATTACCGGAACTTTTACACGGAAATTTTATGAGAGCTGCAATGAGGGGAGATATGGCCATCTCGTCCACTATGTATTGTCCCGACGGCTCTCTTGTCATGTATATATCAGCGCCGGTTAATAATAACCAGTTTTTGGCCGTTGTTATTCCCGGCCTGTATTTTAATGAAATAATTTCCCGGCTGACTTTCCGGGAAACGGGATATCTTTTCCTTTATGATGCAGACGGGTATGTTATTTCCGATTATCAGGCAGAATTGGTGCAGCAGCGCATCAATTTTATTGACCTTGCAAAAACAGACAGTTCATATTTTGATTTGGCTGCAATAGCATCACGCGGAATTATCGGTGAACGCGGCGCCGGTATGTTCAAAATAAACGGCGTACCAAGAATGAGCGCTTTTCGTCCTGTTTCAAGCCCGAACGAAGGCTGGGTTGTGGGAATTGTGGCGCCTCTTAATGAAAGCGCGTTAAATAATATACCAGGCGGTATCATGCTGATGGGTATAATAACGCTTGTATTATGCGTAATAACCGCTTTTATTGCTACAATTATCCTGAAACGTCCGTATGAAGAAGCAGACATCCTGAGAAAATCGGCAGAGGCAATGTCAGATTCAAAATCCAATTTTATGGCGACAGTGAGCCACGAGATACGCACTCCAATGAACAGCATAATTGGTTTTTCCGAACTGGCGCTGGACAGCGAGGCTGCGCTGAAAACAAGGGACTATATAAGGAATATAAAAACTAATGCAAATTGGCTGCTGCAGATAATCAATGACATACTTGATATATCTAAAGTTGAATCCGGAAGAATGACTGTAGAAAATATCCCGTTTGAAATGCATGAATTATTTTCAAGCTGCAGGACAATAATAATGCCAAAAGCGGTTGAAAAAGGCATAACCCTGTATTTTTATGTTGAGCCAAGCCTGGGTAAAAAACCCCTGGGCGATCCTGCAAGACTGCGCCAGGTGCTTGTAAACCTTCTTTCCAATGCAGTTAAATTTACAAACACCGGAATGGTTAAACTTCATGCTGTACTAAAAGAGATGAATGAGAAAACCATCACTATGTACTTTGAGGTAAAGGACAGCGGTATTGGCATGACGCCAGAGCAGATTAGCATGATATTTGATCCCTTTGCGCAGGTAGAAACCGGAACAGTGCGCAGGCAAGGCGGTACAGGGCTTGGGCTTGCGATAACAAAAAATATTATAGAGCTGATGGGCGGAAAACTTTCTGTTGACAGTTCTCCCGGCATTGGTTCAAAGTTCAGCTTTGAGCTGATATTTGACACCATTGATGTGAATGATGATGAGTTCATCGATGAAAAAATAATTATTAACGAGATTGAAAAACCTGCCTTTAACGGTGAAATTCTGCTATGCGAAGACAATCTTATGAATCAGCAGGTTATTTGCGAACATCTTGCAAGAGTGGGTTTAAAAACTGTTGTTGCAGATAATGGAAAAATCGGCCTTGAACTGATAAAAAGAAGAGCGGACAGCGGCGAGAAGCAGTTTGATCTTGTCTTTATGGATATACATATGCCTGTTATGGACGGCCTTGAGGCGTCAGCGAAAATCATGGAACTTAAAACAGGAGTCCCTGTTGTGGCAATGACAGCTAATATAATGTTTAACGACAGGGAAATTTACAAAAAGAGCGGTATGACTGACTGTGTCGGGAAACCCTTTACATCCCAGGAATTGTGGCGCTGCCTTATGAAATACCTTATTCCCATGAGCAAGACTAAAGAGCATAAATATATGCAGCTTGAAGCGGATATGGAATTCCAGAAAAACCTTCAGACTTTATTTGTAAAATTAAATAAAGACAAATATGATGAAATAACTGCCGCAATGGAAGAGGGCGATCTGGCGCTGGCGCAAAGGATGGCGCATACATTAAAGGGAAATGCAGGGCAAATTGGAAAAATTATACTTCAAAAAGCTGCCGCTGATATAGAATACCAGCTAAAAAGCGGAAAAAATACAGTAACCGGAGAACAATTAATAATTCTTAAAACCGAGCTTGAAATGGTGCTGAATGAATTCTCTCAGGATATCAAACATAAAGGATGGTAGGAAATGGAGGTAAAAAAGAATTCTCTGCTTATTGTAGATGATGAAAATTCAAATCTTAAGGTACTTACATACATACTCGGTCAGGATTATACAATTTATACATCTTCAAACGGAGCAAATGCAATTGAAAAAGCAAGAGAGTATGTTCCGGATCTTATTTTGCTGGATATTTTAATGCCTGGTATGGATGGATACCAGACGCTTTCTGAAATAAAGAAGTGCAATATAGTTAAGAAAACACCCGTTATTTTTATTACAGGGCTGGACAGCGATGAAGACGAAGAAAAAGGCCTGTCTCTTGATTCCGCCGATTATATAACAAAGCCCTTTAATCCGACAATTGTCAAGTTAAGGGTTCGCAACCAGATTCAGATTGTAAACCAGTTGCGTACAATTGAAAAACTAATAATGATTGATCAGTTGACAAACATTCCAAACAGGCGCTGTTTTGATGACAGGTTAAAAATGGAATGGAAACAGGCAATTAGGGAGAACACGCCAATCAGCCTGCTGGTGATGGATTTGGATAAATTTAAAAATATAAATGACACTTACGGACATCTGCAGGGTGATATTGTGCTGCAAACGGTTGCAGAAGTTTTTTCTCATTCTTTTAAACGTCCGGGGGATTTTGTAGCCAGATGGGGAGGCGAGGAATTTGTTGTTCTTATGCCGAATACGCAAATGGAAGGAGCTGTTGAAGTAGCCGAAAAAATCCGCAGTGATGTGGAAAGCAGGGTTATGCCAAGCCTTGATCATTCCAGAATAACAATAACAATCAGTATCGGCGTTAATTCAATTGTGCCGACTCTGGACTGTCTGGTTGATTCATTCATTTCCAATGCGGACAAAGCGCTTTACAACGCAAAACAAACCGGCAGGAATAAGGTTGTTTGTTATAATAAAGATTTAATTAAATGAGCCTCCGCGGGGCAAACCCCACGTATCTTAAGAGTCGAGATGTAACAAAGCGGAGGCTCGTTCGTAAGGAAATTTATTATACCGTCTGGTTTAATACCAAATATTCCAAAACTGAATGTAATTAGAGCCGCAGCAAGCCGCGGGGTATTAAACCAGACTTTCGAATAAAATTTTAAAAACCTCGTTAAATGGCTTCCTTAAGAAAGTACAAAATTCTGTATGTTTTTGCAGTCTTTTCCGGCCGGAAACAGGCTGCTTTAGGCATGCGCTTCTATTGCCGATAATGAAGCATGAACCTCACCCGGAACGGAGTGAGACCTAGCATAAGGAGGTCACCCTCGTGATCAGAGGATGGTATACAGGCGCCAGCGGAATGAGGGCGCAGCAATGGCGGCTTGATGCTGTAGCAAACAATTTGGCCAATGTGGACACAGACGGCTACAAAAGGGATGTTGCGTCTTTTAAGGCATTCCCAGAAATGCTGCTGCGGCGAACTGACGATGACGGAGTTTATAAGCATCCCTTTGGTTCTGCGGACGCTGCGCCTATTATTGGAAAGCTTGGAACAGGCGTGGAATTAAACGAATTATTTACAAGTTTCACCCAGGGCGCGCCGAAAGAGACAACAAGCGACTTTGATCTCATGCTTGAAGGAAGAGGTTTTTTTGCAGTCGCAACTCCTTACGGGGAGCGTTATACAAGAAACGGTTCATTTATACTTGGCAAGGAAGGATATCTTCTTACAAAAGAGGGGTTCCCGGTTCTTGGCGAAAACGGCCCTGTCAATGTAAAAGCAAATAATTTTAAAGTCGACGCTGACGGCAGAATATGGATAAATGCTGCGTATCAGGATGATCCGGAGTTAATGGTAGGAAGGGAAGCGAATCTCTGGGAAGATCCGGTCCTTCTTGATGTTTTAAGAATAGTAGAGTTTGAGCTTGATCGTTATCTGGAAAAACAGGGTTCCAGCCTTTACCGCGAAAGCCATACATCAGGCCCTGCGATAAGCATGGCAGGCGAGATGCGTCCAAAAGTTCTACAGGGTTTTCTTGAATCCTCCAATGTTGATCCTGTAGTGGAAATGGTTCAGATGATCGAAGTGAACCGCGCTTATGAGGCAAACCAGAAAGTGATCCAGACAGAAGAGGCAATGCTTGGCACCTTGATTAATCAGGTAGCTAAATTCGGTTAATAATATACAGGAGAGATAAATGGTAAGGAGTTTATGGACAGGCGCAGCCGGAATGATTGGGCAGCAGGCTAATATCGATACAATTTCCAATAACCTTGCAAATGTAAATACGCACGGTTACAAAAAACAGCGTGCTGATTTTGAAGATCTGATTTATCAAACCATAAAGACGGCGGGCACTCCTGCTACAGAGGACACTGTTGTTCCTGTCGGCATTCAAATGGGTCATGGCGTCAAGCTTGCGGATACCCAGCGTGTTTTTTCACAGGGAGCGCTTCAGGCTACCGGTGTGGGAACTGATATTGCAATTGCCGGGGAAGGTTTTTTCAGAATACAGATGTATGACGGCTCTCAAGCCTATACGCGTAACGGCAATTTTAAGGTTGATTCTGACGGGCGTATGGTTACAAGCAACGGCTACTGGCTTCTGCCTGATATAATTATGCCTGAATTGTTTCTGCCCGAAACCATCAATATAACCAAAGACGGCAGGGTAAGCGTTCAGATTCCGCGTGACGGCGAGCTTGTCGAAGTTGATGTAGGCAGAATCGAACTGTACCGTTTTCCGAATCCGGTCGGCCTTACAGCGATAGGTGAAAATTTGTTCAAGATAACCCAGGCCTCAGGGGAAGCCATTCCGGGTACGCCGGGTTATGAGGGGATGGGCTCTCTTGAGCATAAATTCCTTGAAATGTCAAACGTTGCTGTTGTACAGGAAATGGTTAACCTTATTATCGCACAGCGCGCTTATGAGTTTAATTCACGTACTATACAGACAAGCGACAGTATGCTTGGCACAGCGACAACGTTAAAGAGGTAATTAAATGGACATAGCCGGATTTGGATTGCAAAACCCCGGGTTAATGCACATGGATAATATTCGCATGAACTCAAGTCCGGCTGTTCACAGCCCTAATGATTTTGCAGAAGTGCTGAAGAGAGCTTCAGCGTCGTCTGCAAATACTGCCCAGATGCGTCCTGAAGAAGCGCCGGTTGATAAAAACGACAAGCTATACCAGCTCTGTCTTGAGCTTGAAACATTCTTAATTAAAAATCTTTTAACCAGCATGAGAAATACTGTGCAAAAATCCGGTCTTATAGAAGAAGGCTTCGCCGGAAAAATGTATGAAGATATGCTCTACGAAGAATATGCCAAGGATTTTACAAAGAATGCAGGTTTTGGTCTTGCAGAACAGGCATTCAGGCAGTTAAAAAGGCTATAACTCATCCGGGACAGAAAGCTGCCCAGGGTTTTTAATGCTACATAAAGTGCTAAAAACTTCGATAATATTAGTATGAGTTCAAAACGCAAACAGCATGATAATGAAAAAATAAGTTTTTCCATTGGCGCCAAGTTAATAATTATTATTTCGGTTATTGTAATTCTTTCCCTTGGTTCAATTACCGCTCTTGTTTACTGGCTGGGACAGGCGGATCTGCAAATTTCTGCGGAGGAAAATAACATTGAAATGAATCGCCGCTCTGCTGCGGAAGCTGAAACTCTGCTTGCTTCGATGCGTGCCAGTTCAAGGTTTTTAATTCAAACTGCCGTTTCCCAGGGCAGGGAATCGATAAATTTTTTCTGGACAGAAAATCCGCAGATCGCATCTGTCTTCTTTATTATTCCCGGCAGACAGGAACAATTGCTTGTTAATGATAATTTTTTTGTTTCGCGCGAAATTGACAGAACTCTTGCCGCTTCATTTTTTAATAATCACAGAGCGGCTCTGGAACGCGCTGTGCGCGGAGAAACAGTCCTTAAAAACGCGGCGCCTCATTTTTCAGAGCCTATGCAGGCTCTTTTTTTCCCCTGGCAGAATGGGGGAGCGGGAGCTGTTCTGTTTTCATCCGAAACCCTGAATCAGAATTTTAGCTTTGGATTGAATCGATCTTATATGATAAACACGGAAGGGGAAGTGCTTTCTCATTCCGATTATGAAATTATAAGGAATGGTAAAAATATCGCTGACCTGGATTTTATCCGCACCATTCTTGCCGGTTCCGAGCGAAGCAGGCAGATGCTTTTAGAAACAGATTTTGGCATTACTCCGTCACAGCCCTGCTTTACAGGAGTAATTCAGGAATTATTGGACAGAGTCACGTATTATCTTGCAAGCATGGGTTATACCTATGAGAAAAAAAACCGCCAGTATATTGCATATACCAAACTGAACGCCATGGGAGCTGTTGTAATAACAAGCGTTGAGTATGACAAAATATTTGAAGGGATTACCGCGGCTGCACGGCGGAATATCTGTCTTACGATAGTTTTTTTAATTATTTCAATTATTTTCATCTGGTCTTTTTCAAAGACAATTTCCAGTCCGTTAAAAAAACTTTCATCTGCCGCGCGGCAGATTGAAGCCGGCGATTTTAAACCGGATGTGCATTCCAAAAGCCGTGATGAGACCGGTGTACTTGCTTCCAATTTCCAAAAGATGTGTTCGGCGCTGCGTGTTTTCGGTACGTTTGCGGACAGGAAGATTGCTGTAAAAGCTATGCGCGGCGAAATTGAACCGGACGGTTTACAAAAGCACGGAACTGTTTTCTATTCGGGCATTCACGACTTTGCCGTTAAATCGGAAGCCTTTGCAAGGTTTTTCGGAGCGGAAGCTTCCGGTAAAATTATTCAATGGCTTAATAATTATTTTACCCGGATGGCTGAATGCGTGGAAAAAACAGACGGCATAGTTGATAAATTTATAGGGGATAAGCTTATGGCTCATTGGGGAGCCGCATATACCGCAGGAAGCCCGCGCAAGGATGCGTTCAATTGCATCAAGGCAGCCTTGATGATGCGTAAAGCGCTTTACTATATGAACAAGGAACGCAGAACAGGGGATCCGGCAAATCCGGTAATCCGTATTGGATGCGGTATAAACTCAGGTCTTGTTACAGCAGGCCAGCTTGGCAGTGATAAGCGTATGGAGTATACAGTTATCGGCGATCCTGTTGATCTTGCTTTGCGGATAGAGGAGCTGACTAAATCTCTTTGCGCGGATATTTTAATTTCCGAAAATACCTGGAAGCTTACCGGAGATAAATTCTTGACTGAAGAAATGCATGCTGTAACAGTCAGGGGGATGGCAAAGCCTGTGCGTATTTTCGCTGTTATTAATTTTTCCGGTGAGATAAAAGGGCCTCAAAGCCTTGATGATGTGCGCAGCCTTCTTGGCATGGAACAGCCGGAACTGGAAGAGATTGGTTAAATACAGACTATGTAAAGCATAAAACAGGTTAAAGCGCTTGTTAGTTTATTATTGCATTTATTATATAGACAGTAATGTTATATAAAGCATGAGCGACCGCTATCCCGTGAAGGGAATTGTACCGCAGGAAAATAAAACCAAGGATTGTTCCGCATAGGGCTGCGTTTAAAAACCCCCAGGGGCCTTCGTTGATATGGCAGATCGAAAACAGCGCCACTGACAATACCAGCGCCGATGATGCGTTTAAGTTTAATTCCTGCCTTCTTGATAACAGGTAGAACCGGAAAAAACTCTCTTCAAGGTAGGCTGCGAAGATGCAGACAAAGCAAAGCACTATCCAGTCCGCTGCCGAGACCGGTGAGTAAAATACCGCCTGCGCAGAAGCTCCTGTAAAATACGCCGATACAAATGTTATTGCAAAACCTGTTAATAAAAGACATGGCAGTGCAATTAAACCTGAAACAATGTCCTTTTTCCCGGGTCTTATAATCCTGTATTCCAGCTTCCATGTTTTGAATAATATGTACCAAATTAGCGCAAGAGACGGTATCAGATGAAAAAAAAGTTTTAAAATTTCAGCCGCTGCGGAGAAGCCTGCTGTTCCGCCGGCAAACCTGGCTGCCGGGCCGGAAAAAAACAGGAGAATATAAAGGATTGCGGATTCTATATATATACCCATATTTTTATTTTTGTATTATAATGGAAAATATAAAATTAATCATTATGTTATGAGGTAGGATATTGATACCTTTTATTGTGCTTCTGTTCTTTTGTCTCGTTGCCGCCATTTTTCTGACGCAGTCAAGGGCGAAATCAGGAAACTGGATTCAATTTTTTGCTAAAGGAAAAGAAGCGGGTTTTTCAATTAAGGATATGGAGCAGTTAAGGAAGCTTGTATTCAACTGCGAAATTAAAGATCCTGCAGCGATTTTTAAATCCCAGAAGCAGTTTGAAACAATTATACGTTCCATGGTTAATTCTGTAAGGCTGTCCGGAGAGCGCAGTGATCCTGTAACCCAGCAGTTTCTTTCCAAGCTCTTTGATTATTTTAAAAAAATAGAAATGGAAGCAGCCGAGAATAAAACCCGTATTAACAACTCCAGGCAGATCAGCGAGGGGCAGGTATTGCGTGTTTTAGTTGCGGGAACAGGAGTTTACAAATCTGAAGTTGTAAAAAATTTCGGCAACTATCTTACTATTTCGCGCCCTGTGAATTCAAAAAACAGCGCTTCCATGCAATGGCATGGCATTAAAATTTCTGTGTATTTCTGGCGCGAAGACGATGCAGGCTATGTTTTTGACACAGAAGTAACAGACGAAGTTTTTTCAAAGGGTATTTCCTCTCTTAAGGTTGAACATAACGATTCGCTTTTCAGGACGCAAAAGAGAAAATCGCTGCGTGTTAAATTTTACAAGCCGGCATTTCTGTATATTGTGGATGAGGGCGATAATCCGCACAGGCTGGAAAAATCGCCTGGTTTGCGATGCATGCTGGAAGATATTTCCGATACAGGCTGCGCATTCAAGGTTAACGGACAGGCTACGGTAGGGCTTCGGCTTAAGGTTCAGTTTTCTCTGGACAGGGTTCCTGTCTGCATGCCGGCTACAGTCCGCTCCGTTGAATATAGCCAGGACACAAATGTATCGCTTGTGCGCATGGAAGCGGATCCTCTTCCAATTGGAACACGGAACAATATTCTGTGCGAGGTGTTTGACATGCTGCCCGAAGATGACGATGATGAACTTCCTTTCCGCGTACTGGAAGATGAAACTAATGCGGCTGTCAATCAAGACGGGCAAAACGGATCAGGAGTTCAGGAATGATTAAAACTTTTTGTTTTGTTTGCGGCTCATGGCGGCGATTTGCATTATTCCTGTTTATCTTTTTCTCTTTGTGTGTTTACGGCGATACATTGAACGAATCTGCGGATATATCAATATTGCAGGAAGCCGCCGCCGAAGAGATTCAGGATCCGGAAGAACTGTGGAAGCTGTTTTTATCAAGTTCCGACACGAAAAAAATGACAGATATTCTTGCCGCTCTTGGCGATTCAGGCAGAGGGAACAGATTTGTAATAGACAACCTTAATAATTATTTGATGGGAATGAATCTCCTGTTCAGATCAGGCTCATCTGTTAATTATACGATTGTTTCGGCCTGTATCTCCGCGATCATGGAGTTGGGTGACAGCTCTTCTTATCCGGCCTTGTTTTCCGTTCTTTATGCCGGCTATCCGGAAGTGATTGCATCGGAGGCATACGGCGCGCTGGATGTAATTCCAGGAAACCTTTATCAGTTTCTGTTAAATGTAATTATGAATAATCCGCCTGCTGAAAAATTTGCCGCTTTCAGAACTGGAATCAGCAGCGACAGGCTTGTAATATCAGAACGGGGACAGCTTGCAGAACGCGCTCTTGAACAGGCGCTTGCAGGCGCTGATGATAACATCGATTTATCCGCGATACGTTATTCTGCAGTAAACACTCTAGCAGCGCTGAGGTGGACCCGCGCCAATGCGCTTGCCATAAGGCACTATTACCGCGTGCAATCAGATTTTCTTTTGAATAATATTCCAAAGGAGCGCTTTTTGGAGGCCATTGCTTTTCTTGGCGCCGTTGGAAATTCAGACGCAGCTTTAGTGCTTGGTTTACAGCTTGGATTAATAAACGCAAGGACAGAAAGCACAGGCTCTTTTGATCCGGATATTACAATAGCGATTGTCAGAGCCCTTGGAAATATCGGCTTTCATGCCGCATTTGATCATTTGCTTTCTGTCTGTAATTTACCGTACCCCGAGGATATTGTTGCCGCGGCAGGGGAGGCGATTGATCGCCTTAAATGGTAATTCACATCATTAATCGCCTTGTTCTTCCTCCAATTCAATACGCAGCGGCCGGAGCCGCAATTGGTTTTTATTTTTTATTTCATGCGCATATTGCTTTTATAATCGTATGTTTTTTACTTCTGCTTGCGGCATTCAATTTTTTCAAAGTTCTTTCATCGTTTAATAAAGAATCACGCATGTTTCATATTGCAGCTGTTTGTTCCGCCGCCTTTACGATAGGACTTTCTGTTGGTTTATGCGCCGCAGCCGAAGGGTACAATAATGTAAATTTCGGCATTCCGCAGGAGAATGTAATCGCCATAGAAGGCGTATTGCTTGAAGATCCAAGAATAATTTCCAGCGGCAGTATAATGGCAGGCGTTTCATTGCGCAGATGCGCAGGAGAAAACGGCTTGCGCGTAAGCAGCAGAGGGGATGTAATGGTTTTCTTTCCGCCGGAAAGCGCGGACAGATTAAAACAGTTCGGACGCGGCGCGGTAATTTTTGCAGAGGGTTCTTTGCGTTCTTCAGACACACCCGGCAATTGGACTGTCAGCGCAAAATCATTGCATGTTGTAAAAAAAGCTCCTGCAATCGAACAGATGCGCACGGGAATAAGGCTTAATTTAATCAGCCGTTTTGATAAATTGCAAAACAGCGGAGGCCTTGCTCTTGCGCTTCTTTTGGGCATTAGAGACAATCTTGATACAGCCCTTGTATCTGTGTACAGGAATGCAGGACTGTCTTACATTCTTGCTCTTTCAGGAATGCACCTTGCGATATTGACGGCGATAATATCTTTTCTATTAAAAAGGCCGCTTGGCCTAAAGGGATGCGCAATAGCAGGCGCAATTTTTATCCTGCTTTATTGTCTTTTTGTCGGCCCCATGCCGAGCCTTTACCGCGCTGCATTAATGTATATATTGGGAGTCCTTGCGATCCTTGGCGCTCTTCCAAAAAAGGCAATGTCAATTCTGTCGCTTTCATTTATAATACAGATAATTTTAACTCCGGCAGCGGGCAATTCACTTTCATTTATTCTTTCTTATCTGGCGCTGCTTGGAATTTTAATTACCGGCAAGGCTCTTATCTTTATTTTTGAGGGAAAGATACCTTCATTTTTATTGCAGCCCCTTTCAATTTCGTGCGGCGCATTTATATCAACAGCGGGTGTCTGCATTCTTGTTTTTGGATATATTAAACCTGCAGGAATTATAGCCGGTCTTTTTATTGTGCCGCTTACAACCCTGTTTATGACAGGCTCTATAATCTGGCTTGTTCTGGATTTCATCTCTTTGTCATTTCTTCTTAATTTTCCGCTTTCTGTTTTGTACCGGTTTATGGAGCTGATTGCTTCTCTCTCATCTTACATACCCGGCATTTCTTCGGCGCACTATGTTGTACTTGTTTTGTCAATTATACTGATGCTGCTAATCACTGTCCTTGAACAAAGACGCCGGGCAGCCATGTTAAAACTGGAGAGCTTTCCGTGACGTTAAATTATAATTCATCTTCGGAATTAAGAATATTTCTTGAGCAGGAAAAACTTGGGATGCAAAAAAGATTCGGCCAAAACTTTCTTGTTAATCCCCAGGCAAGGCAGGCTCTTGTTAAAGCTCTTTGCGCGCAGCCCAATGACGAAATATGGGAAGTAGGTCCCGGGCTTGGCGCAATGACATCGCTGCTGCTGGAAATGAAGTACAAGGTAAAGGCCTTTGAAATTGATCTTGGCTTCATCCGTGTTTTAAAAAAAATGTTTTTGCAGGATGAAAACTTCAATCTTGTTGAAGGTGATGTAATGAAGACATGGCCTTCTCATGCAAAAGAAGGGCCTGCGCCTTTTCTTTTGGGAAATCTTCCGTACAATGTTGCTGCTGCCCTGCTGGCGGATTTTATTGAGAAGGGCTGCGTTTTTTCCCGCATGGTTGTTACAGTCCAGAAAGAAGTTGCCATGCGCATGGCTGCACCTGCGGGGCATAATGACTATTCTTCATTTTCTGTATTATGCGCTTCTGTATACAATGTTAAGCCGTTTTTGCTGATAAAACGGGAATCATTTTTTCCGCAGCCGAATGTTGACAGTATGGCCGTTCTTCTTGAAAAAAAAACACATTCAAACCCCGCAGAGATCCCCCGTGTTTTTTACACGCTTGTCCGTTCTCTTTTTGCATCGAGACGGAAAACCGTAAAAAATAATTTAACATCTTTTTTATCATCACGTTACGGAAAATATCAGGCGCAGGATTTGTGCGCTGCTGTTCTAAAGGAAAATGCCCTTAACGAAAACGAAAGAGCGGAAAATCTGGAGCTGGAAGCGTTTTTATCGCTTGCAAAATCCATTGATAATATGCGAGTATGTAAACAGAAATGTTAGTTGCGCAAAACATTGCAGAAATAGAAGAGCGGATTCAAAATGCCTGCAGCAGAGCCGGCAGGAAACGCAGCGAATTAATACTGATGGGCGTAACAAAGTTTGTGACGGCGGACAAAATAAAGGAAGCCTATAATGCCGGGGTGCGGTATTTCGGAGAAAGCAGAGTAAAAGAAGCTGCGCAGAAATTTGAAACTTGCAGGGATGATTTTCCGGAAGCCCGTCTTCATCTTATTGGCTCCTTGCAGCGCAACAAGGCAAAGCAGGCTGTTAATTTTTTTGACTGTATACAATCGGCGGACAGGGATGAACTTGTCACAGAGCTTGCCAAACATTCACTTGAGCGTTCTGAGCCTCTGGAAGTTTTACTTGAGCTGCACACAGGAGAAGAATCAAAGAGCGGTTATTCAGGTCTTGATGCTCTTTTTAAAGCGGCGGAACTTGTTTTAAGCTGCGGAAAACTAAAACCTGCAGGCCTTATGACAATGGCTCCGTTTACAAAAGACAGCAAATTGATACGCTCGTCTTTCAGGCAGCTTTTGAATGCGCAGAAGGAACTTAAAAAGCGGTTCCCGCCGGAAAATTGGGCCTGTCTTTCCATGGGAATGTCAAACGATTTTGAAATTGCAATAGAAGAAGGTTCAACATTATTAAGGATTGGCAGCGCTGTTTTTAAGGATTAATATTGGGAAATGATGAAAAAAATATTTTTTGCATTTTTTTTATTTTCTCTTTTTCTTGCGCCCATGTATAAGGCGCAGGCTCAAAACTTAAGTACAACAAATACAACCACAGCTGTTTTTGATACTACCGGTTTTCCGCAATGGGCAAAAGATATGCGGCGCTGGAATATAATTACATTTGGTTTATTTCCGTTTTCCATGTTTGTCGTCACATTTTCCATGGATATGATCCGGTGGAATAATGCGAACGGCATGGATTTCTCCGATCAGGGGCGTCGTTATGCGCCATGGCCGATGAAATCTGCGGGCGCTTTTGAAATGACAAACGATGAGTATTTAAGGACTATTATGCTTGCTTTGGGAGTGTCGGCTGCTGTTGCGCTTGTAGATTTGCTGATTGTAAACATAAAAAGAAACAATGAGCGCCGCCGTCTGGAAAGTCTGCCGTCCGGAATATTCGAGATAGAAAGGAGGCCGTACCCTGAAGCAGAGGAGCCGCCCGGCGGCAATAGCGAATAATGCCGGATTTTTTACACTTAATTGAAAGTGAAATAAACTCATTGCGGCTGGACAGGTATGTATCGGAAATCCTTGGCCTTCTTTCACGCTCACAGATAAAAGCAAAATGTTTAAAAGCAAAGGTTAACGGAAAAGAAGTAAAAATTTCAAAATCTGTAAAGCAGGGAGATCGTCTTGAACTATACTGGACAGACAGTCCGCCTGTTGATTTAGTCCCGCAGGATATTCCGCTTGAAATTATCTACGAAGATGAAAGATGTGTTGTAATAAATAAGGCTCAGGGGATGGTTGTTCATCCCGGGGCAGGAAATATGCAGGGCACTCTTGCAAATGCACTGTACTACAGAAGGCTCAATAAGGGCGGCAAGGAAGGCGTATACAGTGTCCGCCCCGGCATTGTTCACAGGCTTGATAAGGAAACATCCGGTATTATAATCGCAGCCTACGACGATGAAGCGCATGCATTTCTTGCGCAGCAGTTTAAAGCGCGTAAGGTTAAAAAAAATTACATAGCAATTATCAGCGGAACGCCAAAGGAAAACAAGGGACGTATTGAAACATGCATCGCAAGAGACCCAAGGAACCGCAAGTGTTTTACAGTTTCATCTGAAGGAAGAAATGCTGTTACTTTTTACAAGCTTATAAAAAGCTGGAAGACGCATTCGCTGCTCCTTCTCCGTCCGCGTACGGGGCGTACTCATCAACTGCGTGTGCATTTACGCCATCTTGGGCATCCTGTCCTTGGAGACCCTGTTTACGGTAACAAAGACAGCATGTTTGCAGAGGCAAGCCTTATGCTGCACTCAAGGGATTTGTCTATTATTTTGCCTGGTGAGACAGAAGAGAGAATTTTTTCATCTTTAGCGCCTGAGCGTTTTATTTCCATTTTTAACAAGCTGGACAGGATGAACAAACATGGATAATATGCCCTTCATTCTTGATGAAACCGGAGATTTTGCTGTAGTTTTTAAACCGCCGAAGATGCATTCAAGAGGCCAGGGTACAAACGCGAAAGAGCAGGGAACCCTTTTCTCCTGGTATTCAATGCAGTCTCCCTTAATTTTTGATATTATGCACCGTCTGGATTATGAGACACAGGGGCTCGTTCTGTTTGCGAAAAACAATAAGAGCCATGATTTTTTTAAGACAGCCCAGGATAAGGGTGAGTTTACAAAGGAATATTCCGCTGTCTGCCAAAAAATTGACAGTTCAAAAATTATTGAAGGATTTCCCGAAAAAAAATTAATGCCGCCGCTTGAAGCGCCGTTTGTTATTGAAAGTTATTTCCGCCCCTTTGGCCCAGGAAGAAAACTTGTGCGTCCCGTGACGGACGACAGCAAAAAACATAAAGAGATTGCAAAGAACAGAGATGGTTTTTACAAAACAGAAATAAAAAATATAAAAGACAATGTTTTAACAGTTCAGATTAAAAGAGGGTTCCGTCATCAGATACGCTGCCATCTTTGCTGGATTGGTTTTCCTATTTTAAATGATCCCCTGTATCCTGTTCCGGCGGAAGAACCCTTAGGTGAGCTTTCCCTGCGCGCCCATGCGCTTTATTTTCCTGACCCTGGAGGGGGAAAAGAGCGCGAGTACAGAATACAGTCCCTGTGTTAATCCTGTGCTTTGAAAATTTTTTATCTATATGATAAAATAGAATATGCAGGCTGATGAATTGTTTAAACCGCTCTCCAATGTTTATTTTGTAGGAATTAAGGGAACAGGCGTTTGCGCGCTTGCGGAGCTTATGCACAATGCCGGTTTAAAATGTTCAGGCAGCGATATTCCGGAAGTTTTTTACACAGATGAAATTCTGAATGAACTTGAAATCCCGTTTTACGAAAACTTTGATCCTTCGCGTATCAATAAAAACATCGATATAATAATTCATTCAGCAGCGTACTGCGAAGATTCTAATCCGGAACTTGCAAGAGCGAAAGAACTTGGAATACCGGCGCTTAAATATACGGATGCTCTTGGCGCATGGTCGGCGAAATTTGATTCAACCGGTATCTGCGGCGTTCACGGAAAAACCACTACTACGGCAATATGCGGCGTGTTAATGCAGGCGGCATCCATTCCTGCGCAGATCCTTACCGGCAGCGCCGCCATTAATTTTGCAGGCAGGCCAAGATCGACGCTTTGCCTTGGTAATAAATATTTTATCGCGGAGACCTGCGAGTACCGCAGGCATTTTTTGTCATTCTGTCCGCGGCGGATTATCCTTACATCTGTAGAAAGCGACCATCAGGATTACTTTCCAACATATGAGTCAATACGTGATGCCTTTGTCGAGTACTGCCGCCTGCTTCCGGAGAAAGGGCAGCTTATTTATTGCGCTGATGACCCCGGCGCAAGTGAGGTTGCGGATATAATTAAAAGCGATAATCGCACAATAGAAATTATTCCATATGGTTTTTCAGCCGGCGGCGGTTTTAAGATTATGTCTTATAAAGTTGAAAACGAAAGGGCAGTATTCTCTGTAGCCGGATTTCCGGGTGATATAAAACTGCGCATACCAGGCCGCCACGAAGCTCTTAATACAGCAGCAGGCCTTGCGCTTGTTTATGCTCTTGCAGAAAGTGAAAACCCCGGGGAAAAAAATATCCTGAATGAAAAACAAATACAATCAATAAAAACCGCGCTTGAAAATTTCAGGAGTACCAAACGGCGCAGCGAAATTACCGGTGAAGCAAAGGGAATTATTTTCATGGATGATTACGGGCATCATCCGACAGCAATTAAAACAACGCTGGAAGGAATAAAAAGCTTTTATCACAAACGGCGCTTGATAGTGAGTTTTATGTCACACACATATACGCGGACATCCGCTCTGCTTGAAGAGTTTTCCGGATGTTTTAATGATGCGGATGTTCTTTTTCTGCACAAGATATACGCATCTGCAAGGGAAGATTACAAAGGCGGCGTTAACGGAAGAACGCTCCATGAAAAAACCGCCGCTGTCCGCGCTGCCGCAGGAAAAAAAGAAACTTATTATGCAGATGAAATTGATGATGCATTCAAGCCATTATGTGAAATGCTTAAAGAAGGCGATATTTTTGTCACTCTTGGCGCCGGTAATAACTGGCCTCTTGGTGAAAAACTTTTAGCGCACTTTAAAGAGGATAAAAAATGATTAGCATGACAGGTTACGCATACCGCGAAAAGACAGGGCAGGATTTGTCTGTTTCTGCAGAGATTAAAGGCCTTAACAACCGCTATCTGGAAATATATGTTAATCTTCCGCCGTGGCTATCCATGTATGAAGCTAATATCCGCGAAAAAATTTCTTCCTGCTGCGGCAGGGGAAAGGCGGAAGTTTTCATCCGGGTGCGCGAGCATAATGTGCCTGTCAATATCAATATAAATAAGAATGCGGCAAGAGCCTATTATGATGCGTTAAAAAAACTTTCGAAAGAACTTGGTATAAAAGAAAAAATCGGCCTTGCCTCCCTTCTTGGAATGGAAAGCGTTATCGAGATTGAAAAGAACCGTGATGCGGAACGTTACTGGCAGGAGATACAGCCATTACTGGATGAAGCCATTACGGCTTTTTGTCAGGAGCGGGAGAGGGAAGGAAAGCACACAGAAGAAGACATCCTCTCCCACCTTGGAATAATTGAATCATCATTAAAAAACATTTCTGCATTCGCCCCTGTAATAGAAAGTACCCTTAAGGAAAATATTAAGATGCGGTTTACGGAATTACTCGGAAACCAGGTTGATGAAAACAGGGTGATTGCAGAAACAGCTTCACTATTGTTAAAGTATACAATTTCCGAAGAAATCTCCAGGCTTGCATCGCATCTTGCGGAGTTCAGAGCAGAGACGCAGAAAAACAAAAGGCCGGGAAAAAAACTGGACTTTTTATGCCAGGAAATAAACAGGGAAATAAACACAATCGGCTCAAAGAGTGCTATTATAGAAGTAAGCAGCGAAGTATTAAGGATGAAGGAAACCCTGGAAAATATAAGGGAGCAGTTAAGAAATATTGAGTGATAGAGTAGCTCTGTGTAAAAAAAAGGAGAGGGCGGATGAAGAAAGATATCAGAATCGCTATTTCCGGAAGAAGCGGCTGCGGAAATACAACAGTCAGTAATATGGTTGCAAAGGCTCTTGGTCTGCGTTTTATTAATTTTACATTTCGTTCGCTTGCCAATGAGCGTAATCTTGATTTAAAAAAAATACTTGAACTTGCAGAAAAAGATGATTCCATTGACAGGGAAGTAGATACACGGCAGATTCAGCTTGCCCGTGAAGGAGGCGGCTGTGTGCTTGGTTCGCGCCTTTCAATTTGGCTGCTGGAAGAAGCGGACTTAAAAATTTATCTTGATGCAGATGCGCAGACAAGAGCAGCGCGCATAGTTAACAGAGAGGGCGGCAGCCTTGAAGATGTTACCGTCTTTACAGCGGAACGTGACAGGCAGGATCATGATCGCTATCTGCGTATTTACAATATTGATACCAATAATTACAGTTTTGCAGATTTAATTATCGGCACTGATAATATTACGCCGCAGCAGATCGCAGATATTATTATAGAAAAAGCAGCCCTGATTTAACAGTGTTTTTTGCGTCGGGAACTGGAAATGATATATGATTAATAAAATAAATCCGCATAAACCGGCAGAGCAACCTGTGCAAAACGCTGATGCAAAACAAAAAATGCCGGCACAGGCTTTAAAATCACCTGCCCCTTCGCTTTCTGCAATTCCTCGTTCCGCCGCATCCCTTGCTGCCGCTGCAGGACTTCCTGCGGACAGGCTCTCTTCGTTTGTTATTTCTTTTGCGCGTTTTTTTTCACTGCCTTTAAAACCGCAGCTATTGGCGGATATTCGCCGTCAGGCTCTTGTACCGTCAAATCAGACTGCGCAGGCAAACCAGGAGAATCCATCAAGCGGTGTAAAAGCGCATAACACGCTGCGCGAGGCCCTGTCATTTGCTGCCGCAGCCGCAGAAAGCAAGGGAGTTGAGCTTCAGCCCAAAGGCCTTGAATCATATGCAGAAGCAGTTGACCCTGATTCGCAGCGGCAGGAACAAAAGCAAAGGAAACGCAGCAAAGAAAAAGATAAAAAAATAAATGCATCAGAGAATGAAGGCTCAAAAAAAGATTTTATTACAGCAGATTTATTAAAAAAAATGGCTTTGGAATATACAGAAGAAAATCCGCTTCTTGATATATTAAATAAACTGCCTTTAAAAAACGCTCAGCGCTGGATCGTCTTTCCGTTTGATTTTGACGGGTTCAGGGTTTCAATGAGAATCCTCCTTGATGAAGAGCATGCCTGTAATCGCGCTGTTTGCATGGTTCTGGATATATTAAAAACCGGCGGCGCAGAACCAAAAAAAAGACAGCTTTTTATATTGGAATCTGCAAATGAGAAACCGGTAAGATTGATTGTTTACAATAGACCCATGCTTGAAGAAAAGGCGCATCCTCAGTATAAAAGTGAATTGTCAGAACTTTTGGGAATTCAGTCAGAAAGAATATTTATCCGCAGCAGCGATGATTCATTTGCGCATGAAGCATGCTGCGATGAACCTTATACATTAATTGACGAGGCTGTGTAGTATGGGAAAAAGGAAAATAGCATCCGCCCTTGGCTATTCGCCAGGTGATCCTGCTCCTGTGCTTTTTGCATCCGGCAGAGACAAAAAAGCGGAAAAAATTATTGCTATTGCAGAGGAAGCAGGAGTTGCGGTTGTAGAAGATGCTGCGCTTGCTGCTCTGCTGGATGCAAGTGCGGCAAAACCCGGCGATTATATACCATACTGGTGCTGGGAAGCGGCAGCCAGGGTACTTGCCTTTGTAATGGATACGGAAGACTCGCATACCATAATAAATAAAAAGACTACTTGACTTTTTTCAGTATTTTTGCAAATATCAACGCAGGACGCATTTGCAGCAGTAATAATCCGGCGGCTGTCGTATAACGGCTATTACCCCAGCCTTCCAAGCTGGAGACGTGGGTTCGACTCCCATCAGCCGCTTAAAACTGCTTTCAAGGGTCCCAAAGCCGGCTTGCCAGGGCCGCTTTTCCATAAACCGGGCGCATAACTCAGCTGGTTAGAGTGCTTGCCTTACACGCAAGATGTCCAAGGTTCGAATCCTTGTGTGCCCAATGTTGATGCGGAGGAAAATTTGAAAAAAATTCTTTTAATATGCTTAATATCAGTTTTATTATTGTCGGTTTCATGTCAAAGAAGAAATGCAAATATCGATCCCTTTAATGATATGGGTGTAACTGTCCGCTTGCTTACTGATAATACAGGGGTGGATGATAAATCCTTTAACGCTGCCGCATGGAGGGGTATCCTTGAGTTCTACGGCGATACCTGGGCTAATCCAAGGCAGAGGGGAATGGCTTATGACTGGATTACCGCTTCAGATCAAAGCATGTATATTCCGAATCTCAGGCAGGCAACGGATGAGGGTTATGATCTTAGGATAGTAAATGGTTTTACATGGGACGATGCTGTAACGCAGGTTTCAAAAGATAATCCAAATCAAAAATATTTAATAGTTGACGTTGACTGGCTTGAAGCAAGTAATGTAATGCAGGCAGCTTATGCCGAGCATGAGGGCTCATATCTTGTCGGCGTTGCTGCGGCATTAAAGGCTGTAGAAGACGGCATTATAAATCCGCGTTTTGGTTTCATTGGCGGAGTGCCGGGCGCTGTTATTACCAAATTTCAGGTAGGTTATGTGCAAGGCATTCTCTCTGTAATTCCCGGCGCGCAGATAGTCGACTATTATGTAGGCAGCTGGAATGAACCGGCTCTTGCAAAGATACAGGCAATGAACTGGTATGACTCCGGCGTATATGCAGTTTTTTCTGCGGCAGGGAACAGCGGCAACGGGACAATAGCCCAAGCCAGAGAATACCGCGCTGCAGGCAGGAATGTCTGGGCAATAGGCGTAGATTCGGATCAATTTGAAGAAGGCTTGTTTAATGCAACAGAATCCGCAGTGCTTACATCAATGTTAAAGCGCGTAGAGAACAGTGTATTGTATACGCTTAACGCCGTAAAGAATAATACATTTTCTCCCAGAGTTATTGTTTTTGATTTAAAAGCCGATGGTGTTGGCTATTCAGACGCCAATCCGGCTCTGAGCAGAAATATCATCGACGCCCTGGAGATTGTTAAGGGGCAAATCTCAAGCGGCCAGATTACAGTTGCAGCTACCCTGGCGGAAGCCATGCAACTGCCTGGCTTTCCTCAAAACTTAAGAGCGATTGACGACTAAAACAAAAATATTTAAAGACTGGTTTCCTGATTTTTTTATAGGCGCGAAAACCGGGGTTCTGTTGTCAGCTTCAAATGCCGCCGTTTCTGCCGCGGTTGTGTTTCTTGGTTTTTTAATTGCTACAATACTCCTTTTAATAATTGGAAGAAATCCGCTTGGCATGTACCAGGCCATTTTTCAGGTTGTAAGCGGTTTTGATTCGCGCCGCGGCACATGGAATGCGCGTTATGTGGGAGAATGGTTTGTTCTTTCCATGCCTTTAATTCTCTGCGGTTTAAGCATGGGTTTCTCCGCGCGCTCGGGGCTTTTTAATATCGGCGCAGAAGGGCAGTACATTACAGGATTGACTGCGGCGCAGATTATAGCCCTTTCCTTTCCGCGTATCCAAATTTTGCACATGGCATTCGCTGTGTTAGGTGCAATGGCAGCGGGAGCCGCATGGGGAGGCATTGCCGGTTTTTTTAAGGCGCGTTACAGAGTTTCGGAAGTTGTTACAACTATTATGATGAATTACATTGCTTTGTATGTGCATCGTCTTTTCACATTAAGGATTCCGGGCAGCAATACTTTCAGAACGCCCGACTTTTCAGATACAGCATCGCTTTCAAGCTCCGTTTTGTCAGAGCTTACAAATAATTCAAGGCTGAATAACGGCCTGTGGTTTACATTGGCGGCAGTTCTGATTTACTGGTTAATAATGGAAAAAAGCACATTTGGATATTCTCTGCGCGCCGCAGGATTAAACAAGGATGCAGCCCTTTATGCCGGTATTCGCGTGAAGACCAACATTACAATTGCCATGACAATTTCCGGAGCGTTCGCAGGGCTTGCAGGCGCAGTTGTTGCATTGGGCGTATTTTCCCATGGGCGCGTGTTAGCGTCTTTTGAAGGATATGGGTTTGACGGAATAGCTGTCGCCCTTGGCGGAAATTGTACGGCAATAGGGATCACCGTTATGGGATTACTTTTCGGTATGTTAAAATCCGCCCAGCCTTTGATGCAGTCGCGGCAAATTCCAAGAGAAATTGTTTCGATTATTATGGGACTTGTTGTAGTTTTTATTTCACTGCGGCCGGGAATTCAAATGTTTACGCAATGGCGCCTGAAAATAAAAGCGCAAAAGAGGAATGAATGACAGGCATGCTTGTTCCGACATTAATGATTGTCTCTCCCATTTTGATTGCAGCCATCGGAGGCATGATCTGTGAGCGTGCGGGAGTTGTTAATATTGCGCTGGAAGGGCTTATGTCCATCGGCGCCATGACTGCCGCAATTACGCATGTGCTGCTTGAAACGCGCATTGGCTTTTCAATACCGCTTGCATTGCTTCTTGCTGCGCTGGGCGGCGGATTATTTTCATCCATTCATGCATTTGCCTCTGTTACTTTAAGAGCGGATCAGGTTATATCCGGTACGGGAATTAATCTTCTTTCAAACGGGCTGACGGTTTTTATCTGCCAGCTTGTGTTTCGTATGGATCGCAGCATGAGTTACAGGATGGGAATGCAGACTGATTTTACCGGATTATATCCAACCATTTGGATTGCTCTTGTTATTTTAGCTGCATCAGCTTTCATATTGTACAAGCGTCCCTTTGGGCTTCGTCTGCGCGCCGCCGGAGAGTATCCGCAGGCGCTGGCTGCAGCCGGGGTTAATGTTGTCAGGATAAAATATATTGCAGTTATAATTTCCGGTCTTCTTGCTGGACTTGCGGGAGCCTGCGTCGTTCTTACACAGGATATTCAGTTTACAGTTAATACAATTAACGGAAAAGGTTTTATAGCTCTTGCCGCAGTTTCATTCGGACGCTGGCTTCCTTTGGGTGTTCTTGGCGCAAGTTTTTTATTCGGCCTTTCATCGAGTCTGGCTGTAACTGTCTTTAATATAAGGAGTCTGGATTTTCTGCCTTCTGAAGTGTTTAATATGCTGCCCTATCTTATTACGCTTTTAACACTTGTGATTTTCAGCGGAAGAGATTACGCTCCAAAAGCAATAGGCCAACCCTACGATAAAACCAGGAATTGACCTTACAGGAAAATCGCAGTAATCTGTATTAATGTACAATACATTAATTGCATATCTTCTGTTTTTTCTCTCCGGCTTTGGAGTGCTGGGTTTTCATCGCTTCTATTTGGGAAAAATAGGCACAGGGCTTCTGTGGATGTTCACAGGCGGACTTTTAACAATAGGTTCATGGTTCGATTTTTTTACGCTTCCGGGACAGGTAAGAGAAGCGAACATACGCCAGGCAATTATAGATGAGTCAATGAGAAGAGGCACAAGCTGGCGTAATATTAATGACGGGCAAACCCGGATTGTACATGAAAAGGAACCAGTAGAAAGAGCAATACTAAGGCTTGCAAAATCAAATAAAGGCATTCTTACAGCAAGCGAAGTGGCGCTGGCTGCAAATATTTCCATGGACGAAGCAAAAAAAGATTTGGAAGCCATGGTTAACAAGGGTTTTGCCGAATTGCGTGTGCGCCAGTCAGGAACTCTTGTCTATACAATTCCAGATCTTATGGACAGTGACGAACCGCTTGTTGACTGATAATATCATTTTAAAATTACTTCTGTTCTGCCAAACCCGCCAAGCTCGGGCCGCGAAAAAAAATAATCTTCAACAGCAGGATCATTTTTAAGATAATCATGAACTCCCTTCTGAAGTATGCCGCTGCCTTTGCCATGGATAACAGAAAATGTTTTTAACCCGCAAAGCGAAGCTGCTTCAATTTGACGGCGGAGGGATTCTATCGCTTCTTCAAACCTCATGCCCCGCAGTTTAAGTTCATAAACTGCATTCCCGGATGATTCGCCGTACTCTGCTGCCCAGGATGTGAAAGCTGCGGATTTGGAAGGATTTTTTACAGGGGCGCTGAGTAAAAGCTCGCTTTCCGGAAAACTTATTTTAAGTGAGCCGATTTTAACAAGCCATGAAGTTCCGGCTGTATTTTTTTTATCTGCGCGTATAATTGTGCCGCGCTGTCTTGAGGGTCCTGCAAAAACATCCATACCGGGAGCAAGATCTGAAGCGGAAATTGATTTTTTCTCGTTTGCCAGTATTTGTTTTTTAATTGCGCGCTCTTCCGCCGCTAATGCCTCGCTTTCGTTTTCTGCGTAAGAAGCAAGTTCATTTAAAAATTCTTTTACCTTAAGTGTTTTTTTGCGGTCTACTTCGCCCTCTTTTATTTCGCGCACCAGGTTTTCAAGTGTTTTACGGCTCTCGCTCAGGAATTGTCCAAGCTTGCCGACGGACCCGCGTTTTAATTCCGCTTCTTTTTGACGAAGCTGCAATTCTTTTAAATCAGCTTTTCTTTTTTCTTCTTTTAGCCTGCTTTGCTCGGCAAGGCCTGTTTTTTCAAGTCCGGCAAGTTCTCTTTGTTTTTGTTCAAGTTCTTTTATCATTGCTGAAACATCGGATTTTTCTTCATTGATGTAATTTCTGGCGGCGCTTACAATCGCACTGTCAAGGCCGTTTGCCGCAGCTATGTCAATCGCCCTGCTTTCGCCGGGAAGTCCTGTGATAATTTTATATGTAGGTGAAAGCGTTTGCATGTCAAATTCCACCGATGCATTTTCTACGCCCGGTCTTGTATAACCGTAGTGCTTTAAAATACCGTGATGTGTTGTAACGATCATGCGCGCATTTTTTCCTATTAAATAATCCAAAACTGCCATTGCTATTGCGCCGCCTTCCTGCGGATCAGTCCCAGAGCCAAGCTCGTCAAGAAGAACCAGGGATTTTTCAGTAGCGCAGGATGTGATGGCCGATATATTTGTAATGTGAGCTGAAAATGTCGAAAGGGACTGATTAATGGATTGTTCATCGCCGATATCAGCATATATTCCGTCAAAGACAGGCAGAATGCTTCCTTCAGAAAGAGGGAGGGCAAGCGCGCTCTGGTTCATCATGGCAAGAAGCCCCAGGGTTTTCAGCGCAACGGTTTTTCCGCCTGTGTTGGGGCCTGTTATGATTAATGTGCGTGTATTATTATTCATTTCTATATTGATGGGAACCGCTTTTTTTATCATGGGATGGCGTGCCTGTATTAACAAAAGACTGTAATCCCCGCCGGAACCGGCTGCGCAGGCGAAATGCCCCTTTGTTGCGGCGGAATATTTTGCCCTGGCCCTTAAACATTCAAGTTCAATAATAGTTATATGAAATATTTTAAGGTTTTCCGCATGAACAGAAATATTTGCAGTTAACTCCCGCAGTATCCTGTGAATCTCGGCATCAAGATTTCTTTTTTCAAGTAAAAGTTCATTATTTTTTTCTACAACATCCAGAGGTTCAATAAATACTGTCTGGCCGCTTGATGATACTTCATGTACAATCCCGGGAATTCTTCCCCGGAAATTTGCTTTTACGGCAAGAACAGCCCTTCCGTCCCTCTGCGAAGGAAGATTAGATTGCAGCATACGCCTGTAATCATCATCTGCCGCATAACGCGAAACTGTATTCTTAAGTTCCTTGTCAAGGCTGCTTATGCGTTTTCTTATGGCGCGTAACACCGGAAGATCCCGCAGATTGCCGTCTCTGTCAATAATTTTAAAAATTTCAGATGCGGCAGGGCTGCAATCAGGAAGATCATCCAGCATTGAAAAAAGCGCCAATTTTCCTTTTGTCTGCTGTTCCCTGTATTCATTCCTGTCTTTGTTAAGCCATTTTGTCAGTTCAAGGCCGCGCTCAATAAAAAGCCCGATGGCAAGAGCCTCATCCAAATCAAGAACAGTGCTCTGTGTTTCAATCTTTGGAAGCAGAAAACCTGCGGAAGGCAGCCATGAACGGGGATCGTCGCCGTAAAATACAATCATCTGAAAAATGGCTTTAACAATGTCCTTGATATTTTCTGCAGAATCATCATAAACAGGATTAGAGTTTTTTATTCTGACAGACGCTTCTTCGCTTACAGACTGGGATGCAACATTTTCCAGTATCTGCGAATACTCCAAGAGGGTTTGAGTTTTTTCTGCAAGTGCATTTTTACCTGTCATATATTTATGTTATTTATAATTATCATTACCTTCAAGAGGGCAGCCTGCGCCTGCCTGATTGATCCGGCCTTTCCATGGCTGTAAGATCGTCCATTATTCTTATAAAACTTTCGTAGCGGTCTTCATGAATGACACCCGCATGTACGGCTTCCAGTATTTTGCAGCCGCGTTCAGTTTTATGCGAGCATGAAAGTCCAAAGCTGCACTTTCCCGCAAGCGGGGCAAACCCGCGCATAACAGTTATTAATTCGCCTGCTTCTATTCCGTCCGGGATAAACTGGCGGACTCCCGGAGTATCAATTATTTTTGCATCTTCGCAGGAAGGGATATCAAACATGAATGACATTGTAGTTGTATGAACCCCTCTGTCATATTTTTCATTTAATTCACCTTCTTTTAAATCCAGCTTTGGTTCAAGTGCGTTAATAATACTCGATTTTCCAACTCCTGATTGTCCTGTTAAAACGCATGTTTTTCCTGCGATCCCGCTGCGAAGTTCATCAATGCCTTCGCCTGTTTTTGCGGAAATGCGCAGAAGCCTGTAACCGATACGGCTGTATTCTTCAAGCCGCTCATCAATATCAATATCGTCATGAAAAAGATCCGTCTTGTTGCATATAACAACTGCGTCAATTTCTGCTATATCCGCCTGTAATAAAACCCTGTCGATGAAGCGGGGTCTGAAAGGAGGAGAAACCGCAGTGCATACGCACAGGACAAGATCGATATTAGCAGCCAGCAGCTGGCTGGCATCTCCTTTTTGATTATAACGGCAAAAAAGATTTCGTCTCTTTTCTACAGAAAGGACAAGCGCACTGCCGCTGTCTTTCTGACGCTCTGCAATAACCCAGTCTCCCGGCGCAAGGGGGTTGTAAAAATTTTCACATCCTTTTAAAACTTTTCCCTTGATTCTGCATTCAAGCTCTTCTCCCGATTCCATGCGGACAACCATGATATTGCGCGAGCTTCGGATAACAAGGCCTTTAAAAATTTCATTATCATTTTTCATAAGGTATCAAGCATATGCAGGGTAAACCCCAGTTTTTGAGAACGGTTTTTCCAGACAGGATCAGGCGGCTCTGTCCCTGTAAGCAGAAGGCGGTAATCAGAGCCGGATACATTACTTGCGCGAAGCATCCCGTTATTTTCATCCAGAAGAAATTCGATCCGCCTTGTAACTCCGTCAAGTGAATCGAAAATGCTGATGGACGGAGCTGCTTCGCGGCGGAACTCGTCAATAAGATATAAAAAATGCGTGCAGCCCAATACAATGGAACCTGCGCCTTCCGCCTGAAATATCCTGATGTATTTTCTTACAATTTCCGTTTTTTCATTATCATCCGCTTCGTCAAAACGCTGTTCGACAAATTCTACAAGCTCAGGAGCGGCAAGTCCGAAAATATTTTCACGGATGCCGCAATCCTGCGCAAGAAGTTTATTGTAGGGATCTTCAATTGTGCGCGATGTTCCAAGAACGCCTATTTTTCCGGATTTTGCAGCAGGCTTTATGGCAGGAACAGTTCCTACAAAGTGGAGCTGCGTAAATGTCTGCCGCAATGAATCAAGAGCGGAAACCGTTGCAGTGTTACACGCAATTACCGCAATTTTCGGATCTATTGTTCTTATAAGTTTTTCAGTTAGTTCAATAAGGATGGAGAGAAGTTCATCTTTTCCGCGGGGCCCGTATGGGAAATATTTGCGATCCGCAGCATAACAAATATTTTCGCGCAGATTTTTTTTTTGGAAATCCCTGCAGTATGGAATTCCGCCTATGCCTGAATCAATAAATAAAACCGGTCTGTTATCCATAATTATTTGAACAAATTATTAAATGCCTCTTTTGCGGCATCTGCCTTTTCCTTTTCTTTGGATTGTTCCTGGCTCTGCGCCAATGAAAACCAGTCGCAAAAATTGGCGCGCTCCTTGTCCGGCTGCATTTCCGCGCCCGGTTCACGGCAGTCGCCTCTTGAGCCGGGAAGAAAAAACCGGCAATTTTTGCATGAGCGCAGATCCTTGCCGCATTTCTGACACCTAAGAGAACGCCCGATTGGTTCAGCATCTTTAATTGGTAAGCCGCAATACCAGCACATGCTGCCATTTTAACCTCTGTGCGGCTGGTTGTAAAGACAAAAATATGTTAATATGAATGAATGTTCACGATTAATCCGTGCGCCGCAGGGTGCGGAAGGCCTGCCATAACAGGATATAATCTTTGTTTTATACATCAGGCAAATCCCGAACAGGAGCACATGCGCATCTGCGAATACATCCGGGAAAATATGACAATGAAAGATTTGTGCGTATCCGGCATGAAGTTTGAAAAGACAGATTTTTCCAGCCGCCGTTTTTACGGCTGCAATTTTAAAGATACCGGATTCACTAACTGTAATTTTTCCGGCATAAAAAGCAGAATGAGTTTTTTTGACTTTGCCGATTTTATTAATTGTGATTTTTCAAAGTCGGATATTCAATTTCTGTCATTTGCAGGAGCAACATTTCATAATTGCAATTTTGAAGGCACTGAGCTTGTGCATGTAAATTTTGAAGGCGCATCAATTAATGACACTTCATTTAATAATTCAAATTTATACAACAGCCGTTTTGTAAGCGCCGATTTAATAAGGACATCTTTTGTTAACTGCAATTTAAAGCGCGTGTTTTTTGCAAGCGCAAAACAGGATGATGTTATTTTTAAATCATCCAACACGGCGGAAGCTGTATTCGAAATGGAGGAGCAATGACGCTTCGCTTTAAATTTAAGTGCGGTTATAAAGCTGCGCGGGAATGCAGTAAATGAAACTTTTTTTTCAATACTGTTCTTACGGTTTCAGCAATTGTTATATTCTCGGAGCGGAAAACGCAAATCATGATCAGCAGAATGCGGCAATAATAGTAGATCCCGGAAATATGGAAAAAGTCACTTTGGAAATAATAGAAAACAACAATTTTGATCTTAAAGCAGTGCTTATAACCCATGAACATTTATCGCATGTCAGGGGGCTGCGCACTTTAAAGCGCATATACAATGCTGAAGTGTTTGCTGTGAATCAAAGCATTCTGGATCATAAAACAGCAATGATTAAAGACGGCGACAGAATTGTAATCGGCGGTTTTACGGTAGAAATAATTTCCATACCCGGCCATTCGTCAGATTCTGTGGTTTATAAAATTGACAACCTGCTTTTTACAGGCGATGTTCTGACAGCCGGCCTTGTCGGCAGCACTGCAAGCGCCTACGGAGCTGCCACTCAGATGAACAAACTCCGCAGCCGCCTTCTTTCCCTTCCCGGTGATTACATTGTGCTGCCGGGGCATGGGCCGCCGTCAACCCTTGAAGCAGAGCGGCGCTTTAATACGGATATTTTCAATTACGACCAAACCCATAACAAGCGCCATGTATTCAAAGTAGACATTTAACGTTTGAATCTAAGCGATTCAAGAGTTGAATCCCCCCTGACAATGCCGAACCATAGTTCTTCGCTTGTTCTTTCACGTAACACTCTGTAGAATGCCGCAATGTCATTTACAGTCTGCCCGTTAACAGAATTAATTCTGTCACCCTGGCGCAGTCCAACAATGTCGGCAGGGCTTCCTGAAACAACCTGCACTACAAAAAGACCCCTTGCATTATTATCAAGCTGAAGCGTCTGTCTTATCTGATCGTTTATCGGGACAACCGTAACTCCCGGCCACAGTCTTCTGTTATCTGACACTGCCTGATCTGTGCGCGCCTCGATGCGAACGCGTACTTCTCTTTGCTGTCTGTCTCTTATTAATGTAAATGCAGCTGTTTCACCGGGTCTTATATCACCAACAAGCATCTGCATCATCCTTGAGCCGCGCGCTTCTCTTCCGTTTACATGGGTAATAAAATCGCCGGGTCTTATGCCGCCGTTATCGGCAGGAGAGCCGAGAAACACCTGGGAAGCCAGTACCCCGCGCCTGTTTTCAAGGCCGAGAGCCGACAATGTTTCACTGTTGGGATCCAGCAATTGTACGCCGAGCCAGCCGTAACTTATGGTGCCTGTATCGATTAATTCATCTATAGAATCTTTTACATTATTGATGGGAATTGCAAAACCAAGCCCGATGTTGCCTCCGCCAGAAACGTTACTTGCAATCCATGTATTTATTCCGATAACTTCTCCTCTGATATTTACAAGAGGGCCTCCTGAATTACCCTGATTGATCGGAGCGTCGGTTTGAATAAAATCGCTGATATTTCCGCCGGGTCCGCCTGTACGGCCAACCGCGCTTATAATTCCCTGTGTAACGGAAAATGAATACTGCTGCCCAAGCGGATTGCCGATAGCAATCGCCCATTCTCCGACAGCTACAGTATCGGAATTTCCAAGAACGGCAAGCGGAATTGAATCGTTTGTCCGGAAAGAAACAAGCGCCAGATCCTTGCGCTCATCCTTGCCGACCACTTCCGCCGGATACTCTCTGCCGTCTCTTGTAGCAACCCGAATCTCTGTCGCATCGTCTATAACATGATAATTTGTCAGTGCGTAATAAGTACCATTCCTGTACCTTACAACAATCCCAGAACCAAGCCCCTGAGAGCGGAATTCGCGTTCCTGTCCCTGATTCGGTCCCCTGTCGCGCGGCCCGAAGAAAAACTCCCATGGAATCCCGTTAAAATTGGGCATCTGCTGACGTCTTACAGAAACTGTTCTTAATTCAACAACGGAAGGCAGCACTTTTTCCGAAACAGAGCGAAAAACAGACTGCAGCGTCTCTGCAATTGCAAGAGCGTCTTCCGGAATTACAACCTGGCTTTGCTGGGCCTGAACCCTCGCGCCGGGCGTAGAGCAGGAAAAAGACAGAAATGCCAGAGAAAAGCCAAAAATGGCGCCAATAAGAACCAGATTAAAAATAAACAAATTCCTGGATGACAGTTTTTGCATTATGTTCATGTGAACTCCTGATAGTTTTGATACTGTGTTTATATTACAAATATTTTTGAACCTTGAAAAGTTACAGATTTAAAGTGCGGCGCTTAAAGTTTCATCCGCCAGTATTGGCAAATTACCGTATTGCTTAAATTGCGGATTTCGGCTACCAATCAATAAAACATCAAAAATAATCAAGGAACCGGCTTCTGTGCTTCTATTCAAATATCTTCCTGCCAAAACAAGAAAATTTATCAAATCAAACCCTGTTACAATCCGTTATGCAATAGACGGCCTGTTTATAGCAAGCGCGGTTAATATAGCCGCCAGTAATTTTAATTTGCTTGCGATACGTTTGGGCGCCAATGACTATCAGTTAAGCCTTGTGCAGTTTCTCCCGCAAATATTCACAATGCTTGTATTAATTCCCGGCGGAATAATAATGGACAGCCTGCATAATAAAAAACGCATTGTGATAGTAATGCTGGCGGCGCTTATGGCCGGATATCTGTTTTGCTTTTTATCGCCGTTTGCCGTCTCCAATTCCATTGCATTCCTTCTTGGTTCGATAACGTTTGCAAGCTGCGCGGCAGCTTTGCATAATATTGCCTGGCAGTCATTTTTTCCCGGTGTTGTGGATGTTGAAACCCGCAATCAGGTGTTAACAATGCGTGCCCGCATGACTTTGTATATCAGCATGATAACGCCGCTTTTAGTCGGCGTAATATTGACAAATATAGGATCTGTAAGCGGAAAAATTATTGCGCATCAGGGTTTTATTTTCTGTTCAATAATATTGCTTTTTCTGGCTGTATTGAACTTCAGAAGATTCAGAAGGGCAAAAATAGCCGCACCTAAACGCATTACGTTAGCTGAAATAGAAAACGCCGGAAAAAACCTTCTTAAAAATAAGCAATTTTTACTGTTTGCAGTTACGGCATTGTTTTTTCACATGACATGGCATTTTGACTGGACCTTGTATTTTATAGGCCAGGTTTATTATCTTAATATGAATGAATTTCAATTGGGGCTTGTGCCTATGGTTGCCGCTGCAATTCAATTAATTACGCTGAAATTCTGGAGCCGGATGAATGAGCGCTGCGGCGTTGTGCTGCCGTTTGCATTTGGCATTTTGGGATTAAGCCTTTGTCCTGTTTTTATGATTGTTGCTGTAAGCCTGCAGATATCCTTTAGGGCGCATTTGTTTGTGATACTTCACATGATAGCGCATATACCTTTTTGCGCTATTACGTTGAATTTATTCCAGTGTCTTTTACAGGTTGTAAAAGAAGAAAACCGCAGTTTTACAATGTCGGTTTTCGCATGCCTTATCTGTCTGTCCAATGCGGTTATGCCAGTAGCAGGTGTTGCCCTGTATCATTTTTTGGGCGGCGATTTAAATGGGTTTCGTTTTACATTCGGCATTATATTTGTACTGCGCATTGCTGCCGCAGGATTATGGCTTTTGCGCTGGCGAAGCATCAAAACATAAAGAGTTCAATTCCTGAAAATCAAATCTTCAAGCGGCTCTGTTAAAACTTCTGTCTTTCCGCCGAAAACTGCGATTGTATGCTCCCAGTGAGCTGAAACTTTTTTATCAGCTGTAACGACTGTCCAGTTGTCATCAAGAACATCAACGTCGCCTGTTCCGGTATTAATCATGGGTTCAATGGCAAAAACCATGCCGTTATTCATTTTTGGATTTGCGCCGTGGGGATAGTTCGGCACATGCGGATCTTCATGCAGGGCAAGACCTACGCCGTGCCCGCAGTACTCTTTTACTATTCCGTACCCGTATGTTTTGGCATGTTTTTCTACAGCGCGGGAAACCTGCAAAAGCCTGTCTCCCGCTTTTACAGCTTCAATGCCCTTGTACAGACACTCGTTTGTTACCCTGTTAAGTATTTTTATCATCTCCTCTGTTTTTCCGGCTTCGATACTGACAGCCTGATCGCTAATAAAACCGCCGAGGTCTATGCCGCAGTCAAGGGAGACCAGATCGCCTTCGCGTATGCGTCTTTTTGACGGAATGCCGTGGATTACTTCATCGTTTATGGAAATGCATATCGCGGCAGGGTAGGGTATTTTATTCAGGCAATAACCGAGAAAAACAGGCCTTCCGCCCATTTTTTTTATCCAGTTCTGCACCCACATGTCAATTTCAATTGTCTGAATACCTGGTTTTACATGCGGAATCAGTTCGCGGTACATGGCGGATAACAGTTTGCACGATGTCCTTATACCGTCAATTTGTTTTTCATTTTTCAGGCGAATCATGACTGCGCTCTTGTCTCCTTTAATGTCTGCGATATCGAATCCTTGAATATTCTCTCATCATGTTCTGAAAATCCAATGTCAATTAACGATTCCATGCAATAAAGCCATGTCTCGCTGTCAACCTGCGCTCTTAGTCTTTTTTTTACAATGTATTTCACGTAACTTTTTATTTCCGGCGTAAAAAGATTAAAATAACAGCGGCGTTTTTCTTCGGCAAGAAGCGCAGTTAATAATTTGAAAGCTTCAAAACAAAAATCCCTTTTTTCAAGCTCCTCCGCCAGAATATACTGGCAATCCATCCAGTCTTCCCTGTCCAGGAGCTTCTCCATACAAAAATCAAGGCCGCCGTTTTCACGCCAAATCTCAATCGCCCTGTCTTCTTCCAGCCGCAAAAGTTCGTAAAAAATCAATTTAGCCTTGCTTGCAGGATCGGTTTGTTCATTAAGCCAGCTGCGGTAATTAAACTTTATTTTGGATCCCCCGGCTGAGTATGCCGCGGATTTTTTAAATTCCAAATCATATTCAAAACGGTTTTCAAGATTGGATAAGGCTTCATATGCGATTAGGAGCTTGCGCATTGCTTCGGCGCAGGATGCGCCTGCAATATCAGGGTGAAGCTGCTTTGCTTTGCTGCGGAATGCTCTTTTTATTTCTGCAGTACTGGCTCCGGGTCTTACGCCGAGCAGATCGTAGTGGTTATCCATTAGCTGCAATTATCAAATTGTTATGCGCCAATACGTTTGCCCATGGCCTCGGCATGAGGGCTGTTCAGAAGAATATCGCTCCAGTTTACCTTCATGCCTTCTTTTTCCATGGCTTTCATTAAATTTGAAAGCGCGCGGCTGCTGAAAAGGCCAGCCTTCCTGACAAATGCGGCGCTCTTTTTTCCCAAAAGAGAACTGCCTGCTCCCAGAACTTTTGCAACCCTATCAGGAATTTTTCCCGATAAAAATGATACAGGTTCTGCAACAACAGTTATATATTCATAACCCGGAAGCCTCATACCGTCTTCTGTCCATGCATCTATAATGTCTACATGATGCCCCATCATCGACATTCCTTTTGCAAAGGCTTTTACATAATCCGGCGGCTGTTTTCTTTCCGCAGGCGCGCTGACTACTGCTATTCTCATAAATTGCTCAATCCTTTTTTTTATAAATGTTTATATAGTTGCTCGATGTTTGGCTCTTTTACAAGCACCACAGAACATTTTGCGTTAAGTATAATTTCCCTGTGCGAATGACCGATTATATCCCTTGTTTTTTTATCTTTTTCCCAGCCTCCAAGCAGAATTAAATCGGCTTTTTTTTCATCGGCAACATGTATAATTTCTGTAAATATCGCGCCTTTGCGCATAATTATTTCTATCTTTACCCCTTTTGCATGCGCAAGTTCATCAACAAAGCCAAGATAACGGCTGCCGTTGGCTTCCAGGCTTTTTTCGTATTCGGATGCTTCTTCCTGAATGAAGATTTTGCTAAGCGTCAATTGTTTTATTGTCGCCGTGTCCACAACATAAACAGCGGTTAATTTGCAATGATACTGCTTCGCCATAATAATGGCGTATTTGGAGGCTAAAATGGAGGCATCTGATCCTGTTACTGCAACGATGATATTGGAGATAAGCGGCTTCATTTAACTGTTCTAAAACTCCTTTTTCTCTTTAGTAGCTTGCTGGCAAAAAACGAATCTCTTTCACGTTCTTCCAGCACCGATTCAATGTATTTACTGGTTTCGCTGGCGATGGGGATAACCATTTTCTCAAGTGAGTTTACCCGCCGCTGGGTTCGCTTTACTTCCCTTGCAAGCCGCCATACAATTGTCCTGATTGCTGCAAGTTCAGTGCATATTTTTAGTAATTCAAAGAATTCTAACACAGTTTCGTCACATTCTGCAAATGAATTTACAGGCGAGTATTTTAAATCCATGGCAGGAATTTGAATCTCAATCCCCGGAATCTTCATGCCGGCAGTGACTACGGTTTTTTCCCTCGATTCATATCTATATGTGATATTCTGAGCCAGTTTATTGGCCCTTTCCCTTCCAACAACCACCAGCATTCGTTTTAGGCAGGGATAGGCAGTTTCCACGCGTTTATCAAGATCTTTTTCAAGGATTTTTACATGTTCCATCTTACGCATCAGTTCCGAAACCAGTATTTCGCGCTTTTGTTCCAGAAGATCGTAGCCCTCCCTTGCAATATTGAGCCTTTCATTGATTTTTAGGAGGTTACTTTTTGTAGGAGCTATTTGTTCCCGCATTACCTTTTATGATAGCAAAAAAACAAGGTGACATAAACCCGTTTTTGTGCTATTTTAGCGGTATGAGTGCATTGCCAAAAGAAGACCAATTATCAACATACGCCGATTATAAGGGATGGGAGCTTGCAGAAGGTGAGCGTTTTGAGCTTATTTATGGAATAGCATACGCCATGTCTGCGCCAAATACCAGGCATCAGGAAATTCTTATAGAAATATCTACCCAATTTCATAATTATTTAAGAGGAAAGCCATGCAGGGTATATCCGGCTCCCTTTGATGTGCGTCTTTTTTACAGAGAAGATGAAAACGATGATACTGTCGTTCAGCCTGATATTACTGTTGTTTGCGATGAAAAAAAACGCGGATACGAAGGCTGCCGCGGCGCTCCTGATCTCATTATCGAGATACTGTCTCCATCCAACACTGCAATAGAAATGGAAAGGAAACTCAAACTTTACCAGGAAGCGAAAGTCCGGGAATACTGGATTGTCGATCCTGAAAACAAGGGTCTTACTGTGTACCGTTTTGAAGAAGGCGCTATTCTATTTTTTACATATAAAAAAGACGCTGTAGTTCCGGTTGGCATTTTTCCGGATTTGAGTATATCACTGGAACAGGTGTTTGCAGAATAAGGCAGTATAGAAATAAATAACAGAAAACTTCCCTTCCAATCCAACATCTTAAGAATACTTCCCCAAAAACCGAAATTTAGAGTATACTGATGAATGATTTGGGAGATTTAAATGGCTGGAAGAACGATAATTCTTTTGCTGCTCATCATAATCTTGTCTGTTGGCGGCATTATATGGTTCGATTTTCTTAATGTAATCGACGCAAAAAGCGTACTGGCCCCAATTTACAGATTTATTCCTTTTATACCCGGAGAGGGCAGGACTCAGCCCAGAATTGGAACGGATGAATTTATCAATCTTGACGCTGAACGCCTGGCTATAAGGCTTGAAGCCCTTGAACTGCGCGGTCTGGAAATGGATACTCAGCAAAGGGATTTGGACAGCCGTTACGGGGAAATTGTGCAAATGGCCCAGGAACTGGAATTACGTCAAAATGCGCTTGAAGACCTGGAAAATTCCCTAAGAGCGCAAGTCTTTGATGCCGAAAATAAGGATAGGAATGTCGAGCAAAATGCCCGGTATCTGACAGGCATGCCGCCGCAAAATGCGGTGAACATACTTGCCTCTCTGGATGACCAGGATGCAATCGACGTAATCCGGAAGACCGAAGAAATTGCCAGAGCCGAAGGAACAGCTTCTATCGTTGCCTTCTGGTTCTCATTAATGGAACCGGCCAGAGCTGCCGAACTGCAAAGAAAAATGGCAGGGCGGCCGCCTAACCTGTAACGGCAATTATCACCTTCCGGAAACTTCTATCTTTAAAGGAGGTCGGTTGGTGATAGCCATTACCGCCTATACAGAACCCATTTCATCAAATGCTTATGAATCACATCCGGTACATGAGAGCCATGATGATGAGAATGGGGAAAAGTCGAGTTTTGCCGAAATTCTTGCAGGATTACTGCAGAACACTCAACCTGCTGAAATTAACGAAAATATTGCAGATTTAACAGCAGAGTTTGATGTTTTTGCAGGGGCAGATGAAACAAACGCTGCTTTAAAATTGATGACGGAGCCGGAAAGCCGTTCAGACATCAATTTTTCTGATGCTGCCGTTAAAAAAGAGAATCATGCAAATTATTATTCACCTGAATTAATGATTCCGCAGGATATGGCGTCTTTAGCGGAGCTTGATGCAGAATCAGCAAAAAATCATGTTTTACAGTCAAAGCAGGATTCTCTTCCAAAAGATTTAAGCAAAGCATCTTCCGCAGAAAAAAAGACATCTGATTCTGCTGCGCAGTTAACCGCAGAAACCAAAACGGCTGTGGATTTAAATCCAAACAAGAACATCAATGAAGATTCTTTTACTTCGGATAAAAAGAAACGCGCAGGAAACGAAAAGCATTCGGCGGATACAATCGTAAAAAATGAAAAAATTCAAACATTCTCCGCAGAAAACAGGGCCGGCGAAGAAAATGCGGCATTGTTAAACAGACGCGATGAAAATCCCGGGCGTTTGGACGAGTTCCGCCGCATGCGCAGGGACAGAGTTTCTTTTGATGTCCGCGATCTGCGCACTGATGCCGGCATGTCAGCTAACGAAAGCCAGCGTACTCAATTTGAAGCTTCAGTCAGCCGTGTTCATGGAAACGCATCTGTTCAGGAAGTAACGCTGGATTTGCGTCTTCCCGATTACAGCCATGCATCCCAGGCTCAAACATCATGGGAAGCAAGGACAGGACAGACAGCGGCAATGGAAAACATGCTTGCGCGTGAACTGCACCAGAACTTCAACGGCGATATTGTCCGCCATGCGTCAATGATACTGCGCAACGGAGGAGAGGGAATTATAAGAATTGCCCTTCATCCGGAAACTCTTGGGAATGTAAAGATACACCTTGAAATGGCCGAAAACAAGATTACGGGAGTAATTTTCGTTGAAAGCGAAGAAGCCTTGAACGCTTTCCGCAGGGAAATAGCCGCTTTGGAACAGGCTTTTAAAGATTCAGGATTTGCGGAGGCAAGCTTGGATTTGTCGTTTACAGCGGATGGAGCTGGTACACAGGAACCTGAAGAAGGCTCTTTTGCATCACAGCTTGCAGCTTCAAGTTATGAAGGTTCCTTTGATCAGGAAACAGAGTCCGTTATTGATGTCTTTTTCGGACACAAAGCGGGTGCGGTAAATTTACTTGCCTAGCGGCATTAAAAATATACAGGAGAATATATGGAAATAACAGGAAGGCCAGTGTTAAGTTCGCAGGAACAGCTTCAGCTTAACAACTTTGTTCGCGATTATAACATCAGCATTAATCCAACACGGCAGCCTCAGCAGAGTCTGGGAAAGGATGATTTTCTGAAAATTCTTATTACCCAGCTTTCGTATCAAGATCCGACTTCGCCGATGGAAGACAAACAGTTTATTGCGCAGATGGCGCAGTTTTCCACGCTGGAACAAATGACTGGAATGGCAAAAGATTTTTCAAAATTAACATCCATGCTCATGGGGAATGAAGCAACAAGCGCGCTGGGAAAAAATGTTGAAGTAGTTGCAGGAGAGCGTACTGTGCAGGGCATAGTGCAGGCGGTTACAAGAGGGGAGACACCTCAGGTGTTGGTGAATGGGAGTTTTTACAATTGGGATCATGTTCTCAAAGTTTTTGCTGATGAATAAGGAGAGACGGGCAAGTCTTTGGCTTCCCATCCTGTTTTTCAGCAGCTGCCTTACGGCAGCCTTATGTTAAGGAGTGTAGTAATATGATGAGATCACTTTTTTCCGGCGTTTCCGGACTTCAAAATCACCAGACCAGAATGGATGTTATCGGCAACAATATATCCAATATCAATACAACGGGCTTTAAGCGTAATCGTGTCAATTTTCAGGACATGCTTTACCAGCAGCTCCAGGGTGCGGCGCGTCCTACAGATGATCTTGGCGGTGTAAACCCCAAGGAAGTCGGTCTTGGTATGTCGGTGGCGTCAATCGATACGCTCCACATTCAGGGCGCTTTACAGGCAACCGGCGTGCAGACTGACCTTGCGATTACAGGCAACGGTTTCTTTGTTCTTGATGATGCCGGCACCCAGCTTTATACAAGAGCAGGCGCATTTTCCATCGATGCTGAAGGCATCATGGTTAATCCTGCAAACGGAATGAAGGTTATGGGCTGGATGGCAAGTGAGATTGAAGGTTACAATGTGCTTGATGTTTCAAGTCCCGTAGAACAGCTTGAAATTCCTGTTGGCGGAAAGGATCCTGCAAGGGCAACAACGATGGTTAACTTTGCATGTAACCTTGATAAAAGAATCCCCGAGTTATCTGAAACCCCCACAGGCGATGAAATCCTAAGATCGACATGGTCAACAACGATGGCCATTTATGATTCATTCGGCGATAAGCACGATTTACAGGTTCAGTTTACAAGGGTTCCCGGCACTGCAAACAGCTGGAACGCAAACGTCATTGTTAATCCGCAAAGTGAAATTCCTACAAATACATCAATCGGGTTTGGGGATGAAGCACCTGCTGCAGGAGGACCTGCGTCTTTTATCGTGAACTTTTCAAATAACGGAACCCTGCTTTCGGCGGAAGACGGAGCCGGCAACGTATCCGGCGCTTCCGGGTCTGTTCAGATGAATGTCGCCTTCGATGTTCAAACAGCGACACCCAATGAAGACGGCACGCTTGTAAGACAGGAATTTGTTCTTAATCTTGGCCAGGTCGGCGGACTCACAAACTCAATCACCCAATACGCAGAGGCAAGTTCAACAAAGATGGTGGAGCAGGACGGCCGCACAATGGGTTATCTTGAGAACTTCAAGATTGATCAATCAGGAATAATTACAGGCGTTTATTCCAACGGCACTACAAGAACATTGGGGCAGGTTGCCATGGCAAGCTTCCCGAACCAGGGCGGTCTTGAAAAAGCCGGAGACAATACATTCCGCGTTTCCAATAACTCAGGTCTTGCAAATATCGGCCCTTCAGGCATTGCCGGAAAAGGAAAGATAGTCGCAGGCGCGCTTGAAATGTCCAACGTAGACATGGCAGATCAGTTTGTTGACATGATTGTTACACAGCGCGGTTTCCAGGCAAACTCAAAGACCATTCAGACAGCGGATCAGTTATTGCAGGAATTGCTTACACTGAAGAGATAAGGAGATAAGGGAAGGGGGCCCCACTAGCCCCTAAACCCAAAAATAAATTATGATAAAGGTATCCAGGCTTGACGGGACGGAATATTATGTTAATCCTCATCAGATTGAATGTATAGAGATTCGTCCTGATACAACGCTTGTGATGCTGTCAGGAAAAAAACATATTGTCCGCGATGAAGCGGATGATGTACTGGAAAAAATAGAAGCCTGCCATAAAAGGTCAGGCTTGCCGTCTGTGGTACAACCAGCGAGCTTGTAAAGCGAGCTTCCAGGTAACAACCAGCGAGCTTGTAAAGCGAGCTTCCAGGTTACAACCCCTGTAAGGCGGCTATAGGAGTGAAAGTATGGATCTAGCGACGATTGTTGGTATAGTTGGCGCCTTCGGCATGTTGGTTTTTACTGCCGTTAATACTGCCGGCGGCATGATAGGATTTATTCGCCTTTTAAATCTGCCCTCCTTTGCCCTTGTTATCGTAGGATCTTATTTTGCTGTTATGGTTGCCAATAATTGGGGAACCGCTCTTGGCGCTTTCAGCATTATCAAACGCACTTTCAGCGTACCGTCTTTTAACGAACAGGCAATTATTCAAAAGCTTGTAGCCTTTTCCGAAAAAGCACGCCGCGAAGGTTTGCTTGCCCTGGAAGATGAACTTGAAGATCTTGATGATGAGTTTATGAAAAAGGGCTTGCGTCTTGTTGTAGACGGAACCGATCAGACAATTATACGCGATCTTATGGAATTGGAGCTAACCCAGATGCAAAGCCGTCATATGGTAAATATTAACATGCTTAACGGCTGGGCGGCGCTTGCTCCCGGTTTCGGAATGATGGGAACGGTTATCGGTCTTGTAAACATGTTATCCAACCTTGAAGACAAAGCTTCTATCGGCCCTAACATGGCTATGGCTCTTATTACAACTCTTTATGGTTCGATTGTTTCCAATACAACAGTTATGCCCTGGGCAAGAAAACTGCAGGGCCAGGATACATATGAAACCTCTGTAAAAGAAATGATCATAGAAGGCGTTCTTTCTATACAGGCAGGCGATAATACGCGTATTCTTGCAATGAAATTAATGGCTTATCTTAATCCAGGTATGCGCAAGTCAATGGAAGCGGAACTGCTCAAGGATTAATAGAGGGATAAATGGCACGTAAGGGTAATAAGAAAGAAGCAGATTCCGCCGGCGATTGGATGACCACCTATGCCGACATGATAACGCTCATGCTCTGCTTCTTTGTAATTCTTTTTAACCCGGATGATATTACTCAGCAGCAGTTGGATGCAATTTCCACATCGATGAGGCAGGGCGGCATCGGCGCCATGCCCGGAGGTTTTACAATTTCCGCCGGCCGTGCAGCTGATTTGGGAAACACGATCATGTCCCTGCCTTCCATGGAGCGCGGAAGAATTATGGGAACTGCTCTGCGCAGGGCAATCTCTGTCTTTTCGCCTGAAATCCGATCCAATAAAGTAAGAGTTACCCATGATGAAAGGGGCCTTGTTATCACGCTTGCCGGAGATGCGTTTTTCTACCCTGCAAGCGCAACCATCAATATTGAAGCGACAAGAGATATTCTTTTGCGGCTTGGAACCTATCTCGATTCCTCGGAATTAAGCGGCAGAAAATTCAGAATAGAAGGCCACAGCGACTCAGTAGATGTTGATCCGGCCGGCCCGTGGGAAGATAACTGGCAATTGTCGGCGGAACGCTCAAGGGCAGTTCTGCGTTATCTGACAGCTCTTGGAATAAACGAAAATAATTTTCAGATTTCAGGTTTCTCTTCCACCGCACCTGTTTCAAGTAACGATACTGAAGAAGGCCGCGCCAACAACCGCAGAGTAGACATTATAATCCTCGATCCCGGACATCTGTAAAAAAATATAAAAACCCAAGTTCAAACCCCCGTGTTGTTTATATAAAGCCTCCGTGATATAATTTATTTAATTAAGAGGTAATTTATATGTATAAAAGTATATTATTTATAATTTTAGTATTGCTGATTCCATGTATCGCTTTTTCCCAGAACCCCCAGGAACTGCGCATCAGTTCTTTTATTGACAGTACTTTGAGAGCAGATCAGGAAATTTGGTACAGTGTAAGAGCAACAGAAGCCGGAATTTTAACAGTAGAGACAACAGGAGATATTGACACTTATCTGGAAGCTTATGATTCAAGACGGAATCTTATAACAGAAGACGATGACAGCGGAGATAATTTGAATGCCAAGATTTTTATATTGGTTGAACGTAACACCACTTATCTTTTTAAATTAAGGGGTTATAGCCCGGATGTAACAGGCAGATACCGTATCCTGGCATCTCACAAGCCTATACCTCCCATGACGACGCTGCGTGCAGGTTCCTCTCACAACGGAAATATTGTCATCGGCCAGGATTACTGGTTTAGTGTCAGAGCAGCAGGAAATGGCGTTCTTACCGTTGAAACCTCAGGAGATACAGACACAATGCTGGATGTTTATAATGAGAATTTCGTTCTTATAAACAGCGATGATGACAGCGGCGAAGATTTAAATGCGCGTCTTGAAGCAGATGTAAGGTCCGGCAAAACCTATTATTTCAGGTTATACGCCTATGGCGAGGAAAGCGGGCCATACCGGTTAACGGCAAATTTTAAGTCATATCCTGCTCCAACACAATTGAATCCGGGAACATTCCAGAATGGAAATATCGCTGCAGGAGAGCATTATTGGTTTAGCGTCAGAGCGCCAAGAAGAGGCCGCCTTATTATGGAAACATCCGGAAATATTGATACATTCTTGGAAGCATTTACAGACTCATATGAGTGGATAGCCAGTGATGATGACGGCGGCGAAAATTATAATGCCAGACTGGAAATTCTTGCTGAAGCAAACCGCACATATTTATTCAGATTAAGAGGATATAACAGAGAGATAAGCGGTCCGTACAGAATTTTTTCAAGTATTGAATGATTATACAGTTATACTGAACAAGGCCCCGGTGACAGGCGCTGCCGGAGCATAAACGCTCAGGTTCTGGGTAGCCTTTATCTGCTTTTGATATTGCTCAATTAATGCGTTTATGCGGTTTTCGTCGTTTCCGCTCAAATTGCCGAAATCGCCGGCAGGCTGCCCTTTCATTTTTGCCAATTGCTCAATCATTGTATCCAGTATTTTTAACTTGGAAATATTTACGCCCTGGGTGCCTTCCGGGGCAGGAGTTCCTGAGACATGTTTAAAGTGTGAGTAGATAACAAGACCGGGAGAAACAGGAAGGGACATTCTGCCGTCTCTGGATGCGGTTATCGCGTATCCCATGCTGGGGAATGCCTGATGCGGTATTGCTCCTATATTCATACCATATACTCCTGTTATGAGTATCGGCAATTCCTTCTATAAAAATTAATTTGTATACAGGCGCAGTCTGAGAACAGAGGGCTATCTGTTCATCCGCATCCAGTCTGTAAGACGCCTTTCCAGAGGATAAGCGTTAATGGCATTGTCTTCTCTTGCGCGATCATTCAAATAGGGAAGTATTATGCGTTCCTTCATGGCTGCCCAGTTTGCAGGCAGTATGTTGGGAAGGGTAAAATGTTCTGACGGAGGCATCCTGCCCAAAAGTTCAGGATAAAACAGGGGATAGACATGTTCTGTAACAGGGCTAAGCGCCGAAAAGCCGCCGCAGATGCCGAAAATATTTTCGTTTATCCTGTTAGCTATTGAATATTCCAAAAGTGTGCGCTGGGTTTCCACTCTAAAAAACCATTGAATAAAAGCGCCTGCCGCGGCTGCGGATTTTGCTTTTTTTGGGATTCCCAAATATACAGTACTCTCCGTTACGGGAATCCTGTATTGCTCCATAATCCAGCGGAAATCCAGATTGTTCTTTCTGTCATCTCCCAAAAGGAAGAGTTCGTTGCTTTCAATGTACGAAAAAAGAATGCGTCCGTTATGAATAAGCCTTTCCGGAGGTTCAAAGAAGTATTTGAATGTAAAGTCTTCTTCCGCCTGATTGCCGGTATTTATTTCATTTGTCCAGTCGGAGATAAATACCATTGAACGTTCAAGCGCGGCGGCATCCCAGGCCAGGGGATCTGCTTCCCTGAATGAAGCTCCGGACAGCATTGCCGCAGTTAGCAGAAATCTGTCGTTCCAGAGCGGAGAAAACCCCATCCTTGAATATATGCCGCGGGTTTCAGCATTAAAACTTCTGCTTAATTTTTTAATTTCATCAAAATCTATTGTGAACTGGCTGGATAATTCGTTCACCCTGTCTCTTGAAAAAATCAATGCAGGAATATTGAACGATACAGGCAGAAGGTATTGAGTGCGATCTATTCTGCCTACGGCCAAAAGCCGCTGATAAAAAATATTTCTTGCAAGTTTTCTGTTTCCGAAAAGATTATTAAGAGATTTAAAAGTTACTGCAGTAGAAGAATTTTTAAGCCAGCTTGCAATAATAAGATCAGGGGAATTCTGCCTTGTTATTTGTGCTGTTGGGAATTCAACATATCTTACGGTAATCTTGTATTGATTCTGTACGGTATTAAAAAATTCTCCGTAAAGGGCAACTTCACTTCTGTCTGTCCATATCTCTGCGGTTTTGCTGTCACATGATAAGATAAACAAAGTAATCAATAAAAAAAAACAAATAATAAAAATGCGGGCATTTCCCTGTTGCATAATTAAGTGTATTTTGCCTTGTGTATGCTTGTCAATCTGTCACTACAATGATAAAATTACAGGAACAGTAACCCCCGGGTTATGGAGGCATTTTGGACAGGATAAAAGATCCTCACATTGTACGGCTGATTGAACAAATCGGAGAACATTATAAGACCAATATCTCTAACCGGTTTTTACGTCCGATTTTGCTGCAAATTCAAATTGATAAAAACACATGGGATCAAATTGAAATTCTCACTGAAAAGATGGAATTATACCGGTATCAGGGATTCCATCTTGATGAATTGTACCGTCAGATAGCTGCCTGCGCCCGCTTTGTCGAAGTTGCCAGGAACAGAACCACAATAAAAAGCAAGCTGCTTTCCATGCCTCCGGGACCCGATAAAATACTAAGGGAAATGGCGGTAAGTAATTTTTCGTCAAATTTAAGGGTTTTTTCCGATCTTTTGCATGAATTATACATTAGCCTGGTAGAAATGGACAAGCAGGATGTTGGAGAAGACGGCAAACCTGTTTATACCAAGGTACCGGAACTATATAACATTGGGCGCCTGCTTGTCGGCGGATAGTGCTTGCAAAACCAGATGTAAAAAAAACGGTACAGCCTTGACTTTTTTTGATAATTACGATAAAAGATAATACGATTATGACTATTTTTGGAGAAGAAGATGTACGCTCTTGTAGAATTTAAGGGGAAACAGTATAAGGCCGAGAAAGGCGCCCTGCTCAAAGTTGACTTGATTGACGCCCAGCCCGGAACAGCTATCGATATCGATACGGTACTTTTGATTTCCGGCGACTCGATTAAAATAGGCAGCCCCTATGTTACAGGCGCAAAAGTGTCTATAACGGTGGAATCTCATGAAAAAGATGATAAAATCATTGTTTTCAAGTACAAATCCAAGAAAGACTACCGCCGGAAACAGGGGCACAGGCAGCAATATTCAATTATCAAAGTTGGTGAAATATCCGCTTGACAGTCCTGACCTGGCCATTGAGGTTTAGGTGATCAAGATAGAAGCGCTTTTAGATGATGATGGAGTCTTAAAAGCTTGTAAGGCCTGCGGTCATTCCGGAGCCGGAAAGGCCGGAAATGATATCGTATGCGCTGCTGTTTCAGTGTTGATAAGAACAACCGTAAGCACCCTTTCAAACCGGAACGGGATTACAGTTAACTTTGATGCGCCGGAAAGGGGTCAGCTCTGGCTGGAAACCCAACATGATGCAGAAGGAAAAGATTTTCTTTGCGCTGTTGGGGAGTTTCTTATAAACGGACTTTCATCTGTTGCAGGGGAATATCCGGAAAACTGTAAATTAACAGTTAAAAAATGTTAGCTGTTTAACATAAATTTAATGAAGAAAGCCGGATAGGGTTTTCTTATGGATATCAGGAGGACTTGATATGGCACGTAAACGCGGCGGAAGCGGCGCAAAAAACGGACGAGACTCAAACCCGCAGTATCTGGGTATAAAATCTTCGGATGGCTCCCTGGTAAAAGCAGGTACCATTATCGCGCGCCAGAGGGGATCTAAAATACATCCTGGAGATAATGTAGGCTCAGGCGGTGATTTTACGCTTTTTGCGCTTGCAGACGGAAAAGTCAAGTTCCATCAAAGACGCGGACGCAAACTGGCATCCATAGTCCAGGGAAGCTGACATTTCATTCTTCTGTGTTTTTAAGATGGCAGTAGTCATTTTGCATACTTAGGTATAATTTATCCATGGAAAGATTTGCAGATGAGGCCATAATCGAAGTTACCTCAGGGAGCGGCGGTAACGGCTGTGCAGCTTTTCGCAGGGAAAAATATGTTCCAAAGGGCGGTCCGGCGGGAGGCGATGGCGGCAGGGGCGGAAGTGTCGTATTTACAGTCCGCCGCAATTTGCGTACCCTTGCCCATCTTCGTTACAAACATATCTACAAAGCGGAAAACGGCCGCGACGGCGAAAACTGGGGGCGCTACGGACAAAACGGCGCCGATATTATTATTCCGCTGCCGCCGGGATCGTTAATCCGCAGCATCGAAACAAATGAACTTATACATGATTTTTCGCATAATCAGGAAGACTTTATTTTCTTAAAAGGCGGCAATGGGGGCTGGGGCAATATCCATTTTAAGTCCTCTGTGAACCAGGCGCCGCGAAAAGCTCTGCCCGGAAAACCCGGCATAACAGTAAAACTTAAAATTGAATTGCAAATAATGGCCGATATAGGACTTGTTGGTTTTCCAAATGCCGGCAAATCGAGCCTTCTTGACCGTTTTACAAATGCAAGACCAAAAATAGCAGCTTATCCTTTCACGACAAAGATCCCCAATCTGGGAGTTCTTACATCAGGAGATAAGGATATTATTATCGCCGACATTCCGGGTCTTATAGAAGGAGCGTCACAGGGAGCAGGGCTTGGAATAAAATTTTTAAAACATATATCAAGAACTAAGGCCCTGGCATTTTTAATCGATCTTTCCGATGATAATTATCTTGCTGCCTTTGACATCCTTTTAAATGAGCTTGGCTCTTTCTCCGCAGATTTAATTAAAAAGAAACGTCTGCTTGCGGGTACAAAGACAGATCTTTTAACAGAAGATTCCGGCGCAGATTTAAAAGGACGGCTTACAGAACTTGCGGCAAAATATCCTGCGGAAGAAGTTATGGGAATTTCTGTTTTTTCAGGTGATGGCATTAAGGAGCTGTCCAATGCGTTTTTACGTTTAACAGAAGACACAGATAACAATACAGGCGCAGACGATCCAAATGATGAAATAAATACCGGGCTTTTACAGACGGACTTTGATGAAGAAGAGGAAATAGAATGAGGCTTGGCATTTTGGGCGGCAGTTTTAATCCGGTTCATCTTGGACATCTTTTTCTTGCCGATAATGCCATTTCTGCTTTAAAACTTGACAGAGTTATTTTTGTACCGGCCTGGCATTCTCCTTTTAAGCCGGGGCCCTTGCCGGAGCATGTAAATGAAGCAAATGCCAATGACAGGCTTGATATGCTTGCCGCGGCAGTTAATGGGGATAGCAGGTTTGCAATTGACAGCTGCGAAATCAGGCGGGGCGGGGTTTCATACACAATAATTACGCTGGAAGATATTATCGCCCGTTATATGCCTGAAGGAAAACCGGTTTTAATTATCGGCGATGATCTTGCTGCGGAATTTTTAAGCTGGCGTGAAAGTGAAAAAATATTAGAGCTTGCAGATATTGCAATTGCCCGCAGAATAAATTCTGCCGCAGTAAAATACCCGTTTCCTCATATTATTATCAAGAATGATGTAATGAATGTTTCTTCGCGGGCTTTACGGCAGAAAATAAGCGATGAAAACGACGGCTCATCCTGCTGGCGGTCTTTGGTGCCGCCGGGAACAAGGGCAATTATCGAAGACAGGCAGCTCTATGGTTATAAAGGCCAAAACGCTCAAAATGAGCTTAGTCAGGCAGTCATTCAGCAAATTGAAACAGAAGCAAGGCAGACTCTAAGTATTGAGCGTTTTCTGCATTCAAGGAGCGCCGCTCTTCATGCCGTGGATTTGTGCCGCCGTTTTGGCGCAGACCCGGCAGCAGGCTATCTTGCAGGAATTGCGCATGATTTGGCAAAGCAGTTTGATAACAAACTTTTATTGAAGATTGCAAAGGCAGAAAAATTTGCAGTTTCTGCGCTGGAAAAAAGCAAACCGAATCTCCTGCACGGCAAGGCTGCCGCAGTATTGCTAAGAGATCATTTCTGCATTAATAATAAAGATGTGCTTGAAGCCGTTGCATTTCATACATCAGGCTGCGAAGACATGGGGCAATTGGCAAAGATTATATACATTGCCGATAAGACAGAAAACACAAGGAATATCGATACTGCTTTAAGAAAATTATGCAGGGAAGCGGATTTGGACAGTATCCTTTTGGCCGTGGTTGAAAGAACCATCATCAAATTGAAGGCAAAGAGCGCGGATTTATCGGAAGATACGCTAAAGCTGCTTAACAGGATAAAGAAAAATCAGGAAATGCATGGGAGTAAGAATTGAGAAAAAAAACAGGTGATGCCTCATTTTTTCTGCTTGCTTTAATTTTAATTTTACTCATTTTGGGAATTGTTTTTTCTATATTTACATTTCGCAGCAATCCTGTGGAAGATGCCATTGCCGGCAACCGCATTATTAATATTTTATTTGTAATAGAAGACTCAAGGATGCCTCTTAGCACCTATGTGCTTATGTACTACCCTGCAACAAAGCGCGCGGCCATTTTTGATATACCAGGGGATCTTGGCCTTTTAATTTCAAGAATAAACCGCGTAGATCGCATAGACAGGGTATATGATTCGTCATCTGCTTCGTATTCGGGCAGAATTGGAAATTACCAAAGAGAAATCGAAAGACTTCTGGGGATAGAAATAAATTTTTCCGCTGTTATAACAAGGGAAAATCTTGTTTCTATTGTTGATATTCTAGAAGGAGTGGAAATATTTATCCCCTCGCGTGTTTTTTTCCGGGATGATGATGACATTATTTTGTTCCCCTCCGGCATGACTGTTCTTGACGGCGCCAAGGCCGGCATATATGCGACATACAGCCTGACTCATGAAGACAGTGAGATGGAGATGTTCCGCAGGCAGCGCTTCTTTCTTGGTTACCTTAACCGGCAGATACAAATGAATGAAAGCTTAAAAAATCCAATGACTGCCAAAATGTATTATTCGCTCTTTAAAACCAATATGAACCAGCGCGCATTATTGCGCCTTTTTGACGAGTTTACCAATATAGATATCGACCGAACAAATATTCAATTTGTCGGAGGAAATCTGCGCGAAGTATCGGAGCAGATGCTCATTATACCTCATTGGGGCGGAAATTTAATAAAGGAAATTGTACGCCAGACATCGGGAACCCTTACGCGGGAGATTGAGACTCACATGATCGAACGCACCCTTACTGTGGAAGTTTTGAACGGAACTGCAGTTAACGGGCTTGCCGGAAGAACTGCGGAGATGCTTCGCAGTTTTGGCTACGATGTGATATCAATTGGAAACGCAGACAGGAGCAATTATGACAGCACGGTCATAATTCATCATTCCGGAGATGATGAAATGGTAGAGGCTTTTGCCGATGTAATCCGCTGTACAAATATTCGCAGGGAATTTCTGCAGCCTGAAGAACTTGAAATTGATCCTGTTAATATGAACATTGAGTATAAAGCCGATATTACCCTGCTTATAGGAAGGAATTTTAATGGCAGATACGTTGTTGGAAACTGATAATCTTAATGACAGCGCTGCTGCTTTAGCTGCGCTTTTACAGGAGAATAATGGACAGGATGTCTGCCTGCTGGATCTTCGAGGTATCAGTAACTGGACAGATTTTTTCATAATTGCAACAGCCACAAGCAAAACGCACATGGACGGTCTTGAAAGGCATGTAAGAGAATTATGTCACAAGAAAGACATGGATATTCGCGGAAGTTTCCGCAAAAATTCCGAAGACGAATGGCGTCTGCTTGATCTTGGCCATGTAATCGTTCATCTCATGACCGCCGCTGCCAGGGAATTTTACGATTTGGAAAGATTGTGGAGACAGGTCAGTAGTTAACGGGTTTGCAGTCATTACTGTTCTTAATCACCCTGACTACTGATCCTTAATCCTGGTGTCCTGTAATATTCAGTTTCAATAATAACATAATGCGGTAATTCCTTATAAATAAAGAATTACCTTAACTTGTCATTGTGTCATTTGAATTTTACAGGACACTCGGCTAGTCTTCGTCGTCCCAGTCATCGTCTTCTTCATCTTCGTCTTCGTAGTCATCATCTTCTTCGTAATCGTCTTCCTCATAGTCATCGTCATCTTCGTCGTCATCGTCTTCTTCGTCCAGATCGTCGTCTTCGTACTCATCTTCATCGTCAAATTCGTCATCATCATCGATATCGTCATCGCTGAGGATGAAAGCCGGAGAGCAGCTGTCAGAACCGTAAACGGCATTAAAATCGTCCGCATCATTGCCTGCGAATACAGGTACCAGCATTAGCTCTTCATTAGCTCCGTTCAGAACCATAATGGTCTCCCTTGAAAATAGATATTTTTTGAATCTAAACTGAGTAGGAAGGCTAAACTGCCTCCCCATTAGAAACATAAGGGAGGACATATTCGTTTGTCAACTGGTTTTTGTTAAATTTATCAAACTTGATTAACATATTTTTACAGCATGAAAAATGTCCATGTTTATAGTATTCTTAACATATGCAGCAATTTAAGGGGCAGACAATCCAGCCTGTCTTTGCCCCTGCAAAAGTAAACATTCATCTGACTGTTAAAGACAGGCGCCCAGACGGGTTTCATGATCTTGAAAGTATTTTTCTGGCTGTGGATTTCGGCGATACTCTTAAATTTGAACTTTTAGAATGCGATAATTCAGCGGAAATATGCATGGAAGGGCTTGATTTTTCCATTCCGGCGCAGGAAAACATCATTTTCCGCTCTCTTTGCCTTTTCCGTGAAAAAACAGGGTTTTCCCGCGGAATAAAAATAACTGCAGAAAAACGCATTTTCGCAGGAAGCGGCCTTGGCGGCGGCTCTTCCAATGCAGCTGCCGTATTGCTTACGTTAAATAAAATTGCAGGCTCCCCCTTAAGCCGGGAAACCCTTCTTGAAATGGCAGCCGTTCTCGGCAGCGATGTTCCCTTTTTTATCCATGAAACTGCCGCCGCCATAATTACAGGGCGCGGCGATAAAATTGAACCTGTAAAATGTCCTTCCCTGCATCTGGTGCTTGTTTACCCGGGCTTCTCAAGCGATACCGCGGCGGCCTACCGCCTGCTTGATGATTACAGAGCAGGCAAAAATCACCCCAATGATTCCATGCCCCTGGACCTTTCTGCTGTTCGCGCCGGCTGTGCCTGGTTTGCGGAAGAGAGCGGATTTTTTAAGAATGATTTTTTGGAAGTTTTTCTGCAAAGGGAAATGACGATTTACAGTGAATTGCTTTCCGCCCTGTTGGAACTTGGCGCCTGTTTTACAGGCCTTTCAGGAGCAGGCTCTGCATGCTTTGGCATTTTTAAAGAATCACAGCAGGCGCAAAAAGCAGCGTACGCTCTTCGCAGCAGATGGAAACATACAGAGCATTGCCGCTCTCTAAGTGAGCAATATTAACAAAAATCAATTAATAATTTGAAATGTTATAAAATCCTTCATATAAAAAAGCAACTTTTTCACTTGCTTTCGTGACAAATCAGTATTACAATGTAAAACAAGTGGAGCTTAACAATTTTAATCATTTTGATAGAGTTGTGTTAGGCTTTTATCAACATTGGGACCTCAGAGGAGAGGAGCTATGGAAATTACTGATATTAGGGTCCGCAAGGTGACTGGCGGTGGTAAACCGAAGGCCTATGTAACGGTTACTTTTGATGATTGCTTTGTTGTTCACAATATAAAGATCATAGAGGGTAAAACTGGTGTTTTTATAGCCATGCCAAGCCGTAAAACAAGGGCTGGTGAATATAAAGATGTTGCGCATCCGATTCACCCCGAATTCAGGGCAGAACTGCAAAAACGCATCCTTGAAAAATACGACTCCGGTGATGTTACCGAAGCTACTGCAGACGATCAGGATTGATATCAGCATTAAAGACCAATGTCTTTTAATCTGACAAAATATCCGGAATTAATGATTTAATTAACGCAAGCTTAGCATTTTTTAAGCCTCTTGATTAAAATCCTGTGTTTATGATAATCTCAAAAAATAAAAATGGGATGTCGGCAAGTGGTAAGCCACCGGTCTTTGGAGCCGGTATTCACAGGTTCGAATCCTGTCGTCCCAGATAGGGGTATGAACCAAACAGGAGTTAATATGGGCAAGGTTATATTACAGGCAAAAAGCCGCCAGGAATTTGGATCTGCTGAATCACGCAGAATGAGAAAAAACGGCAGGATTCCCGCTGTTATCTACGGAAGAACAGGCAAATCTGTTTCTATCGATCTGGACTCTTCAGAATTTATTAAAGAAACAAAAGGTATATCCGAAAGTACAATTGTAAAAGTGGAAGTCGGAGACAAATCATACGATGCATTTGTAAAAGATACTCAAAGAAATATTATCGACGGGAATATTCTTCATATTGATTTTTATGAGGTTGAAAGCGGTGTAGTTTTACGCGCCAAAGTTTCGCTTGTTTTCCACGGAAATCCTGCCGGTGTGCGCGAAGGCGGCATGCTTGAAACTCCTGTGCATGAAATTGAAATTGAATGTCTGCCCAAGGATCTTCCGGAAAGAATAGACATCGATATTTCCGGTCTTAAAACAAATCAGTCCATGCATGTTCGTGACATTCCTCTTGCGCAGGGCGTACGGCTTTTATCAAATCCGGATCAGACCATTGCTCTTGTAAAATTTGCAAAAGCTGATGCAGCCGCTTCAGCCGAAGCTGCCGCAACAGGCGCTGCAGCTGCTCCTGCTGCTGATAAAAAGGCTGCTCCTGCCGCAGACAAGAAATAGCAGTTAGGTGCGGAAGCAGGCTGGGAATGAAAAACACTCCGGACTCCGCACCTGTTACTTCACAGCAGAATATCTTACGCTTTGAAAATAATGTTTCATCCTTTTTAGATTCTCTTTCGCAGGACGCAGTTTTGCTTGCCGCTGTTTCCGGCGGCGCAGATTCTATGGCAATGCTTGCGGCCTTATGCGCCGTAAAGGGTTTGCGCAGGGTTTTTTGTCTTCATGTTGAGCATGGTCTGCGTCCGGCGGATGAAAGCCGCGGCGATGCTGAATATGTCCGCGCTTTTTGTGAAAAAAACGGAATAGAATGCAGTGTTACGCACATTCCGCCCGGAAAAATTGCAGCTTATGCGCAAAAAAATAAAGTTGGCATTGAAGCTGCAGCCCGCTTTTTCCGGCACAGGGCCTTGTCAAAATATGCAAAACGCATAGATAGCAGCAAAAGCGATTGTGAAAAAACAGTTATTTTACTTGCCCACACAAAGGACGATTTACTTGAAACAGCCCTGATGCGCATCCTGCGCGGCGCAGGGCCGGCAGGTCTTGCGGCAATGCCTCAAAGACGCGGACGGATAGCAAGGCCCTTGCTTGGCATGACCCGCGCCGATGTCATAAGTTATCTGACATCAATAAATATTCCCTGGCGCGAAGACTCCACAAACACCGATATAAAGTTCCTGCGCAACCGCATCCGCTGCAGCCTTGTACCGTTTTTAAACGAATCATTTCCATCCTGGAAAACATGCCTGTCTGCTCTGGGCGAGACTCAGGCTCTTGCAGCGGATTTTATAAAAGATGAAGCAAAACAGCGCGTTTCCTGGGATATTAGACTTGAGTCCGGGGGACTTTTCTCTGCAGATGAGAAAATGTTTTTTTCCATGCCGCAGATAATCCGCGAGGAAGCATTGTTTCTTGCGATAGACGAACTTCTAAAAGGCGTAAAAAAAACCTGCCCTGTCAGGCGTACTGCTGTAAGGCAATTTTGCCAAGGCGCTGTAAATGCAGCGGATTTGGGACCTGTAAGAGTCAGGCGCGAAAGAGGGAAGGTTCTGCTGTCCAGGGTAAAAAAAGAATATTTTGAATGCGGATACTCTTTATTATTAAAATAAAAAACTTGTAACATTCATTTTTAGTGCTATAATTTTTTCAAGTCTTAAAATTACAGGAGTATTCATGAATAAATCAATTATAAAACCGCTTGTTATTTTTGCCGTCTGCGTTATTGTTACATTTATTTTTAACGGAATGGCAGCTCATGTAAGAGACGGTTTTGGAAGCGTGGAAGTAACCACAGGTTTTTTTGCGCCGGCGCAGAGCATGGCGGCAAATGATCTTCCTGTCCGTATTGCTTACAGGCTCTACAGGCCAAAAACTGCAAGCGCTGCAAATCCTGCCGCGGCTGTTCTTGCGATGCATGGCTATCAAAGCGATAAAGATACCAATACTGCTTTTTGCATCGAACTTGCCCGCCGCGGAATTGTTGTCCTTTCAATTGACAGTTACGGCCACGGCGATTCAAGTCCCGGTATGCGCGGGCGGGGCTGGAGCAGCTACAATATAAAAAACCTTGAAAGGACGATTTCGGGTCCCAAACGTTTTATGATAATGATGACATTCAGCATCCTTGATTTTTTCCGTCCGTCAATTTCCAGCGGTTTGGCGGACAGTTCCATGGGCGGAAGGGATGCATGGCGTTATTTATCATCATTTCCTTTTGTGGATTCAAACAGGATGGCGCTGACAGGGCATTCAATGGGAACATGGTCGTCGTGGTCAGTTGCATCGGATTTTCCGGAACACCGCGCCATTGTACTTCAGTGCGGAGAGGTTTTTCCGCTTTCCCACTACGATTCCCAAAATGTAAAATTTAACAATGTGCTGCTTTTGCAGGCGCTTATAGAAGAGTTCGAAAATATGAGGGATTACAACCAGCTCATTTTGGGTCTGGAAAAAACGCCTCTTCGCTACAGGGATTTTATGGGCCAAAACGCTCCTGTTGAATGGAACAGGACTTACGGCTCTTTTGCAGACGGCAGCGCGCGGCGCATGGAATTGATAAAAACAAACCACCGTCTTGTCACCTATGACAGCGGCGCTCTAACTCCTGCCATGAACTGGCTTACAGCCGCGCTTGATGTTAAAACAAATATTGCGGATACAAATCATGTCCAGTGGCTGAAGGAAACCCTAAGCCTGCTTGCAATGTTAGCTGCTATGGTTTCCATGCTGCCCCTCTTTCTTGTTCTTGTTAAATTCAGGTTTTTTGAATCTCTTTCGCTTCCCTTAAGCAAGAATGCAAAAATACTTTCCAAAAAGAGCCGCACATCCACTTTTTTAATTGCCATTTTAATAAGCGGCATAACCTTTCCCTTCTTAACCCAGCTTGGGCACGGGCTCCTGCCGCTGCCTGAAAATATTTTCCGGATGACGATCGGCAACGGTTTTATTACATGGCTTTCATTTCTTATGCTTGTCGCCCTGTTTACGCTTTACTACTGGTATAAAAAAGGCGGAGGCAAAAAGGAAGGCTGGACATTACCGGATCTCGGGCTTGCATCAGCCGAACCTGAAAGGCAGTATGCCTGCGGCAGGATTGCTCTTCGTGCGGTAATCGCAGCCTTTATTTTAACAGGTACAATGTACATTATGACCTGTATAAGCGCTGCTGTATTCCAATTGGATTTTCGTTTTATATGGCCGTTTTTCAGACCGTTTAATTTTTTAAGGTTTGGCCAGTTTCTTGTATACCTGCCCTTTTATGCAGCCTTTTTTACTATTAACGCAGGGGTTAAACTCTACGGGCAGATGAGGCTTCCCGAATATAAATCCGCACCCCTTACCCAGCTTGCATGGTGGGCTTACAGCATACTTGTCATGCTGGGCGGTCTTTTTATAATTGCCCTGATTCAATACATTCCGTTTTTCATGGGTTTTGGACCGGGTGCGGATATGCTTTTTTCTTCGCTGTTCGGCGGGCCCTTTATGTCGATATTGATACTTCTTGTTCCGCAGTTTGCTGTTTTCTTCTTTTTCTCAACATGGCTATACAGAAAAAGCGGGACAGTTTACACAGGCTCATTTGTGCTTGCAATCCTAGCAACATGGGTTGTTACAGGCGGATCTGCGGTGTTTTAAAATGCACCTAAGGTTAAATTGATTTACAGGACGTTTGCAAGGAAGTTTTTAAGCCTTTCGCTTTTTGGTGAGGAAAACAATTCATCAGGGTTGTTTTCCTCAACTATTTTACCGTAATCCATGAATATGACCCGGGTTCCCACTTCCCGCGCGAAACCCATTTCATGCGTTACTACAACCATTGTCATGCCGTCACGCGCAAGCTGTCTCATTACATCGAGTACCTCGCCGACCATTTCAGGGTCTAATGCGCTTGTCGGCTCATCGAACAGCATTACATCAGGATCCATGCAAAGCGCGCGGACAATCGCAATACGCTGTTTCTGCCCGCCTGAAAGCTGGTTAGGGTACGCATCGGCCCTGTCCGCAAGGTCTACGCGCTTTAAAAGCGACATGGCTTTTTCTTTCGCTTCTTCCCTGGATTTGCCAAGAAGTTTTATGGGCGCGATTGTCATATTTTTAAGCACTGTCATGTGCGGGAAAAGATTAAAATGCTGGAATACCATACCCATTTTCTGGCGGTGAATATTTATATTTACTTTGGGTTCTGTGATGTCCGTGCCTTCAAATGTTACAGTTCCGCCTGTCGGGGTTTCCAGAAGATTAAGACAGCGAAGGAAAGTGGACTTGCCGCTTCCGGACGGCCCTATTACAACAACAACTTCGCCCTTGCGAACCTGCGTTGTTATTCCGTCAAGAGCAGTAATCGTACCGTCTTTAAAATATTTTTTAAGCTCTCTGGTTTGTATTAGAATATCAGCGTTCACTTGAGCGAAGCCTCCTTTCCAATATGCCGACAAGCCATGTAAAGAACATAACAAGCGCAAGATAAATAAGGGCAACTGCAATTAAAGGCATAAATGCGGAAAATGTGCGCCCGCGGATAATATCTCCTGCCTTTGTAAGATCCTGCACAGCGACATATCCTACAACTGCAGTTTCCTTTAAAAGGACAATAAACTCATTGGCAAGAGTCGGCAGGATATTTTTAAAAGCCTGGGGGATTATAATGTACCGCATTGTCTGAATATAATTAAATCCAAGGCTGCGTCCCGCCTCGAACTGGCCGTTATCGATCGACATGATGCCGCTTCTGAAAATTTCCGCGATATAGGCTCCGGCATTAATGCCGAACGCAATAATGCCTATCAGTTCGCCGTTTCTGATGCTTACAAGTATTACAAAATAGAATATCATAAGCTGGACAACGACAGGCGTGCCGCGGATGACTGTAAGGTAAAATTTGCAGATAACATTGAAGAGACCCAGAATGAACCGCCCTGCGCCCCGTCTTAAGTTTTTTTCGTTCTTGTCGTATGTTGAACGCACAATGGCGACAATAATGCCAATCGCAATTCCTATAAGCAGCGCAAAGAAAGTAATCCGCAGCGTAACTGCAAGGCCGTTTAAAAGAAACTGCCATCTGTTGTCATTAATGAAATTGAGGATAAATAATTTTTGCAGATTCTCAAACCACTCCTGCAAGCGCGTCCTCTTTGTATGACAATAAAATAAAAAGGAGCAGTATTATTACCGCTCCTTTATCCATCAATCAACTTTGATATACTTATCTATTATACGCTGCACTGTGCCGTCTGCAATGAGATCGCGTAATGCGCCGTCTACAGCGTCTCTAAGAGCTGTGTTTTCAAGCGCAAATGCAATTGCATAATTTTCAACTGCAAACTCGGTGTCCAGAATGCGAAGTCCGCGGTTCATGGCTACAAATGCCTTGGCAGGTTCATTATCAATTACAACACAGTCAACCCTTCCTGTAACAAGGGCCTGCACAGCGTCAGCGCCCCTTCTGAAACGGTGGATGGTTGCAAGACCCTCATCTTCAAGATCCCATGTGGTGTAAAGATCGCCTGTTGTAGCTTCCTGGACGCCAATATTGAAATTTGCGCCTTCTGCGCTAAGATCATCAGCGTTTGTGATTGGAGAGCCGTCCCTTACAATAATTACCTGCACGCCTGTGGCGTAACTTGTAGAAAAGTTAACGCTTTGCTTGCGTTCTTCCGTAACTGTCATGCCGGCCATTCCCATGTCAGCCCTGCCGCTTGTAACAGCCGGCAGTATGGCGTTAAAGTCAATGTCGTCTATGCGAAGCCGCAAGCCCAGCTTGTTGGCTATTGCATCTGCGATTTCCGCGTCAATACCGACGATCCTGCCGCCGTCCCAGAATTCGTAGGGCGGAAATTCAGCGTTTGTTACCATTACAAGTACGCCTTCTTCAACTGTAAAACCGCCGCTTCCTGCAGCAGCTCTTCTCTGGCAGGCGGATACTGATATAAGCAGCGCCGCCAGCGTAAGGATAATTATCGCTACCCTCATGATTTTCTTCATTTTAGTCCTCCGGATAATCAATTTTCTAACTAATAGCAAGATTTTTAATTATAAAAGGAATCTGCAGAAATTACAATTGAGTAAAACGTGCTACCAGAGCAAGTGGGGGCTGGGGTTTAGGGAATAGGGGTTGGGGGGTTCCGGGGTTGTTGAAAAAGTGGCAGATGCTGCCTTTGCGCTCCCACCGCTACATGTGTTGCGGGCATGACGCATAACGATACTGCGAAAAACTAATAGCTGCTACCAAATCGCTAAAAATATACGACCGTTTTTTTCAGGCAGTTGTTTAGTTAATATGAATTACCTGTTTTATTACATTATATGTTAATTTTCTTCATTTGCGCAAGTAAAAATTATAAAGAAATCTCTCGCAGAGCCGCCAGGACGCAGAGAACGCGGAGTTTTTCCTGAAATATCCGCCTTAAATCCTTGATAACTCATGAATTAATACTCTG